>NZ_JABWDV010000083.1 GCF_013362995.1 Streptomyces sp. TRM64462 | reverse complement strand
TCGGCCTCCGGGGCCGGGGCCTGCGGCTCCTCGGCTTCGGCGGCGGCGGGCTCGGCCGGAGCGGGCGCGGTGCTCTTACGGGTGGCACGGCGGCGCGTACGGGCGGGAGCGGCGGGCTCGGGGGCGGCGGCCTCGGCAGCGGCGGGCTCGGGGGCGGCCTGAGCGGGCTCGGGGGCGGCCTGAGCGGGCTCGGCCGCAGTGGCCTCGGCTGTCTCGGCCGTCTCGGCCGCCTCCGCCGTCTCGACGGCGGGCGCTGTGGCCTTGCGCGTCGCCCGGCGGCGCGTACGGGCGGCCGGAGCCGCCTCGGTCCCGGCCTCGGTGACCGTCTCGGCTTCCGCCGCGGTACCGGTCTCCGCCGCGGGCGCGGTGGCCTTGCGGGTGGCGCGGCGGCGCGTACGGGCCGGGGCGGCGGCCTCGGTCGTCTCGACATCGCCGGCGGGTGCGGCTTCCGCCGGTCCGGGGTTCGGGGCGGCGGACGCGGTCACGGTCTCGGTGACCGTCTCGCTCCTGGCGCTCTCGGCGGCCGCGGTGACCGGCGGGCCCGCGGGGCGGGATGCGGCACGGCGACGACGGCGCGGAGGCAGCGTGTCGCTGGGGCTGTCGTTGTTCTGTTCGTTGATACCGGCGGTGCCGGTTTCGTTCGGCTCGAGCATGCGGGCGGTTCTCCCGTCACGCTCCCGGGCGCCGCGTCTGGGTCCGGTCCGGCCGCCGCACCGCGCGATGCGCGATGGCCGCCGTCCGGGGCGCGGGCGCCGCACGGGAGCTGTATGTCTGGCTCGCCGGTTCCGTACACCTTGTGCGTACGGCCTGGCGAAAGTCTGTTGTGTCTGTACGCGACCCGACCCAGGTGGCTCCCGAGTACCAGGGCCGCGCTACGACGACCGCTCCTACGCGGAACCTGCACCTTCCGGCGCCGTCGCGACAGCGGATCCGGCGGCCTCGGAAGGGGCGGCCGTGACTGCCTCGCGGTCGGGCGCGAGCGGGTCGGTCACCGTGCCGGACTCCTCGTCGAAGAGCCCCTGCGCCAGCCGCGTCACCGCTGCGGGGACGGGCGGCGCCAGGTCGGCCACAGCGCGGAGACCGGACAGGACGTCGTCGGGCCGTACGGCAGGTGTCACGTGCCGAACAACCAGCCGCAGTATCGCACAGGGGCCGTCCACCGGCCTATCAGCGGGCACGGGAACGGCCTCCAGCCCGGACACGGCGGCCCGGGCGTCGAACGTCCGCAGACCGTTCTTCGTCCGCCGCTGCACCTCGACCGTCTCGGCCGCGAGGAACGCGGCCACGGCCTGCTCGGCCTCCGCGAGCCCGACGCCGTCGAGCCGCAGCTCCCACACGGACGCGGTGAGCCGGTCGGCGAGCCCCGACGTACGGGCCTCCACGGCGTCGACGACGTCGAGGCCGTCCGGCAGGGACGCGTCGAGCAGTTCCCGCAGCGTGCCGGGGTCGCGCCGCGCGGTGAGCGCGATCTCCAGGTACTCGGCCTCGGAGCCCGTGCCGGTGGGTGCGGCGTTGGCGTAGGAGACCTTCGGGTGCGGCGTGAAGCCCGCCGAGTACGCCATGGGCACCTCGGCGCGCCGCAGCGCGCGCTCGAACGCACGCTGGAAGTCGCGGTGGCTGGTGAACCGGAGGCGGCCGCGCTTGGTGTAGCGCAGACGGATGCGCTGCACCGCCGGTGCGGGCGGCGGGCCTTCGGGCTGTCGCTTGCCCAGTGGTTCTTCTCCTCGGTGCGGGGCGGGCGCGGTCGCGCTCCGCCCACGGATGCGGTGGGCGCTCCCGGGGGACCTGCCCGGATCATCCCTGCTCGTGCGGGGAGACCTCGGGGGCGGGCACCGCGCCGGAAGCGGTCGTTGTACCCCCCAGGGTACGCGCAGGACGGGAACCCTCTCCCGCGGGCCGCGCGACCGGGCCCCCGCCGACCAGTGCCCGCCAGGCGTCGGCGCGTGCCCGGCGCAGCGTGTCGCGGGCGGCGGAGAGCGCGGCGCGAGAGGCGGAACGCGCGGCGCGGCCGGCGGCGCGGGCCGGTGCCCAGAGGCTGTCGCGCACCCAGTGCCCGACGGGTGTGCACACGGCGCGGTAGGCCCAGGCGGCCGGGCGGACCACCAACTGCCGGGCCAGCCAGGCGAGTCCGCGCCCGACGGCCCGCGACACGTACCCGGCGGCCCGCCACGCGACGCCGAGCGCGTCCGCGACCTCCTGGGCGACGACCACCAGCCCCCGCCCGAGCGGCACCATCACCCACCGCCACAGCGCGAGGGCCGGTACAACGACCAGCACCCGCGCCAGCCAGGCGAGCCCCCGCCCCGCCGGCACCAGCACCCACCGCCACAGCCGGCGGGCGGGCACGACGACCCCGTACGCGACGAGCGCCGCGACCAGCCACGCGAGCCCGCGCCCCAGCGGGGCCAGCACCCAGATGACGGTGAAGGCTGTGTGGACACCCGACGCGAGCCCGCGCCCCAGCGGGGCCAGCACCCACTTCCACAGCCACCGGGCGGGGACCGCCACGCCGTACGTCGCCAGCGCCGCGACCAGCCACGCGACGCCACGCCCCACCGGGGCCAGCACCCACCGCCACAGCCAGCCGGCGGGCCGCACGACCCCGTACGTGAGCAGCGCGCCCACCAGCCACGCGACGCCACGCCCGCACGGAGCCAGCACCCACCGCCACAGCCACCGGGCGGGCGCGACGACCCCGTACGTGACGAGTGCCCCGGCCAGCCACGCGACGCCACGCCCCAGCGGGGCCAGCGCCTGCCGCCAGAGCCACGTGAGCGGGATCACGACCAGCACGCGGCCCAGCGGGCGCAGCACGGTGCGGTCGAGCGTCCGCGCGCACAGGGCGAGGGCGTCCCACACCATCCGTACGGGTACGACGACGACCAGCACCACGATCCGCACCGGCATCCTGACGGCCGTGACGAGGCACCCCTCGGCCTCGGGGGGCCGGGGACGCGGCCGCTCCGTCGGCCGCTCCGTCGGTCGCCCTGCCGGGCGCTTCTCCAGGTCCATGCCCGGCATGACGCCACGGCCTGTCCTGCGGGTTTCCCCGGGGACGGGCCGTTGCTCAGGCGTTACGCGACGCGGCCGTCGACGTCCGCGTCGCAGACGGCCGGCGCCCGTGCCGTGTCGGTCCCCCGCAGACGCACCGGAACGCGGCCCGAGGCGTCCTCGGCGAACGCGATCGTGCACACCAGCTGCCGCAGGGCCAGGTCGTCGAGGCCGGCGAGCGCGATCGGGAGCGTCGCCTCCACCCCGCCCCCCGGCCGCGGCATGACCCGCGTGACACCCTCGAAGGGCATGTCGGGCAGGCCGTCGGTCAGTCCGGCCTCGGCTTCGTGCGGCTGCGGCCCGGCGAAGAGGGCGGCGACCATCCAGGACGCGGCCGTCGACACGCCCGACTCCTCGAAGTCGCCGGCACCGGTGTCCTGGTAGCGGACGACCGGCGTCAACTCCCCGGAGGGCGACCTGAGGAACAGGAGCAGCCCGGTGTTCGGGTGCGGGACCA
The DNA here is from genome assembly GCF_013362995.1 of Streptomyces sp. TRM64462. GTDB lineage: Bacteria > Actinomycetota > Actinomycetes > Streptomycetales > Streptomycetaceae > Streptomyces. The sequence continues at coordinate 19,595 of NZ_JABWDV010000083.1, read as the reverse complement.
CCTTGACGGTGGCGGGGTCTCCCGCCGCGACGACGTCCGTCTCGGGGATCCCGCAGCCGCCGAGCGACAGCGCCGCGACGGCGGCGACGACCGCTGTCCGCACGCGCCGTGTGCCGGTCATGCCGGTGCCTCGCCTGTGCGCAGTGGCATCTCGGCCGTGAACACGGCGCCGGTTCCGTCGGGGCCGTTCGCGGCGCGAAGGGTGCCGCCGTGCAGGCGTACGTTCTCCATGGCGATGGCCAGGCCCAGGCCGCTGCCGGCCGAGCGGGTGCGGGCCGCGTCGGCCTTGTAGAAGCGGTCGAAGATGTGCGGGAGGACGTCCGGCCGGATGCCGGGCCCCCGGTCGGAGACCTCGATGACCAGCTGTCCCGCCCCGTCCGCTCCCACGGCGGTGCGCAGCCGTACGGTGACGGGCGCGCCGCCGTGCCGCAGCGCGTTGCCGACCAGGTTGGCGACGACGACGTCGAGGCGGCGCGGATCGAGCCGGGCGCGGATGCCGTCCGGCAGGTCGGCGCTGACCCGGTCGGTCCAGCGCCGCTGCTCCAGCGTCTTGCGGACGGTCTGCGCGACATCGACCTCGTCGGTGTGCAGCTCGGCGGCGCGCGCGTCGAACCGGGAGATCTCCATCAGGTCCTCCACGAGCACCGCGAGCTTGCCGGTCTCCGCGCTGATCAGCCGGACCGCCCGCGCGGTGTCGGGGTCGAGGCCGTCGGCGTCCTCGTCGAGGACCTCGGTGACGGCGAGCATCCCCGCCAGCGGGGTGCGCAGTTCGTGCGAGACGTCGGAGGCGAAGCGGCGGGCGCGGGCCTCCGCCTGGCGCAGCTCGCCCACGGAGTGTTCGAGATGGCCCGCGGACGCGTTGAACGTCCGTGCCAGGTCGGCCAGTTCGTCGCTGCCCCGCACCGGGATCCGCGTGTCGAGGCGGCCGCTGCCCATGGACTGGGCGGCCCTGCGCAGGTCGCGCACCGGGCGCAGCACACTGCGCGCGGCGATCAGCGCGGGCACCAGGGCGACGGCGAGGCCCGGCAGCGCGCCGTCCCGGGCGGCGGCGACGAGCGCGTCCACGTTCGCCTGCTCGTCGGGCATGGGCATCACCGCGAACAGGACGACCCCGGACGGCAGGACCCTGTTCCCGCCGGTCTCGAACGCGACCGGCATGCCGATGGTCAGATACGGCACCCCGCCCTTGACGACCCGCTCGAAGCTGCCGTGCAGGGTGGAGTGGGCCCTGCGCCGCAGTTCGGGCGTGATCACCGTGGACGTGGGGCTGGTCGCGGAGGAGACGCGCAGCGAGCCGTATTCGGCGTAGACGTACCACGGGCGCGGCTTGCCGGTGCGGGCGATGGCGCGCAGCAGGTTCCGCTTCTCGTCCATGTCCCGATGCTGGAAGAGGACGACGTCGAGTCTGCTCACCTGGGCGCGGAAGGAGGAGACGGCGGTGTCCTGCGCGGTCTTCAGGACCGCGGTGCGGGCCTCCCGGAAGGTGAGTGCGGCGGTCGTGCCCGCGCTGACGGCGGCCACCAGCAGGAACGCCAGGACGAGGCGGGTGCGCAGGCCGAAGGGACGGCGCCGCTCACCGGTGGTTCCCGACTGCCCGCGCGGCCGCGCGGGGCGGAGGCTCACAGCGGTCCGAAGCGGTAGCCGAAGCCCCGCAGGGTCTGTATGTAGCGCGGGCTCCCCGGGACGTCCTCGATCTTGTTGCGCAGCCGCCGCACGCACGCGTCCACGAGCCGGGAGTCGCCGTGGTAGCTGTGCTCCCACACGTGCTCCAGCAACTGCTGGCGGCTGAAGACCTGTTCGGGCGCGGCGGACAGGTGCAGGAGCAGTTTCATCTCGGACGGCGCGAGGGCGAGGCGTTCGCCGTTCTTCGCCACGGTGAGCCCGGCCCGGTCGATGGCCAGCTCGCCGTGGAACTCGACGGCGGGACGCCCGCCGCCGGGTTCCTCGATCCGGCGCAGCACGGCCCGGATGCGGGCCTCGATCACCTCGGTGCGGGCGGGTTTGACGATGTAGTCGTCGGCACCGGCCTCCAGGCCGACGACGACGTCGAAGTCGTCGCCGCGGGCGGTGAGCATGATGATCGGCAGCTGGCTGTCCTCCCGCACCCGGCGGCAGACCTGTACGCCGTTCATGCCGGGCAGCATCAGGTCGAGCAGCAGCAGATCCGGCCGGAACTCGCGCAGGGCGGCGAGCCCCGCCTCTCCGGTGGCGGCGGTGCGCACCTCGTGGCCGCGGCGGCGCAGGCCGAGTTCCACGCCCTCGCGCACGGAGGGGTCGTCTTCGATGAGGAGTACACGAGGCATGCGCACAGTATCCAGAGGGTGGGAAGGGGCGGAAGGGCCGGAGGCGGTCCGGTGCCGAGCCGGGTTCATGAACGGCGGCGGCGCAGCCGCGCGACGGCGCCGGTGACGAGGGCGTCGATCCCGGTGAGCCGCAGCGGCCGGGCGAGCAGGACGAACACGCCGGCGATCGCCGTCGCCCCGGCCGCGGCGGACGCGACGGCCCCGCCGGCATCGGCCCAGCGGGCTGCGCCGTACCCGAGCGCCGTCGCCGGCACGGCGGCGACCAGCAGCCGCGCCTGTGCCACGAGGGCGGGCCCGCGCGGCGTGCCCTCGTCGCCCCCGTCGCCCTCGTCGCCCTCGTCGCGCGGCACGGCCCGCGCCGCCGCCAGGCGGCGGTGCAGGACGAGGGCCGTGACGGCCCAGCCCGCCCACAGCGCCAGCGAGTACCCGCCGGCCATGCCGGTCACCGCCCAGCGCGCGGGCAGCACGACGTACGCCACCACCGACAGGCCCGCGTTGAGGCCCGCGATCACCAGGTTCAGCAGGAACGGGGTGCGAGTGTCGGACAGCGCGTAGAACGTGCGGGAGAGGACGTACTGCCCGCTGAAGGCGATCAGCCCGGGCGCGAACGCCATCAGCGTGCCCGCCATGACAGCCACGGCGGCCGCGTCCGTCTCGCCGTACTGGAAGACGAGCGCCATCACGGGCTGCGCGAGGGCGAACAGCGCGCACGCCGCCGGGACGACGGCCGCCGCGCTGGTCCGCAGGCCGTACGACACGTCGCGCCGCACCGCCGCGGTGTCCGCGTCGGCGGCGGCCGAGCTCATCCGGGGCAGCAGCGCGGTCATCAGCGACACCGTGATGATCCCGTGCGGCACGGCCCACAGCAGATAGGCGTTGTTGTACGCGCTGAACCCCGCGCCGCCGTCGACGCCGGCCGCCTCCGCGCGCAGACCCGCCGCCGTGGCCAGCCGGGTCGTGACCCAGTACGCGGCCTGGTTGGTGAGCACCAGCAGCACCAGCCAGCCGGCGTTCCGCAGCGGCCGGGTGAGCCCGCTGCCGCGCCAGTCGAACCGGGGCCGGTAGCGGAAGCGGGCCGCGCGCAGCGCGGGCAGCAGGGCGAGGGCCTGGACGGCGATGCCCGCCGTTGTGCCCCAGCCGAGCAGCGCGGTCTCGGCGGCGCCGAGCGTGCCGCCGTCGCCGGTGGCGAAGACCGCGAGGTAGAGGCCGAAGACGGCGATGACGACGACGTTGTTGAGGACGGGCGCCCACATCATCGCGCCGAAGCGCCCACGGGCGTTGAGCACTTGGCCGAGCAGTGTGAACAGCCCGAGGAAGAGGATCTGCGGCAGGCAGTAGCGTGCGAAGGCGACCGTCATGGCGGTCTGGCCGGGCGGGTAGTCGGTGTACGCGTCGACGATCGCGGGCGCCGCCCACACCGCGCCCGCGGTGAGCGCCAGCAGGGCGAGCACGCAAACGGTGAGCAGCCGGTCGGTGTAGGCGGCGCCGCCGTCCTCGTGCTCCTTGGCGGCCTTGACGAGTTCGGGCACGAACACGGCGTTCAGGGCGCCGCCGATCAGGAGCATGTAGACGATCGTGGGCAGGGAGTTGCCGACGGCGTACCCGTCGGCGACCGTGCCGACGCCGATCGCGGCGGCGACGACCGCGGACCGCGCGAACCCGGTCGCCCGGGACACGACCGACCCTGCGGCCATGACGAAGCCGCTGCGCAGCACGGACGGCGCCCGGGACGGCGCCGGCGCGCCGGGCGTGACCATCCCGTCGGACGCGGGCGTCCCACCGGGCGTGACCGTCCCTCCGGGTGTGACCGTCCCTCCGGGTGTGACCGTCCCGCCGGACGCGGCCGTCCCACCGGACGCGGCCGTCGTGGTGTGCGCCGCCGTCACCGGCGCGCCAGATACGTCTGGAACGCGCGGTACAGCGCGTGGTTCGCCGGGCCGTCCAACGGTCTCTCCCACTCCCCCAGGGTCTCGACGACCTCTCCGCCGGTCCCCAGCTTCCAGCGCAGCAGCCCGTGCGCGCGGTCGTCGGGGTCGAGGGTGGAGGGTACCCCGCGCATGTCGTAGACGTCGGCGCCGAGCGCCTGGGCGTCGAGCAGCATCCGCCACTGCAGCAGGTTGGAGGGCCGGACCTCGCGGCGGTGGTTCGCGGAGGCCCCCGTCTGGTACCAGACGCGGCGGCCCACGCGGACCATGGTGTGGGCGGCGAGCGTCTCGCCGCCGTGACGGGCGAGGTAGAGCTTCATCCGGCCCGGTTCCTCCGCGTTGAGGGCCGCGTACTGGCGCTCGTAGTAGGCGAGCGACCGGCCGAGCCGGAAGCCGTCCCGCTCCTCCGTGATCTCCAGCAGCCGGTAGAACTCGGGCAGGTCGGCCGCGCCGCCCACGACCACGTCAACGCCGGACTTCTCCGCCCGCCGCACATTGCGCCGCCACTCCTGGTTGAGCCCGGCCCACAGGTCGTCCGGTGTACGGCCGGTGAGCGGCACCTGGAAGACGTGCCGCGGCTGCGCGTCCCCGTCCTCCTCGCCGCCGCACCGCTTCCAGCCGCGCGCCCGCAGCCGATCGGCGACGGCCGTGCCCAGCGGGTCCACCTCGCTCGCGAGGACGTCCGCGAGCCGCCGCCCCTGACCGGTCGCCGACTTGATCCTGGCCGCGCTCCAGCGGCGGTACGCGGGCGAGGGCCCGATCCGCACCGCGAACGCGCCCGCCTCGCGGAGATACCGCAGCAGCGGGCCGAGCCAGGCGTCGATGCCGGGGTCGGCCCAGTCGGCGACCGGCCCTTCCGGCAGGTAGGCGAAGAACTTGCGCGTACCGGGCAGTTGCCGCAGCAGCACCAGCGCCACGCCGGACAGCCGTCCGGCCGCGGGCTCAGGACCCCAGCCGACGAGCCGGCTCTGCCAGCCCCCCTTGACCTCCGCCCAGGACGGACACTGCAGGAACGCGGCGCCCAAAGCCGCGCCCTCGGGGGATTCCAGGAACCGGCGGTACGCGGCGGCGGTGATCGGCCCCAGCGGTGTTTCCTGGCCGCGGTCGGCCGTCACGAGCAGCGCTGACACGAGGAGAACCTCTCTGTGGGGAACGCCCCGGATCCCCGGGGGTACCGAGGATGCTCACAGCCGCCCGTGACCGCTCCGCGCGCCGAATGTGACCGGACGACGACCGTTCCCCTCCAGTCGCCGTCACATAGCCGCAGCACCCCTCACCTGCGCTTTTCCCAGCTCTACAGTCCCGGGTACCACCACTACTCGCGACAGGGGCATTCCGTTGGGCCAGCTACGTATACGCACGGCATCCGTCGTGGCACTGCTCGTGCCGCTCGCCGCCTGTTCCTCGCCGTCCGGAACCGGCACATCGCCCGCCGACGGCAAGGCCGCCGGCCGGCCGGCGGCCGATGACCGTCCGGCGGCCGTGACGGTGACGCCTCGCGGCGAGAACGTCCGGGCCGGCGAGCCCGTCGAGGTCACGGCGTCGGGCGGCAGGCTCACCTCGGTCACCGTCACCGACGCGGACGGCCGCGCCCTCGGCGGCGAACTCGCCGCGGACGGCGCGAGCTGGACGTCACGCCGCAAGGCCGTCCCGGGCGCCTCCTACACGGTCACCGCCGTGACGACCACCGATGCCGGACGGAAGCACACGACGAAGTCCTCGTTCACCACGGCCGGCGCCGACAAGGTCAACAAGGTCGACTGGCGCCCCGGAGCGAACACCACCGTCGGCATCGCCCAGCCCGTGTCCCTCGTCTTCGACCACCCGGTCACCGACAAGGCCGCCGTCGAACGGCAGCTGAAGCTCACCACGTCGAACGGCACCGAGGGCTCCTGGGCGTGGCTGGAGGACCACTCCGGCCGCGACCGGGTCGACTGGCGGCCCAAGGAGTACTGGAAGCCCGGCACCAAGGTCACGCTGACCGCCGAGCTCAACGGCACGGACTCGGGTGACGGCGGCTGGTTCGTCCGCGACTACGCGACCACCTTCACCGTCGGCGCCGCCCAGATCGTCCGGGTGGACCTCGACCGCAAGCAGCTCACCCTCGTACGCGACGGGCGGGAGGTCCGTACGATCCCGGTCTCCGGCGGCACCCCCGGTGGCGACAAGCGCTCCTGGCGCGGCACCGCCGTGCTGATGGCCAAGGAGGGCACCATCAACATGAACTCCGAGACCGTGGGCCTCGGCGACGCCTACGACAAGATGGTCGACTACTCGATGCGGCTCACCTGGTCGGGCATGTACGCCCACGCCGCTCCCTGGAACGACCGGTGGATGGGCAGGGCCAATAGGAGCTCCGGCTGCATCGGCATGAGCACCGCCGACGCCGCCTGGTTCTACGCCCAGGTCCGCCCCGGCGACCCGTTCGAGATCAAGGGCAGGGACACGAAGGGCGTCGTCGCACCGGGCAACGGCTTCGGCGCCTGGAACGTGCCGTGGACGGCCTGGCAGGAGCGCAGCGCCCTGCGCTGAACTCCTGCCAGGCCGTGTCGCCGCTGATGGCCGCTACTGCTTGACCGTGAGCGGGAGCAGCTTCTTGCCGGTGGGGCCGATCTGGATGTGCGTGTCCATCTGCGGGCAGACACCGCAGTCGAAGCACGGCGTCCAGCGGCAGTCCTCGACCTCGGTCTCGTCGAGGGAGTCCTGCCAGTCCTCCCACAGCCAGTCCTTGTCCAGACCGGAGTCCAGGTGGTCCCAGGGCAGGACCTCCTCGTAGGTGCGCTCACGCGTCGTGTACCAGTCGACGTCCACGCCGTACGCGGGCAGCGTCTTCTCGGCGCACTCCATCCAGCGGTCGTACGAGAAGTGCTCACGCCAGCCGTCGAAGCGGCCGCCGTCCTCGTACACGGCGCGGATGACCGCGCCGATGCGGCGGTCGCCGCGCGACAGCAGTCCCTCGACGATGCCGGGCTTGCCGTCGTGGTAGCGGAAGCCGATCGAGCGGCCGTACTTCTTGTCGCCGCGGATCTTGTCGCGGAGCTTCTCCAGACGGGCGTCGGTCTCCTCGGCGCTGAGCTGCGGAGCCCACTGGAACGGGGTGTGCGGCTTGGGCACGAACCCGCCGATGGAGACGGTGCAGCGGATGTCGTTGGACTTCGACACCTCGCGGCCCTTGGCGATGACGTTCGCCGCCATGTCCGCGATCTGGAGGACGTCGTCGTCGGTCTCGGTGGGCAGGCCGCACATGAAGTACAGCTTCACCTGGCGCCAGCCGTTGCCGTACGCGGTGGCGACCGTACGGATCAGGTCCTCCTCCGAGACCATCTTGTTGATGACCTTGCGCATGCGCTCGGAGCCGCCCTCGGGGGCGAAGGTGAGACCGGAGCGACGGCCGTTGCGGGTCAGCTCGTTGGCCAGGTCGACGTTGAACGCGTCGACGCGGGTCGAGGGGAGGGAGAGGCCGATCTTGTCGTCCTCGTACCGGTCCGCGAGGCCCTTGGCGATGTCACCGATCTCGGAGTGGTCGGCGGAGGAGAGGGACAGCAGGCCGACCTCTTCGAAGCCGGTCGCGGCCAGCCCCTTGTCCACCATCTCGCCGATGCCGGTGATGCTTCGCTCCCGCACGGGGCGCGTGATCATGCCGGCCTGGCAGAAACGGCAGCCGCGGGTGCAGCCGCGGAAGATCTCGACGGACATCCGCTCGTGGACGGTCTCCGCGAGCGGGACGAGCGGCTGCTTCGGGTACGGCCACTCGTCCAGGTCCATGACGGTGTGCTTGGACACGCGCCACGGCACGCCGGAGCGGTTCGGTACGACACGGCCGATGCGGCCGTCGGGGAGGTACTCCACGTCGTAGAACGCCGGGACGTACACACCGCCGGTCCGGGCCAGCCGGAACAGCAGCTCCTCGCGGCCGCCAGGGCGGCCCTCCGCCTTCCACGCGCGGATGATCTCGGTGATCTCCAGGACCGCCTGCTCGCCGTCGCCGATGACCGCGCAGTCGATGAAGTCGGCGATCGGCTCGGGGTTGAACGCGGCGTGGCCGCCGGCGAGGACGATCGGGTCGTCCAGCCCGCGGTCCTTCGCCTCCAGCGGAATGCCGGCGAGGTCGAGGGCCGTGAGCATGTTGGTGTAGCCCAGCTCGGTGGAGAACGACAGGCCGAAGACGTCGAAAGCCTTCACAGGCCTGTGGCTGTCCACCGTGAACTGCGGCACCTTGTGCTCGCGCATCAGCGCCTCAAGGTCCGGCCACACGCTGTACGTGCGCTCGGCGAGGACGCCCTCGCGCTCGTTCAGTACCTCGTAGAGGATCATGACGCCCTGGTTGGGCAGCCCGACCTCGTACGCGTCGGGGTACATGAGCGCCCAGCGCACGTCGCAGCTGTCCCAATCCTTGACGGTGGAGTTCAGCTCACCGCCGACGTACTGGATCGGCTTCTGCACGTGCGGGAGCAGGGCCTCGAGCTGCGGGAAGACCGATTCGGCAGGCATTTCGCGGAGAAACCTTCGTGAGCGGGCAAGGGGCGACTCTCAAGCGTAACCCGCTCGCGGGCCGCCCCCGGCCGGTCAGGGCCGCAGGCCCCGCACCGAGACCTCCGCCCATACGTCCGGCAGCTCGCGCTCCCGGGCGGCCGCCGCCGACTCCTCCCGTGCGTACAGCAGCCCCCACGTGAAGGCGGACTCGCCTGCCGCGTGGGCCTGGGCGGCGAGGTTTCGGAGGGCTTCGCGGGCGACGACGCTGTCCTGGTGGTCGCCGAGGACCTGCTGGACGGCCTTCATGCGCTTGGCGAGGCGTTTCGCGGGCTTGCCCAGGGCGGGGGAGGCCAGTTCGGCGGCGTAGCGGGCGCGTTTGGCCGCCTTCCTCGCCTCGTGGAGGGCCACGTCCCGGTCCTTGCCCGGGTCCAGCGACAGGGCGTGCTCGACGCGGGCCGCTACGCGCGCGTGGTCCTTCAGGACCGCCTTCGCCAGGACCCGCGCCGGGTCCTTCGCGGCGGCCGGGCGCAGGGGCGGGTCGGTGAGGAGGGCGTCCAGGCTGTCCAGGAGGCGGAGGTACCTCGCGCTGTCGAGGACCTTCAGGGTGCGGCCGCGTGAGCCGGCGCGGCGGGCCGCGGACCAGCGGCGGAGCCTGCCGCGGACCGGGCCGAGGAGGAGCGGGCGCGGGACCGTGTCCAGGGCCGTGCGCAGACGCTCCTCCAGGACTTCCTGGTCGCGGTCGACGCCCAGCTCGGCGGCGAGCCATTTCAGCTCCTCCGCGACCGGGTCGGTCACCGAGCGGTCGAGGACCTTGCGGTGGCTGCGGAAGGCGCTGCGCAGACGGCGGGTGGCGACGCGCATCTGGTGGACGGAGTCGGGCTGGTCGCGGCGTACGCCGGCGTCGAGGTCCAGCAGCGTGTCGACCTGTTCGCGCAGGTACGCGAGGACGTGGTCGCCCGCCGTCTCGTACGGGGACGGGGTGCGGGCGGGCGGGGCGGTGCCGGTCTCCTCCAGGGCTCTCGCCAGTTTGGAGGGGGCGGCCGCCGGGCGCAGGCCGGCCTTGCGGAGGCGTGTGTCGACCGCGTCCAGCAGCGAGACGTCCGCGCCGTCGGCGAGCTCGACCTCGATCTCGGCCCATTCCGCCGTGCCTCCGCCGTCCGTGAGGCGTTCCGCGCGGACCGTGTCGGTGCTGAGCTCGGCGAGGACGGCGCCGTCGGCGTCGACGAGGTGGTGGACGTCCCGCGAGGAGAGGAGGCGCATCAGGGGGACGAGGTCTTCGCCGCGGGTGCGGGCGCGGACGAGGCCCGCGAGGCCGCGCGGGACGTCGTCTCCGAGGGGGGCGCGTATCTCGTCCCGTACGCCGGGGGCGACGGGGAGCTTGAGGTGCCAGCCGGCGTCGTTGCCGCCGGTGCGGCGGCGGAGCGTGAGGGAGTGCGCGGCGAGGCGCAGGTCGGGGGTGTCGTAGTAGACGGCGTCGAGGTCCGCGGTGCCCGCGTCGACGACGCGGGAGACACCGCGGACCTCGGTGAGGTCCGGCACTCGGGTGTCGGTGGTGGCTTCGTACTTCCGCTCGATCTCGCGTTTCGTGTCCGCCATGAACCGAATCTAGTCCAGGACGGCCCGATGCGGTGAGACGGCGTTATGCCGTTATGGGTCGCTGGACCCTGATCGACTGGAGGAGGCCGATCGCCACCCATACGGCGAACATCGACGATCCTCCGTAGGACACGAACGGCAGGGGCAGACCGGCGACGGGCATGATGCCGAGGTTCATGCCGATGTTCTCGAACGACTGGAACGCGAACCAGGCGATGATCCCGGCGGCGACGATCGTGCCGTACAGCTCGGTGGTCTCGCGGGCGATGCGGCAGGCGCGCCACAGGACGACGCCGATGAGGGCGATGATCGCTCCGCCGCCGACGAAGCCGAGTTCCTCGCCCGCCACGGTGAAGATGAAGTCGGTCTGCTGCTCGGGGACGAACTGGCCGGTGGTCTGGTGGCCTTTGAACAGGCCGGCGCCGTAGAGGCCGCCGGAACCGATGGCGATACGGGCCTGGTTGGTGTTGTAGCCGACGCCCGCCGGGTCGAGTTCGGGGTTGGCGAAGGCGGCGAAGCGGTTTATCTGGTACTCGTCGAGGACGCCGAGTACGGCGACGAGGACGGCGCCGGAGATCCCCGCGCCGATCAGGCCGAAGATCCAGCGGTTGGACGCGCCGGAGGCGAGGAGCACACCGAGGACGATCACGACCATGACCATCACGGAGCCGAGGTCCGGCATCAGCATGACGATGGCCATGGGGATGACGGCCAGGACGAGGGACTTGGCGACGGTGCGGTGGTCGGGGTGGAGCTGGTCGCCGGCGTCGACGCGGGCGGCGAGCATCATCGCCATGCTGAGGATGATGGTGACCTTGACGAACTCGGACGGCTGGAGCGAGAAGCCGCCGCCGAGGACGATCCACGCGTGGGCGCCGTTGATGGTGGCGCCGAGCGGGGTGAGGACCAGTATCACGAGGACGACGGAGATGCCGTAGAGGACCGGGACGGCGCCGCGCAGGGTGCGGTGGCCGAGCCAGATCGTGCCGACCATCAGGGCGAAGCCGATGCTGGTGTTGAGCAGGTGCTTGAAGAGGAACGACGTCGGGTCGCCCTGGGTGAGTTCGGTGCGGTTGCGGGTCGCGGACCAGACGAGCAGCGAGCCGATGAGGGAGAGGGCGACGGCGGAGAACAGCAGCGGCCAGTCGAGCCGCCGGACCACGGAGTCGCGGGCGGTGAGCTTCGCCCACAGGCCGCCGGGTTCGGGGGCGTAGCGGGGGACGGAGAACGTCTTGTTTCCGGGCATGGCGGTCGGTCAGTCCCTCCAGACCGGTGGGCCGGCGAGGCCCGGTTGTCCGTCTTCCTGTCCGGCCTCGCCCTTGGGCTTCTGCGCTTCGGGGTCGTACGGCTTGATGGTGGGCGCTTCGATGGAGCCGTCGGGCTGGATCTTCGGCAGGTCCTTCTGCGGCTTGGGCAGCAGGGCCCGCTTGAGGTCCTGGTTGCCTTCGTCGTCGAGGCCGTAGATGGCGTCGTAGATGTTGCGTACGGCGGGGCCGGAGGCGCCGGAGCCGGTGCCGCCCTGGGAGATCGTCATGACGATCGTGTAGTCGTCGGTGTAGGTGGCGAACCAGGACGTGGTCTGCTTGCCGTAGACCTGGGCGGTGCCGGTCTTGGCCCGCATCGGGATCTTGTCGTTCGGCCAGCCGACCTGGGTGAACCGCCAGGCGGCGGTGCCTCCGGGTTCGACGACGGAGCGCAGGCCCTTGTCCAGGTCCTTGATGGTCTGGGCGTCGACGGGCAGCCTGCCGCGGGCCTTGGGGTTGATCTCCTGGACCTTCTTGCCGTCGGGGCTGATCACGGCTTTGCCGATGGTGGGTTCGTAGAGGGTGCCGCCGTTGCTGATGGCGGCGTAGGCGGTGGCGAGCTGGATGGGGGTGATGAGGACGTCGCCCTGGCCGATGGCGAAGTTGATGCTGTCGAAGGCCTTGAGCTGGTTGCCTTCGAGGCAGCTCTCGTAGGCGATCTGCTCGACGTAGCTGCCGCCCTTCTTGCCCTGCTTGCACCAGGAGTCCTTGTTGGCCTCCCAGAACCTCTGCTTCCACTGGCGGTCGGGGATGCGGCCGGTGACCTCGTTCGGCAGGTCGATGCCGGTCTCGGAGCCGAATCCGAAGTCGTGGGCGGTCCGGTAGAACCAGTCGTGGGCGTTCTTCTTCGGCTTGAGGCCGCCGTCGCGCTGCCACTCCTGGTGGCCGAGGCGGTAGAAGACGGTGTTGCAGGAGTACTTGAGTGCGTCGCCGAGGGAGATGGGGCCGTGCCCCTTGGACTCGAAGTTGGCGAAGCTGCGGCCGCCGAGGCTGTAGGAGGCGCTGCAGTTGTAGCGGCCGTCGAAGGGGTAGCCGGCCCGTACGGCCGCGCTCGCCGACACCACCTTGAAGACGGAGCCGGCGGGTGACTGGCCCTGGATGGCCCGGTTGAGGAGCGGGTAGTTGGAGTTCTTGCCCGTCATGTGGGCGTACTCCTTGGCGGAGATGCCGCCGACCCAGACGTTGGGGTCGTAGTCGGGCTGGGAGGCCATCGCGACGACGCGGCCGGTCTTGGACTCCATGACGACGACGGCGCCCGCGTCTGCCTCGTACGGGCGGCCGGTGACCCGGTCCGTCTCCTTCCGCACGGTCTCCATGGCCTGGTGGAGCTCGTACTCGGCGACGGCCTGGACGCGGGCGTCGATGCTGGTGACGACGGTGGAGCCGGGCACGGCGGGGCTGCTCTCGGCCTCGCCGAGTACGCGGCCGAGGTTGTCGACCTCGTAGCGGGTGACGCCGGCCTTGCCGCGCAGGTACTTGTCGTAGGTGCGCTCCAGGCCGGAGCGGCCGACCTGGTCGGAGCGGAGGAACGGCGAGTCGGTGTCCTTGGCCTTCTCGATCTCCTCGTCGGTGACGGGCGAGAGGTAGCCGAGCACCTGGGACGTGCGGGCCTTGCCGGGGGCGGGGTAGCGGCGTACGGCGGTGGGTTCGGCGGTGATGCCGGGGAAGTCCTCGGCGCGTTCGCGGATCTGGAGGGCCTGCTGGGTGGTGGCCTCGTCGGTGACGGGGATCGGCTGGTAGGGGGAGCCGTTCCAGCAGGGCTGGGGGGTCTTGGAGTCGCAGAGCCTGACCTTGTCCATGACCTCCTTGGGGGTCATGCCGAGGACGCCGGCGAGGCGGGTGAGGACGGCTTTGCCGCGGTCCTTCATCCGCATGAGTTCGGTGCGGGACGCGGAGACGACGAGGCGGGTCTCGTTGTCGGCGAGGGGGACGCCGCGGGCGTCGAGGATGGAGCCGCGGACGGCGGGCTGGACGACGCGCTGGACGTGGTTGTTCTTCGCCTCGTCGGTGTACTCCTGGCCGTTGCGGACCTGGAGGTACCAGAGCCGGCCGAGGAGGGTGAAGAGCAGCGAGAAGACGAGTACCTGGATGACGATGAGCCGGATCTGGACGCGCGGGGTCCGTCCGGTCTCGGGAATATTGCTCACGACGGTCCCTCCCCTGGACGGCGTACGGTCACAGCCGCTTGACCCCCTTGATGCGGGCGGCGCGGGCGGCGCGGCTGCGGGCGGCCCTGGCGCGGAGCCCGCCGCGCAGGCCGCTGCCGCCGAAGCCGCTGCCGCGCTGGCTGCCGATGCGCAGGCCGGTGCCGGAGCGCATCCAGCCGGACGCGACGTCGGTGCCGCCCGCGGTGGACTCGGCCAGCGGGTCGTTGTCGGCGCGGCGGGCCAGCCACATGACGAGCGGCACGGTGAAGGGGGCGAGCAGCAGGTCGTAGATGACGGCGGTGAGGATCAGCGACGTCAGGCCGACGTGGCGGGCGCCGGTGTCGCCGACGAGGGCGCCGACGCCCGCGTACAGCAGCGTGGAGCCGACGGCGGCGGCGACGACCATCGCCATGGGGCCTGTCGCGGAGCGGAGCTGGCCGTTCTCGGGCTTGGTGAGGCCCGCGACGTAGCCGATGACGCAGAGCACGAGGGCGTAGCGGCCGACTGCGTGGTCGGCGGGCGGGGCGAGGTCGGCGAGGAGGCCGGCGCCGAAGCCGACGAGGGCGCCGCTGACGTGTCCGTACACGAAGGACAGGCCGAGGACGGTCAGCAGGAGCAGGTCGGGGACGGCGCCGGGGAGGTGGAGGCGGGCGAGGACGGTGACCTGGACGACGAGGGCGACGACGACGAGGGTGCTGGAGAGCAGGATCCGGTTGAAACGCATGGGACTACTCCTGCTCCTGCTCGTCGGGGCCGGTGGGCTCGTCGGGGCCGGTGGTCGCGGTGGGGCCTGACGTGGCGTCGGGGCGGCCGGTCGTCACGCCGGGCTCCGGCTGCGCGGTGATCGGGCCGTCCTGCTCGCCCTGCGGCTCCTGGCCGTCGGGGGACGGGGTGACCGTGACGGTGACGGTCGGCGCGGGCGTCGGCTTCGGGGGCAGGACCATGTCGCGCGGGTCGGTGCGGGGCGGCTGGACGACGACGCCCACGATGTCGAGGCGGCTGAACGCGGCGTACGGGCGGACGAAGAGCCGCCGGGTGAGGTCGCCGCTGGACGGGTCGACGCGGATGACCTCGCCGACCGGGACGCCGGGCACGAAGGGGCGGTCGGCCTGGGAGCCGAAGGTGACGAGCCGGTCGCCGGGCTTCACCTTGGCCTTGCCGTTGAGGAGCTGCACGGACAGCGGGCGGGCGCCCTGGCCGGTGGCGAAGCCCAGCTCGTTGGTGCGCTCTATCCGGGTGCCGACGGTGAAGTCGGGGTCGTTGGCGAGGAGCACGGTGGCGGTGGAGGGGCCGACGGTGGTGACGCGGCCGACGAGGCCGTCGCCGTTGAGCACGGTCATGTCGCGCCGGATGCCGTCAGCGGAGCCGGCGTCGATGGTGACGGTCCAGGAGAAGCCCTGCGCGGCTCCTATGGCGATGACCTCGGCCGCCTTGATGCCGTACTGTCCGGCGCCCGCCTTCTTCAGCATGCCGTCGAGTTCACGGAGGCGGTTGCGGTGGCGGTCGTCGCTGCCGAGCCTGGCCTTCAGCTCGGCGTTCTCGCGCTCCAGCCGCGCGATGCGGTTGTGACGCTCGTCTGAGTCCCGTACGGCCGCGATGGCGTTGCCGATCGGGTCGACGGCGGACGCGACACCGTTCTCGACAGGGCCGAAGACGGTGGCGGCGGCCCGCCGGGCTCCGTCGACCGGTGAGTCCTCACCCCCGCGGATGTCCACCGTGATCAACGCGAACGCGATGGCCACCAGCAGCGCCAGAAGCAGCCGGCTCTCTTTCGTGTCCCTCACGTGGGGCGGCCGTGCCTTCCTCGTAGGAATGTTTGTGCCGTTATACCAACGATCAGCCGTACGGGTCCGTCAGCACCCGTACGGCTGATCATGTGCGCGCTATCGGCGGGGCTGGGCGTCGAGGACCTGCTGGAGCGCCTCGAACTCCTCGACGCACTTGCCCGAGCCGAGGGCCACCGAGTCGAGCGGGTCCTCGGCGATGTGGATGGGCATGCCGGTCTCGCGGCGCAGCCGCTCGTCGAGGCCGCGCAGCAGGGCGCCGCCGCCGGTGAGGACGATGCCGCGGTCCATGACGTCGCCGGACAGCTCCGGCGGGCACTTGTCGAGCGTCGTCTTGACGGCGTCGACGATCGCGTTGACGGGTTCCTCGATGGCCTTGCGGACCTCGGCGGCCGAGATGACCACGGTCTTGGGGAGCCCGGAGACCAGGTCGCGGCCGCGGATCTCGGTGTGCTCGTCCTCACCGAGGTCGTGCGCCGAACCGATGGTGATCTTGATCTGTTCGGCGGTGCGCTCTCCGAGGAGGAGGCTGTACTCCTTCTTGATGTGCTGGATGATCGCGTTGTCCAGCTCGTCGCCGGCCACCCGGATGGACTGTGCCGTGACGATTCCGCCGAGGGAGATGACGGCGACCTCGGTGGTGCCGCCGCCGATGTCGACCACCATGTTGCCGGTGGCCTCGTGGACGGGGAGGCCGGAGCCGATCGCGGCGGCCATCGGCTCCTCGATGATGTGCACCTGGCGGGCGCCGGCCTGCGTGGAGGCCTCGATGACGGCGCGGCGCTCGACGCCGGTGATGCCGGAGGGCACACAGACGACGACCCGCGGGCGGGCCAGATAACGACGCTTGTGGATCTTGAGGATGAAGTAGCGGAGCATGCGCTCCGTGATCTCGAAGTCGGCGATCACGCCGTCCTTCAGCGGCCGTACGGCGACGATGTTGCCGGGGGTCCGTCCGATCATCTTCTTGGCCTCTGCGCCGACCGCCAGGATTCCACCGGTGTTGGTGTTGATGGCGACGACCGACGGCTCGTTGAGGACGATGCCGCGACCCCTGACGTACACCAGCGTGTTGGCGGTCCCGAGGTCGACAGCCATGTCACGGCCGATGAACGACATTGAGTTCCCCTTGTTTCCCATGAGGAGCGTCAGGCCTTCCCAATAGAGCGTTGACGGCTTCTCAGGACGGCGCGCTGGATCGTGTGGAGCGGAGGATTCCATCGTAGTGCCGCTGACGCGAACACGGCGCGGTGGTCCGCCTCTGTATAGGTGACGAGGTGTCGGACGGATGCGTTCCCGGCCGGCCCCGCCATATGCCCGGGGGCGACCGAAATTCCATCGGTCGCCCCAGGTCATGAGCGCTGTATGGCTGACGCCAGGTCAGGAAATGCCGGGAAAGAAAATCTTCAGTTCCCGAATGGCGGACTCCTCCGAGTCCGAGGCGTGGATCAGGTTCTCGCGCACGATCGTGCCGAAGTCGCCGCGGATGGAACCGGGCGCCGCGGCGATCGGGTCGGTGGGTCCGGCGAGCTGCCGGACACCCTCGATGACGCGCTCGCCCTCGACGACGAGCGCGACGACGGGGCCGGAGGACATGAAGGCGACGAGCGGCTCGTAGAAAGGACGGCCGACGTGCTCGGCGTAGTGCTGCTCCAGGATTGACCGGTCCAGGGTGCGCATCTCCAGCGCGGTGATGCCCCAGTCGGCCTTGCGCTCGATACGGCCGATGATCTCGCCGACCAAGCCACGGCGGACACAGTCCGGCTTGAGGAGGACGAGGGTGCGCTGGGTCATGATGTACGGCTCCTTGCAGGCCGGGGGTGCGGTTCCGGCAGAGGTTACCGGGTGTGACTGCAAAGGCGGCACCCGCCCCTCGCAAGGCCCCGCAGCAGCGGGGAGCACGACCAGCATCACGGCGAGCAGAAGGGCAAGCCGGGACCAACCCCGCAGAGGCGGGGAGCATGAGGAAGCGGGCGCCACGCATAGTGAAGCACGCGCCACTGACAGCGGTCTAAGCCGAGGAGCCGCTGCTCTCCGCCTGGGCCGCCCACTTCGCCTTCGCCTCGTCGACCTTGCGGCCGAAGTGGATCGACGCCCACCACAGGCCCGCGAAGACCGCGCCCAGGAAGAACATGATCGGCACCACGAAGCCGCTCGCGATCAGCGCGATCTGGAGCGCCCAGCCGAGCTGCACACCGCCCGGGCGGGTGATCATCCCGCACAGCAGGACCGACAGCAGCATCGCGATGCCGCACACCGTCCACACCGTGCCCATGGACAGGCTGTCGTCCTTCATCGCGACGAGACCCGCGAAGGCGATCACGAAGAACTCGCCGATCAGTGTCGAGGCGCAGAGCGTACGCATCCGGTTCCTCAGCCCCTTCCGCGCAGCAGCAGCCGGGCCTCGCCGACCGTGATCACCGAACCCGTCACCAGGACGCCCGCTCCCCCGTACTCGCCCTCTTCCTCCGCGAGGGTGATCGCCGCTTCCAGCGCCTCGTCCAGGCGCGGCTCGACGACGACCCGGTCCTCGCCGAAGACCTCCACGGCGACCGCCGCCAGCGCGTCCGGGTCCATCGCGCGGTGCGTGGAGTTCGCCGTGACGACGACTTCCGCGAAGATCGGTTCGAAGGCCTCCAAGAGGCCCCTGACGTCCTTGTCGCCGCTCGCGCCGACCACGCCGACGAGCCGCGAGAAGTCGAACGCCTCCTGGATGCCCTCGGCCGCCGCCAGCGCGCCCGCCGGGTTGTGCGCGGCGTCCAGCACGACCGTGGGGCTGCGCCGTACGACCTCCAGACGGCCCGGCGACGCGACCGACGCGAACGCCCTGCGGACCGTGTCCACGTCCAGCGGGCGGGCGTGCTGCGCGCCGATCCCGAAGAACGCCTCGACCGCGGCGAGCGCCACCGCCGCGTTGTGCGCCTGGTGCGCCCCGTACAGCGGGAGGAAGATCTCCTCGTACTCGCCGCCCAGGCCGCGCAGTGTCAGGAGCTGGCCGCCGACGGCGACCTCGCGCGCGGTGACGCCGAACTCCAGGCCCTCGCGGGCCACCGTCGCGTCCGTCTCGACGGCCTTCTTCAGCACCACCTGTGCGGCGTCCACCGGCTGCTGCGCCAGGATGACCGTCGCACCCTCCTTGACGATGCCGGACTTCTCGTCGGCGATCTCGGCGGTCGTCCCGCCGAGGCGGTCGGTGTGGTCGAGCGAGATGGGCGTGATGACGGCGACGGAGGCGTCGATGACGTTCGTCGCGTCCCAGCTTCCGCCCATGCCGACCTCGACGACGGCCACGTCGACCGGCGCGTCCGCGAAGGCGGCGTAGGCCATTCCGGTGAGGACCTCGAAGAAGGAGAGCCGGTACTCCTGCGCCGCGTCGACCATCTCCACGTACGGCTTGATGTCGTGGTACGTCTCGATGAACCGCTCGGCGGTGATCGGGGCGCCGTCGAGGCTGATGCGCTCGGTGATCGTCTGGACGTGCGGCGAGGTGTAGCGGCCGGTGCGCAGGTCGAACGCGGCGAGAAGCGCCTCGATCATGCGGGCCGTCGACGTCTTGCCGTTGGTGCCGGTGATGTGGATGGACGGGTACGCGCGCTGCGGCTCGCCCAGGACGTCCATGAGCGCGGCGATGCGCTGCACGGACGGCTCCAGCTTGGTCTCGCCCCAGCGGGTGGCGAGCTCCTGCTCGACCTCGCGCAGCGCCTTGTCCACCTCCGGGTCGGCGGGGCGCGCCGGTACGGGGTCGGCCTGCGGCGGGCCGGCCTGGGCGCGCAGGGTGCGGCTGCCGGCCTCGATGACCGCGAGGTCGGGGTCGCGGGTCGTCTCCTCCTCGACGATGTCGTCGAAGGCGTCGCCGGGTTCCGGCTGGTCGCTGGGGTCGCTGGGCGGGGGCTGCTGACTCACGCGGTCCAGTCTACGGAGGCCCGCTGACACCCGGGCTCCCCGCCCTGCGGGTGAGGGTGCGTCCGGTGGTTCTTTCCCCACCCCGCCCCTTCCCGAGACTGGGGGCTCCGCCCCCAGACCCCCGTTCGCGCCTGTGGGGGTACCCCCTGCTCGAAGAGCT
>NZ_JABWDV010000082.1 GCF_013362995.1 Streptomyces sp. TRM64462 | reverse complement strand
CCCGTCTCCCCACCCAGACCTCGCCCCGCGCCCGGTCCCGCCGACGCCCCGCCGGTGACGCTGCGTGTGCCTCGGCGCTGCTCCGTCCGGCGTCCCGGCGCGCCCGTACGGCCATGGCCCGGCCGTCGCACGCGCCCCGGGAGACCTCCGACGAGCCCGTACGGAGCCGAGCGGACCCTCCGCTTTTCGCCACCCGGCCACCGCTCACCGGACGATCCGCGCCCGGCCGGCCGACGGCAACTCCCACACCCCGCCGCCCCGTACCCGCGCGGCACCGCTCCCGCCAATGCCCGCCACGGCACCAACCCACGTACGGCACCGACGAGTTGACCTGTACAACCCCTGGCGCGCGCGGCGCCCCCGCGCTTAGCGTCGACCCATGACGTCAGGACCCGCGCACCGCACGCCGCGCCCCCTGCCGCGCGCCCTCGCCGTCGCGGCCCTGGCGCTGACCGCCGCCTGCACCGGCCCCCACGACACCACCGCGGCCCCGGCCAACTCGCCGTACCCGCACACCACTTCGCCCACCGAGCTGTGCGTCTCACTCCTCACCCACTGGGCCCGTGAGGAGCTCGCCGGACGCGCCCAGGGCGACTATCAGCAGAAGGCCCTGTCCAACGGCCAGAACGAGATCCTTCTGGCCGTCGTGGAGGCCGCCCGAGGGGAACGGGAACGCGCCGGACCGGAGGCCGCCGACCGGCTCGCCGTCGCGGAGATCCGGCGCCGCTGCACCGAGCGCTACGAGGGAGGTTCCCCCACCACGCACCCGTGGCGGTGACCAGGGCGGGCACACACCTGTTCGTAACACTGCGTAACGCGCGGGCAATGACCCCCCAGGCGCCGCGACACCCTCCCGAGGGCGCCCGTGCGCACACTTCCCCCATAAATGACCCGCGCGCGCCCGTCGGCGCTGTCAGCACCATGATCCGCCCAAGCCCCTTAGCGGAACTGGGTGTTCTCACCATGCGAGAAGGAACCGGGCGCCCGAAAGACCGATGTATCCCGCATCGACCAAAGATCCATGGCCACGGCATAACAAGAGAGTCACATCCTCACCGGGGCGCTCCCCGACCGCCCCGCATGCGCTTAGAGTCACGCCCAGTCACCGCGCCGCCGGGCGCGTCTGCTGCACGGCCCCGTATCCATCCCCAGTACGCCCCGGCGCAGGAAACGGCACCTCAACTCATGAGGAGGCCGCGCCAGGGAAAGGACACATCGTGCGACACCGTTCCTTGCTCATACTCACCACCGTGATCACTACGGGAGCGCTCACACTCACCGCCTGCGGTTCGCGCGACAACACCGGCGGAGGCAACGCGGGCGGCGACGGCAAGACGACCGTCGTCATCGGCCTCGACGCCCCGCTCACCGGCGACCTCTCCGCCCTCGGCCTCGGCATCAAGAACTCGGTCGATCTCGCCGTCCGCACGGCCAACGAGAAGGAGTACGTCAAGGGCGTCACCTTCAAGTTCGAGGCCCTCGACGACCAGGCCCAGCCGTCATCCGGCCAGCAGAACGCCACGAAGCTCGTCGCCAACAAGGACGTGCTCGGCGTCGTCGGCCCCCTCAACTCGTCCGTCGCCGAGTCGATGCAGAAGGTCCTCGACGACGCGAAGCTGGTCCAGGTCTCCCCCGCGAACACCAACCCGGCGCTCTCCCAGGGCCCGAACTGGAACTCCGGCGACAAGAAGCGCACGTACAACGCGTACTTCCGCACGGCCACCACCGACGCCATCCAGGGCCCGTTCGCCGCGCAGTACATCGTCAACAAGGCCAAGAAGACCAAGGCCTTCATCATCGACGACAAGAAGACCTACGGCGCCGGTCTGGCCGCCACCTTCAAGGCCGAGTTCGAGAAGCTCGGCGGCAAGGTCGTGGGCACCGACCACGTCAACCCGGAGGCGAAGGACTTCAGCGCCGTCGCCACCAAGGTCAAGAACTCCGGCGCCGACGTCGTCTACTACGGCGGCGAGTACCCGGCCGGCGGCCCGCTCAGCAAGCAGATCAAGGACGCGGGTGCCAAGGTCGTCGTCGCCGGCGGCGACGCGCTCTACAGCGCCGAGTACATCAAGCTCGCCGGTGCCGGCGCCAACGGCGACATCGCCACCTCGGTCGGCGCGCCGATCGAGACCCTCGACTCCGCCAAGGAGTTCCTGGCCAACTACAAGAAGGCCAACTTCAAGGAGGCCTACGAGGCGTACGGCGGCTACGCCTACGACTCGGCCTGGGCCATCATCGAGGCCGTCAAGAAGGTCGTCGAGGACAACAGCGGCAAGCTGCCCGAGAAGGACGCCCGCGCCAAGGTCGTCGAGGCGATGCAGGGTGTCTCCTTCGACGGTGTGACCGGCAAGGTCTCCTTCGACGAGTTCGGTGACACCACGAACAAGCAGCTGACGGTCTACACCGTCGAGAACGGCGCCCACAAGGCTGTCGAGTCCGGCACCTTCACCGGCTGAACCGGCTGATCCACCGAAACCCCACACGCATCACCCCTTCCGCCGCGCGGGGCGCCGCACCAGGCGCCCCGCGCGGTGTCACATACGTCCACAGTCTCGGAGGACAATGCGGTGAACGAACTGCCGCAGCAGCTGGTCAACGGCCTGCTCCTGGGATCCATGTACGGGCTGGTCGCCATTGGCTACACGATGGTCTACGGCATCGTCCAGCTCATCAACTTCGCCCACGGCGAGATCTTCATGACCGGCGGCTTCGGCGCCCTCACGGTCTGGCTGATCCTGCCCGGCGGCACCACCATGTGGCTCGCCCTGCCACTCATGATCGTCGGCGCCGTCGTCGTCGCCACCACCGTCGCCATCGGTGCCGAGCGCTTCGCCTACCGCCCCCTCCGCGGTGGACCACGCCTCGCACCCCTCATCACGGCCATCGGCCTGTCGCTCGCCCTCCAGCAGGCCGTCTGGGCCTGGTACCCGGAGGCCACGTCCGCCCGCAAGTTCCCCCAGCTCGACGGCGGGCCCTTCGAGTTCGGCAGCGTCACCATCCAGTCCGGCGACGTCTTCCTCCTCATAGCCGCCCCGGTCTGCATGGCCTTCCTCGGCTACTTCGTCATGCGCACCCGCACCGGCCGCGGTATGCAGGCCACCGCGCAGGACCCGGACACCGCCAAGCTGATGGGCGTCAACACCGACCGCATCATCGTGATCGCCTTCGCCCTGGGCGCCACGTTCGCGGCCGTCGGCGCCGTCGCCTACGGCCTCAAGTACGGCCAGGTCGACTACAAGATGGGCTTCCTCCTCGGCCTCAAGGCGTTCACCGCGGCGGTGCTCGGCGGCATCGGCAACATCTACGGCGCGATGATCGGCGGCCTCGTGCTCGGCATCGCCGAGACCATGGCCACCGCCTACATCAACCACATCCCCGGCATGCAGCAGCTCGGCGGCCAGTCCTGGGCCGACGTCTGGGCCTTCGTACTCCTCATCGTCGTACTCCTCGCCAGGCCCCAAGGCATCCTCGGCGAGCGCGTCGCGGACAGGGCGTGAGCACCATGACCACACAGACCAGCAGCACCACCCCGGCCGAGTCCGCCCCCGACGCACGGCCCACCGGCCTCATCCCCGGACTGCCCGCCACCACCGCGCGCGCCCTGGCGGCCGGCGGCGGCGCGGTCACCGCGCTGAGCGCCTTCCTCGCCTGGACGTGGACCCCCGCCTTCCCCGGCAACCTCACGGTGTACGGCTACCCCGGCGGCCTGCAGTGGCAGGTTCTCGTCACCGGCGCCCTCACCGTCCTCTTCGCCCTCGCCTCGTACGGCGTGAAGGGCACGGGCTGGCTCGTTCCGGCGGGCGCCGACGCGGCCATCAAGCTCTCCGCCCTCGCCGCGTTCGCCACCGCCTGGTACACGATCCTCGCGATCAGCGTCCAGCTCGGCGGCATCGTCAACCTCGAACCGGGCGGCTACGTCGTCGGCCTGGCGAGCCTCGCCGCCCTCGTCGGCGCGCTCGGCCTGCCCTTCACCCGGCCCGAGCTCACCCCCGCCGACCCCGACGACACCGGCTGGGACCAGTTCAAGCACCGCGCGGTCAACGGCCTCGCCACCCTGCGGGCGGCCTTCGCCGCCGGCCAGGTCAAGCCGCTGCGCGCCCTGCCGTCCTACGCCGAGATCCTCATCATCACGGGCATCCTCGCCCTCGCCCTCGGCGTCTTCACCTACGGCATCGGCACCGAGTACGACGAGCTGTTCATCGGCTTCCTCATCACCGCCGGGTTCGGCGTCGCCGCGCTCAACAAGGCCGGGCTCTTCCAGCACGCCACCCGCATCACCGGCAAGCACCAGAACCTCACCATCGCCGGCGCGTTCATCGCCGCCGCGCTGTTCCCCTTCACACAGACCGACGACCAGTACGCCACCATCGGCGTCTACATCCTGATCTTCGCGACCGTCGCGCTCGGTCTGAACATCGTCGTCGGCCTCGCGGGCCTGCTCGACCTCGGTTACGTCGCGTTCCTCGGCGTCGGCGCGTACGCGGCGGCCCTGGTCTCCGGCGCCCCCACGTCGCCGTTCGGCGTCCAGTTCCCGTTCTGGGCCGCCGTCATCGTCGGCGCGTTGGCGTCGCTGGTCTTCGGTGTGCTCATCGGCGCCCCGACGCTGCGCCTCCGGGGCGACTACCTGGCGATCGTCACCCTCGGCTTCGGTGAGATCTTCCGTATCTCCGTCATGAACACCGACGGCGTCAGCGGGCCCGACATCACCAACGGCTCCAACGGCATCGCGTCCATCCCGAACCTCAACATCTTCGGGTTCGACTTCGGCGCGGAGCACACCATCGCCGGGTTCACCATCGGGCGCTTCGCCAACTACTTCTTCCTGATGCTGCTCATCATGGCCGTCGTCATCCTCGTCTTCCGGCGCAGCGGCGACTCCCGTATCGGCCGTGCCTGGGTGGCCATCCGCGAGGACGAGACCGCCGCCCTCGCCATGGGCATCAACGGCTTCCGCGTCAAGCTGATCGCGTTCGCCCTCGGTGCCTCGCTGGCCGGTCTCGCCGGTACCGTGCAGGCCCACGTGACCTACACGGTGACCCCGGAGCAGTACCTCTTCGCCGGCCCCATCCCGCCCAACTCGGCCTTCCTGCTGGCCGCGGTCGTCCTCGGCGGCATGGGCACCATGAGCGGGCCCCTGGTCGGCGCGGCGCTGCTCTTCCTCATCCCGAACAAGCTCCAGTTCCTCGGCGAGTACCAGCTGTTCGCCTTCGGAGTCGCGCTGATCCTCCTCATGCGGTTCCGTCCCGAGGGGCTGATCCCCAACCGCCGCCGCCAGCTCGAGTTCCACGAGAACGAGGAAGCGCCCGCCGCCCTCACCAAGGCAGGTGCCTGAACATGACCACCACCACGGAGACCACCACGACGGCCGCCCCCACCGGCGAGACCGTGCTCGACGCCCGGGGCGTCACGATGCGCTTCGGCGGCCTCACCGCCGTACGGAACGTCGACCTCACCGTCAACAGCGGTGAGATCGTCGGCCTCATCGGCCCCAACGGCGCCGGCAAGACCACCTTCTTCAACTGCCTCACGGGCCTCTACATCCCCACCGAGGGCGAGGTCCGGTACAAGGGCAAGGTCCTGCCGCCCAAGTCCTTCAAGGTGACCGCGGCCGGTATCGCGCGCACGTTCCAGAACATCCGGCTGTTCGCCAACATGACGGTCCTGGAGAACGTGCTCGTCGGCCGGCACACCCGGACGAAGGAGGGCCTCTGGTCCGCGCTGCTGCGCGGCCCCGGGTTCCACAAGGCCGAAGCCGCGTCGCGTGCGCGGGCGATGGAGCTGCTGGAGTTCGTCGGCCTCGACCACAAGGCCGCGCACCTGGCGCGCAACCTCCCGTACGGCGAGCAGCGCAAGCTGGAGATCGCCCGCGCCCTCGCCAGCGAGCCGGGCCTGCTGCTCCTCGACGAGCCGACGGCGGGCATGAACCCGCAGGAGACCCGCGCCACCGAGGAACTCGTCTTCGCCATCCGGGACATGGGCATCGCCGTGCTCGTCATCGAGCACGACATGCGCTTCATCTTCAACCTCTGCGACCGGGTCGCCGTGCTCGTGCAGGGCCAGAAGCTCGTGGAGGGCGACAGCCAGACCGTGCAGAGCGACGAGCGCGTCATCGCCGCGTACCTCGGCGAACCGTTCGAGGGCGCACCGGGCGACGAGGAGGCCGCGGAGGTCGCCGCGGCGGAGGCCCACGCGGCCGAGGAGGGCGCGGCCGCCGCGCCCGAGGCAGCCGCGCCCGAGGCCGAGGCGGAGGCAGCCGAGGCAGCCGAGGTCGAGGAGTCGGCGGCCGGCAGCACCGAGGCCGCCGCCGGGGCTGAGGCGGAGGACGCGGACGACGCCCCGGCCGACGGGGACTCGGCGGACGGCGACTCGGCCGACGGGGCCGCCGCCCCGGACGCCCCCGCCTCCGACAGCGACACCAGCACCCCGGACGACACGGCCGCCACCGGCGACAAGGCCTCCGGTTCCGGCAAGGAGAACGACGCATGACCGCACTGCTCGAAGTCGAGGACCTGCGCGTCGCCTACGGCAAGATCGAAGCCGTCAAAGGCATCTCGTTCAAGGTCGACGCCGGGGAAGTCGTCACCCTCATCGGCACCAACGGCGCCGGCAAGACGACCACCCTCCGTACCCTGTCCGGGCTCCTCAAGCCCGTCAGCGGCCAGATCAAGTTCAACGGCAAGTCGCTGAAGAAGATCCCGGCCCACCAGATCGTCTCCCTCGGGCTCGCCCACTCCCCCGAGGGGCGGCACATCTTCCCGAGGATGACGATCGAGGACAACCTGCTCCTCGGCGCCTTCCTCCGCAAGGACAGCGAAGGCATCGCGAAGGACGTCCAGCGCGCCTACGACCTGTTCCCCATCCTCGGGGAGCGCCGCAAGCAGGCGGCGGGCACGCTCTCCGGCGGTGAGCAGCAGATGCTGGCCATGGGCAGGGCGCTGATGTCGCAGCCCAAGCTGCTCATGCTCGACGAGCCCTCCATGGGTCTCTCGCCGATCATGATGCAGAAGATCATGGCCACGATCGCCGAGCTGAAGGCCCAGGGCACCACCATCCTGCTCGTCGAGCAGAACGCCCAGGCCGCCCTCGCCCTCGCGGACCAGGGCCATGTCATGGAGATCGGCAAGATCGTCCTGTCCGGCACCGGACAGGACCTCCTCCACGACGAGTCGGTCCGCAAGGCCTACCTCGGCGAGGACTGAGCACCGGCACACGACGGGAGGCCCGCCCCGCGCCCACGCGCGGGACGGGCCTCCCGTCCGTGTCACGGCCTCGCGGCTACTGGCCGCCCTTGGCCGCCTTCTTCTCCTCGGCGTCCTCGATGACCGCCTCCGCGACCTGCTGCATCGACATGCGCCGGTCCATCGACGTCTTCTGGATCCACCGGAACGCGGCGGGCTCCGTCAGCCCGTACTGGGTCTGCAGGATGCTCTTCGCCCTGTCCACCAGCTTCCGCGTCTCCAGGCGCTGGGCGAGGTCCGCGACCTCCTTCTCCAGCGCCTTCAGCTCCGCGAACCGCGAGACGGCCATCTCGATCGCCGGGACGACGTCGCTCTTGCTGAACGGCTTCACGAGGTATGCCATCGCCCCGGCGTCCCGGGCCCGCTCGACCAGCTCGCGCTGCGAGAACGCGGTGAGCATCAGGACCGGGGCGATGGACTCGCCTGCGATCTGCTCGGCGGCCGAGATGCCGTCCAGCACGGGCATCTTCACGTCCAGGATGACGAGGTCCGGGTCGAGTTCGCGGGCGAGCTCGACGGCCCGGGCGCCGTCCCCGGCCTCACCGACGACGGTGTAGCCCTCTTCCTCGAGCATCTCCTTGAGGTCGAGGCGGATGAGGGCCTCGTCCTCGGCGATGACGACACGGGTCGTCAGCGGCGGGACGTGCGACGTGCTGTCGTCGTCGGCGACGGGCTGGGGCGACTCGGGGGCGGTCACGGAGGCTCCTCGTTAGGACACGTATAGCTCCCCAAGAGCCTACCTAGCTCCTGTAAGGTAGGAACCAGGCGGGTAGCCGCTGACCTTCGTTTCGAAGGATGCCCCGGTAGCCCAGCGGTAGAGGCAATGGTCTCAAACACCATCTAGCGTGGGTTCGAATCCCACCCGGGGTACTTTTTCCGACGATTCCAAGGTCACGAACTTGGGGTTTTTCAACGGACGGCGTCGCCGATGCGGTGGACGCGGACCAGGTTCGTGGAGCCGGAGACGCCCGGTGGGGATCCCGCCGTGATGATCACGATGTCTCCGCGCCGGCAGCGGCCGATCTTCAGCAGGTGCTCGTCGACCTGGGCGACCATCGCGTCCGTCGAGTCGACATGCGGCCCCAGGAACGCCTCCACGCCCCACGTGAGGTTGAGCTGCGCGCGCGTGGCCGGGTCCGGCGTGAAGGCCAGGAGCGGGATCGGGGAGCGGTAGCGGCTGAGGCGGCGGGCGGTGTCCCCGGACTGGGTGAAGGCGACGAGGAACTTGGCGCCCAGGAAGTCACCCATCTCGGCGGCGGCCCGGGCGACGGCGCCGCCCTGCGTACGGGGCTTGTTCCGCTCGGTGAGGGGCGGCAGGCCCTTCGCCAGGACGTCCTCCTCGGCCGCCTCCACGACGCGGCTCATCGTGCGGACCGTCTCCCTGGGGTAGCGGCCGACGCTGGTCTCGCCGGAGAGCATCACCGCGTCCGTGCCGTCGATGACCGCGTTGGCGACGTCGCTGGCCTCCGCGCGCGTGGGGCGGGAGTTCTCGATCATCGAGTCGAGCATCTGTGTGGCGACGATGACCGGCTTCGCGTTGCGCTTGGCGAGCTTGATGGCGCGCTTCTGGACGATCGGCACCTGCTCCAGGGGCATTTCGACGCCGAGGTCGCCGCGGGCGACCATGATGCCGTCGAAGGCGGCGACGATGTCGTCGATGTTCTCGACCGCCTGGGGCTTCTCGACCTTGGCGATCACCGGGACCCTGCGGCCCTCCTCGGCCATGATCCGGTGGACGTCCTCGGCGTCGCGGCCGCTGCGGACGAAGGAGAGGGCGACGATGTCCGCGCCCGTACGGAGCGCCCAGCGGAGGTCGTCGACGTCCTTGTCGGAGAGCGCGGGGACGGAGACGGCGACGCCCGGCAGATTGAGGCCCTTGTTGTCGGAGACGAGGCCGCCTTCGAGGACGGTGGTGTGGACGTCGGTGCCGTCGACGGCGTTGACGTGCAGGGTGACGCGGCCGTCGTCGACGAGGATGCGCTCCCCTGCCGCGACGTCGGCGGCGAGGCCCGCGTAGGTGGTGCCGCAGTGTGTGCGGTCACCCTGGACCGGGCGGGTGGTGATGGTGAAGTCGTCGCCGCGCTCCAGGAGTACGGGACCTTCACGGAAGCGGCCGAGGCGGATCTTCGGGCCTTGAAGGTCGGCGAGGACACCGACGGTGCGGCCGGTCTCGTCGGCGGCCTTGCGGACGCGTTCGTAACGCTCCTCGTGGTCGGCGTAGGAGCCATGGCTGAGGTTGAAGCGGGCGATGTCCATGCCGGCTTCGACAAGGGTCTTGATCTGGTCGTACGAGTGGGTGGCGGGGCCCAGAGTGCAGACGATTTTGGCTCGGCGCATGGGCCGAGCCTATGGCTTACCGACGGGTAGAGGCGGGGCTGTGGACGGCCGCCAACCACCTTTGACCGAAAGGGTGTTGACAGGTGTTGAAGTGTGCGGAGGGGTGCTCTGATGAGCGGCTTTCAGAGGGTGGCGGGAGGGTGGAGGGTGAAGCGTGCGGTGATGTGCGCGGTGACGGTCTGGCGGCGGGGTTCGAGGTCGAGGGGCGGGGGTGTGTCGCCGGCCGCTTCGGTGCCGAACGCGGCGGCGCGGGGTGCGGCTCCTCCGAAGTCGAAGGGCTCGTCGGACGGTGGCGTGTCGTCGAGTTCCACGAGGGCCGCCAGATCGGTGCCCAGCGCCTGCGCGTAGCTGCGGGCGCGCCGTACGGCGTCGCGGACGGCCTCCGTGCGGGCTTCGGCGTGGACGGGTGACGTGGGGCGGATGCTCCACCAGGGGCCGTCGACGCGCGTGAGGTCGAGGTCGGCGAGGCGGGTCGCGAGCTCGCCGAGCGCCGTGAAGTCCGTGAGGGTGGCGGCGAGATGGACGACGCCGTGGAACGTACGGACGTGTTCGCCGCGGCCGCGCCTGGCGAGTTCGGGGACGAGGGAGAGGGCGCCCGTTTCGAGGTCCTCCAGGGCGTCGTCGTAGGCCCTGATGAGGTCGACGGCGGTGGCGTTGCGGCGGGTGAGGTCCTGGAGGACGGTGCGGCGATCGGTGCCCCGGGCGGTGAGGACGACGCCGATGCGGGCGAGGTCCGGCGCGGTGTCGACGCGGGCCTCACCGCGGACGGTGATGCGGGGGTTCTCGGGGGTGGCCATGTGGAGTCTTTCGCACCTGGTCATCAGATCGAAACCTCGTGGGGGTGTTCGGGGCCGACGGCGCCGGGTCAGAATCTACGCGCGTCGTGTCTACGCGCGTTGTGCACAGATGCAGAAGCACAGGAACCAAAGGGGAGTACGCATGCCGCTGAACCGCAGGTCGTTTCTGGAGCGGTCCGCCGCCGTCGGTGCCGGTGTGGCCGGTGTGACCGCCGTGGCCGCGGCCGCCGCACCCGCCGCTCAGGCGAAGCCGGCGCCCCGGCGCCCGGCGAAGCGCTACTCCTTCACGGTGATGGGCACGACGGACCTCCACGGCCATGTCTTCAACTGGGACTACTT
Organism: Streptomyces sp. TRM64462; assembly: GCF_013362995.1. Classification (GTDB taxonomy): domain Bacteria; phylum Actinomycetota; class Actinomycetes; order Streptomycetales; family Streptomycetaceae; genus Streptomyces. Next base: position 2,968 of record NZ_JABWDV010000082.1, on the reverse strand, counting down.
CACGGACCGCGAGTTCGACGACAGGGCGCACAACGACGTCGGACTCGCCAAGATCTCCACGCTCGTGGACCGGGTCCGCGCCGAGAAGGGCCGCCGGAACACGCTGCTGATCGACGCCGGTGACACCATCCAGGGCACGCAGCTGTCGTACTACTACGCGAAGATCGACCCGATCACGGCCGAGAGCGGCCCCGTGCACCCGATGGCGCAGGCGATGAACGCGATCGGGTACGACGCGGCGGCGCTCGGCAACCACGAGTTCAACTACGGCATCCCGGTGCTGCGGAAGTTCGAGGAGCAGTGCGACTTCCCGCTGCTCGGCGCGAACGCGCTGGACGCGAAGACGCTGCGGCCGGCGTTCCCGCCGTACAGCATGCACCGGCTGCGGACGCCGTGCGGCCGTGATGTACGGGTCGCGGTGCTCGGTCTGACGAACCCGGGCATCGCGATCTGGGACAAGGCGAACGTCAGCGGCAGGATGGTGTTCCCGGGGCTGGAGGAGCAGGCGGCGAAGTGGGTGCCGAGGCTCAGGTCGATGGGCGCGGACGTGGTGATCGTGTCGGCGCACTCCGGTTCCAGCGGCACGTCCTCGTACGGGGACCAGCTCCCGTACATCGAGAACGCGGCGGCACTGGTGGCGGAGCAGGTGCCGGGGATCGACGCGATCCTGGTGGGCCACGCGCACACGGAGATCCCCGAGTACCGGGTGACGAACAAGGAGACCGGGCAGGAGGTCGTGCTGTCCGAGCCGCTGAAGTGGGGGCAGCGGCTGACGCTGTTCGACTTCGACCTCGTGTGGTCCAGGGGCCGCTGGGTGGTCGAGAAGGCCGGCGCGCAGGTGCTGAACTCGAACACGGTCGACGAGGACCCGGAGATCGTGAAGCTGCTGGCGGACGAGCACGAGAAGGTCGTGGCGTACGTCAACCAGGTGATCGGTACGTCGCCGGTGGAGATGTCGACGGCGCGGGCGCCGTGGCGGGACGAGCCGATCATCGACCTGATCAACCACGTACAGGCGGAGACGGTGAAGGCGGCGCTCGCGGGCGGGGCGTACGCGGCGCTGCCCGTGCTGTCGCAGGCGTCGTGCTTCTCGCGCTCGGCCGCGATCCCGGCCGGCGAGGTGACGATCCGGGACGCTGCGGGCCTCTACCCGTTCGAGAACACGCTGGAGGCACGGGTCCTGACGGGTGCGCAGCTCAAGGAGTACCTGGAGTACTCGGCGAAGTACTACGTGCGGACGGCGGCCGATGAGCCGGTGGACACGGCGAAGCTGACGAACGCGGACGGTACTCCGGACTACAACTACGACGCGGTGTACGGGCTGACGTACGACATCGACATCGCGCAGCCGGTGGGGTCGCGGATCGTGAACCTGGCGTTCGGGGGCGCGCCCGTCGACCCGGCGGCGGAGTTCGTGCTGGCGGTGAACAACTACCGGGCGAGCGGCGGCGGCGCGTTCCCGCATGTGGCGGACGCGCGGCAGGTGTGGGCGAACTCGGACGAGATCCGTAACACGATCATCCAGTGGGTGCGGGCGAAGGGCTCGCTGGACCCGGCCGAGTTCGCGTCGGTGGGGTGGCGGCTGACCCGTGAGGGCACGCCGGTGTTCTAGACGTGGTGCGTGAGCGGCGTGAGCCTCGGCGCGTGTCCCGGTGTCTGTTCGGGGATGTGCGGGGGCTCGCGCCGTTCCAGGCCGAAGGTGGTGTGGGCGGTGCGGCCGGGCAGGGGGTAGGGCTCCTTGCCGGTGAGGTGGTTGAGGAGGGCCGCGCTGCGCCAGGCGGCGAGGCCGAGGTCGGTGGCGCCGGTGCCGTGGGTGTGGGTCTCGGCGTTCTGGACGTAGACGCTGCCGGTGACGGAAGGGTCCAGGACGAGACGGTGGTGGGCGTCGACGCGGGGCCGGTCCCGTGAGTCGCGGCGCAGGTAGGGGTCGAGGGCGGCGAGGATGCGGTGGAGGGGGCGTTCGCGGTAGCCGGTGGCGAGGACGACCGCGTCGGTGGTGAGGCGTGAGCGGGTGCCCTGGCGGATGTGTTCGAGGTGGAGCTCGACCTTGGTGGTGGCGAGCCGTCCCGCGGTGCGGACACGGACACCGGGGGCGAGGACGGCGTCGGGCCAGCCGCCGTGGAGGGTGCGGCGGTCGAGCTCGTCGTGGACGGCGGCGAGGGTTTCGGGGCTGATGCCGTGGTGGCGCCGCTTCTGCCGGGCGACGGCCTCGTCCCGTACGGACTCGGGGAGTGCGTGGACGTAGCGGGTGTGGTCCGGGGTGAGGTGTTCGAGGGCGAGCGGGGAGCTCTCGCGGGGCGTGAAGGCTTCGCTGCGGGTGATCCAGTGGATCTGCTCGCGGCCCGGTGGCCGGCTGCGGAGGAGGTCGAGGAAGATCTCAGCGCCGGACTGCCCCGACCCGACGACGGTGACGTGCTCGGCGGTGAGCAGCCGTTCGCGGTGGGCGAGGTAGTCGGCGGCGTGGAGGACGGGGACGGCGGGGGCGTCGACGAGGGGCTTGAGGGGCTCGGGGATGTGCGGTTCGGTGCCGATGCCGAGGGCGATGTGGCGGGCGTGGGTGCGGCCGAGTGCCTCGGCCTCGCCGTCGGCGTCGAGCTGCGTGTGGTCGACCTCGAAGAGCGCCAGCTCGGGGTTCCAGCGGATCGAGTCGACCTGGTGGCCGAAGTGCAGCCCGGGGAGGTGGTCGCTGACCCAGCGGGCGTAGGCGTCGTACTCGGCGCGGTGGATGTGGAGCCGCTGGGCGAGGTGGAAGGGGAAGAGCCGGCCGCGGCTGCGGAGGTAGTTGAGGAACGTCCAGGGGCTGGTGGGGTCGGCGAGCGTGACGAGGTCGGCGAGGAACGGCGTGGGGAGCGTGGCGCCTTCGACGAGGAGGCCCGGGTGCCACTGGAAGGTGGGCCGCTGCTCGTAGAAGGCGGTGGCGAGCCCCCCGGGCACACCGTGCGCGAGCGCGGCGAGCGAGAGATTGCCG
>NZ_JABWDV010000081.1 GCF_013362995.1 Streptomyces sp. TRM64462 | reverse complement strand
GAGAAGTCGAAGACCGCGAAGAAGAAGCCCCACATGCCCGCGAGCAGCGCGTACCGCGCGCGGCGCTGGGCCGGGTCCGTCGGGTCCCAGCGGAGCTGCGGCCCCTCCTGGCGCCTGCCGGGCCCTGCGCCGTCGCCGCCCTGGCCACCGCCGCCCCAGCCTCCGCCCCCGCCTCCGCCGAAGCCGCCGGACGAGCGTCCCGGCTGGCGCGGGCTCCACTGGCCGCCGGGCGTCGCCGGACGGTCGTTGTCGGGGCCGCCGTCGTCCCCGCCCTCGCGCCCGTCACCGCGCCCGCCCTCCCGGCCGTCCTCGCCGTTGCCGGGGTGGCGGGGCTGCCAGGGCTCGTCGGGCCGGCCCTCCGGCGGCGGCGCGAACGGATTGCTGTCGTCCGTGGAGGTGCGGCGGCGTCGGTCCGGCATGTGGTGAACGTCTTCCCCTGTTGTCGTGTCCGTCCGTCGTCTCGTGCGGGACGGCTCTGCACCGCACGCTACCGCCCGGCCCCGCCCCCGTCCCGTGGGGGAGGGGCGGTGTGCCGGTATCGTTGCTGACGGTCGGCTCGTTCGTAGGGTTCCCCGTATCCGGGCCAGCGACGCATTCGTACGACCATACAAAAGCCCGACGCGAAAAGAGTTCCCCGTGGCTGCCGCCGCCCCCGCCCGCCTCGTCGTCCTGGTCTCCGGATCGGGCACGAACCTCCAGGCCCTGCTCGACGCCATCACCGCCGACCCGGACGGCTACGGCTCCGAGGTCCAGGTCGTCGCCGTGGGTGCCGACCGGACCGGGATCGCGGGCCTGGAGCGGGCCGAGCGCGCCGGGGTGCCGACCTTCGTGTGCCGGGTCAAGGACCACGAGACCCGTGACGCGTGGGACAAGGCGCTCGCCGACGCCGTCGCCGCGTACGAGCCCGACCTGGTCGTGTCGGCGGGCTTCATGAAGATCGTCGGGAAGGAGTTCCTGGCGCGCTTCGGCGGGCGGACGGTCAACACGCACCCCGCCCTGCTGCCCAGTTTCCCCGGTGCCCACGGGGTGCGGGACGCCCTCGCGTACGGCGCGAAGGTCACCGGATGCACCGTCCACTTCGTCGACGACGGCGTCGACACCGGCCCGATCATCGCCCAGGGTGTGGTCGAGGTGCGGGACACGGACGACGAAGCCGCTCTCCACGAGCGCATCAAAGAAGTCGAGCGCACGCTGCTCGTCGAGGTCGTGGGGCGTCTCGCCCGGCACGGCTACCGCATTGAGGGACGAAAGGTTCATGTCGGTGAATAAGCCCATCCGTCGCGCGCTGGTGAGTGTCTACGACAAGACGGGTCTGGAGGAGCTGGCCCGCGGGCTGCACGAGGCGGGCGTCGAGCTGGTCTCCACGGGCTCCACGGCCGCGAGGATCGCCGCCACCGGCGTCCCGGTCACCAAGGTCGAGGAGCTGACCGGCTTCCCCGAGTGCCTGGACGGCCGCGTCAAGACCCTGCACCCGCGCGTGCACGCCGGCATCCTGGCCGACCTGCGCCTGGACGCGCACCGCGAGCAGCTCGCCGAGCTGGGCGTGGAGCCGTTCGACCTGGTGGTCGTGAACCTGTACCCGTTCGAGGCGACGGTCGCCTCCGGCGCCGGCCCTGACGAGTGCGTCGAGCAGATCGACATCGGCGGCCCGTCGATGGTCCGCGCCGCCGCCAAGAACCACCCGTCGGTCGCGGTCGTGACGTCCCCGGCCCGGTACGGCGACGTCCTCGCCGCCGTCCAAGCGGGCGGCTTCGACCTGGCCGCGCGCAAGCGCCTGGCCGCCGAGGCGTTCCAGCACACGGCCGCGTACGACGTGGCCGTCGCGTCCTGGTTCGCGTCCTCGTACGCCCCGGCCGACGAGAGCCGCTTCCCGGACTTCATGGGCGCCACGTACGCCCGTAAGAACGTCCTGCGGTACGGCGAGAACCCGCACCAGGACGCCGCGCTGTACGTCGACGGGCGGGGCGGCCTGGCCGAGGCGGAGCAGCTCCACGGCAAGGAGATGTCCTTCAACAACTTCACGGATACCGAGGCCGCGCGGCGCGCCGCGTACGACCACGCCGAGCCGTGCGTCGCGATCATCAAGCACGCCAACCCGTGCGGTATCGCGGTCGGCGCGGACGTCGCGGAGGCGCACCGCAAGGCGCACGCCTGCGACCCGCTGTCGGCGTTCGGCGGCGTGATCGCCGTGAACCGCCCGGTGTCCGTCGCGATGGCGGAGCAGGTCGCGGAGATCTTCACCGAGGTCATCGTCGCCCCCGGCTACGAGGACGGCGCGGTCGAGGTCCTGGCCCGCAAGAAGAACATCCGCGTGCTGCGCTGCCCGGAGGCGCCCTCGGCGCCGGTCGAGCTGAAGCCCATCGACGGCGGCGCGCTCCTCCAGGTCACCGACCGCCTCCAGGCGGACGGCGACGACCCGGCGACGTGGACCCTCGCCACCGGCGACGCCCTCTCCGAGGCCGAGCTCGCCGAGCTGGCGTTCGCCTGGAAGGCGTGCCGGGCCGTCAAGTCCAACGCGATCCTGCTCGCCAAGGACGGCGCCAGCGTCGGCGTCGGCATGGGCCAGGTCAACCGCGTCGACTCCGCGAAGCTCGCCGTCGAGCGTGCGGGCGAGGAGCGGGCGCGCGGCGCGTACGCCGCGTCCGACGCGTTCTTCCCCTTCCCGGACGGCCTGGAGATCCTCACCGCGGCCGGAGTCAAGGCGGTCGTCCAGCCGGGCGGCTCGGTCCGCGACGAGCTGGTCGTGGAGGCCGCGAAGAAGGCCGGCGTGACGATGTACTTCACGGGCACCCGCCACTTCTTCCACTGAGCGGTACGGCGAAGGCCGTGGCTCCCGCGCGGTGCGGGAGCCACGGCCTTCCTGCCGTACGCGGGAACCTCAGACGCGCGGGCGCTTGAACCACGCGGCGCTGTCGCCCTTGGCGGCGAAGACGATCAGCAGGATCGCCGCGATGATCGTGCCGATGCCGATCGGGAGCTGGAACAGGCCGCCCACGATGGCGAACGACGCCCAGACGATGGCGCAGACGCGGACGCCGTTGCCGCCGCTCGTGTACTTCAGGCCGATGAACAGGCCCAGCAGGGCGAAGACCACCGCGAAGCCGGCGAAGAAGACGACGACGCCCTTGCCGATGTCGGCGATGGCCTCGGTCTCGTTGCTGTTCAGGCCGCTGCCCTCCACGGCCTTGTCGATCTCGCCGAGCTGCGTCAGCGCGTACACCGCGAAGACGATCTGCAGCGCGATGATGACCCAGACCAGGATGCGGCCGGTCTTCACCGAGCTCGGCATCTCCATCGGCGCGGCCGGGTAGCCGGCGCCGTAGCCCTGCTGGACGGGCGGGGCGGCCGGGTAGCCGTAACCGGGCTGGGCCGGCTGAGCGGGCTGCTGCTGGCCGTAGGGGTTGTTCTGGTCGCCGAAACTCATGGCGTGTTCCTCCGTGGGTTGTGCGGGGACGCGCGGTCCGCGCGGAGGAACTCGTCTGCACACTCGTACGCGCCGCTCTGTCCCCCCGGCACTGCCCGCGGCATTGCGCGGCTCATCGTCGTATCGGCGTCCGTCCCTTGTCCAGTCGATATGGGCGACTGTTGTGCACATGCAACCTCTCGCACACGGCCCGTAGCTCCTTCCGCACCGTCCGTCGCGCACGCACCGTGGCGTCCGGTGCGTCGGCCGCCGCCGGGATTGGAAGAGACCGGGGGTCATCCGCGAGGATGGGCCCATGAGCGCCCAGATTCTCGATGGCAAGGCCACCGCAGCCGCGATCAAGTCCGATCTGACCGCCCGGGTGGCGGACCTCAAAGCGAGGGGCGTCACGCCGGGCCTCGGCACGCTGCTCGTCGGCGAGGACGTCGGCAGCCAGAAGTACGTGGCGGGCAAGCACCGCGACTGCGCGCAGGTCGGCATCGCCTCCATCCAGCGCGAGCTGCCCGCGACCGCGACGCAGGACGACATCGAGGCGGTCGTACGGGAGCTCAACGAGGACCCGGCCTGCACCGGCTACATCGTGCAGCTCCCGCTGCCCAAGGGCATCGACACCAACCGGGTGCTGGAGCTCATGGACCCGGCCAAGGACGCGGACGGTCTGCACCCGACGAACCTCGGCCGCCTCGTGCTGGGCGAGCCCGCGCCGCTGCCCTGCACGCCCGCCGGCATCGTGACGCTGCTGCGCCGGCACGGCGTGGAGATCGCGGGCGCTCACGTGGTCGTGGTCGGGCGCGGTGTCACCATCGGCCGCCCGATGCCGCTGCTGCTGACGCGCCGCTCCGAGAACGCGACCGTCACGCAGTGCCACACGGGTACGCGCGACCTCGCCGAGCATCTGCGGCGGGCCGACATCGTGGTCGCGGCGGCGGGCGTGCCGCACCTGATCAAGCCGGAGGACATCAAGCCGGGCGCGGCCGTACTGGACGTGGGCGTCAGCCGCGACGAGACCGGCAAGATCGTCGGCGACGTCCACCCGGGCGTCCGCGAGGTGGCCGGCTGGGTCGCCCCGAACCCGGGCGGCGTGGGCCCGATGACCCGCGCGCAGCTCCTCGTCAACGTCGTCGAGGCGGCCGAGCGCGCCGCGGCCGCCGCCGCGAACTGAGCCGGAGGGCGACCCCATGGGCGTACGCGCCAACAACGGCT
>NZ_JABWDV010000080.1 GCF_013362995.1 Streptomyces sp. TRM64462 | reverse complement strand
TGCTGGGCGCGGCGCACACGGAGCGCGGCGTGCGGGGCGCCGACCCGGCGGCGTACACGGAGGCGGAGCGGGCGCTGCGGCGCTCCCTGGACGCGTACCCGGCGGCGCGCGGCAACGTGGACGCGGCGCTCGGTATGGGCGCCCTGGCCCACGCGCGGGGCGACTTCACGGCGGCGAAGCGCTGGGCCGAGACGGTACGGAAGCGGGAGCCGCGCCGCTGGCAGGCGCAGGCGCTGCTGGTGGACGCCTACCGGGGCCTCGGGGACCAGGCGGCGGCCGGCAAGGCCCTGGACCGGCTGCGGGAGCTGCACACGGGCGCGGCGACCCTGACCCGTACCGCCCTGGTGTACCGGGACAAGGGCTGGCGTGAGGACGCGTCGGCGGTGGCGTCCGACGCGGTGGCGAAGGCGGCGACGGGCGCCGAGCGGGCGGCGTGCCTGCGGCGGCTCGGCGACCTGGCGTGGGAGCGGGGCGAGCCGGCCGAGGCGCTCGCCTCGTACGAGGCGGCGCTGCGGGTGCTGCCGGGCGACGCCCCGTCGCTGGCCGGGCGGGCGCGGGCGCTGGCCGCGCTGGGGCGGACGGACGAGGCGCTGCGGGAGTGGCGCAAGGCGCTGACGGCGCGGCCGGCGCCGCAGTACGCGCTGGAGGCGGGCGAGCTGGCCCAGTCCCTGGGCCGGGCGGCGGAGGCGCGGAAGCGGTACGAGGAGGTGGCGGCGTGGGCGGCGGAGGGCTTCACGCACGGCGCGAACGCGTCCCTGGCGCTGGCCCGGTACGAGGCGGGGCACGGCACGCCCGACACGGCGGTGGGCTGGCTGCGCGCGGAGTGGCGGCGCGGCCACCGGTCGGCGGACGTGGCGGACGCGCTGGGGTGGGCGCTGCTGCGCGCGGGGCGGGCGAAGGAGGCGCTGCCGTACGCGCGCCGGGCGACGGAACAGGGGCGGCGCAGCGCGCTGTTCGCGTACCACCGGGGTGAGATCGAGCGGGCGCTGGACATGACCGGCGATGCGCGCCGCCACCTGGCGGAGGCCCTGCGCACGAACCCGTACTTCTCGCCGCTGTACGCCCCGGCGGCGCGCCAGGCGCTGGCGGAGCTGGGCAAGCCGACGGGGGCGCCGCCGAAGCGCTAGCGCCTCTGCTTGGCCCCCGGCAGGCCCCGGCAGCCCCCGGCAGGCCTGTGGCCCCGCGGGTCAGGTCCGCGGGGCCACAAGATCGGGAAGCGGGGCCCTTACAGGTTGCCGCGCTTGGCCTGCTCGCGCTCGATGGCCTCGAACAGTGCCTTGAAGTTGCCCTTGCCGAAGCCCATCGAACCGTGCCGCTCGATGATTTCGAAGAAGACGGTCGGGCGGTCCTGGACGGGCTTGGTGAAGATCTGCAGCAGGTAGCCGTCCTCGTCGCGGTCGGCGAGGATCTTCAGCTCGCGCAGGGTCTCGATCGGGACGCGGGTGTCGCCGACCCACTCGCCGAGGGTGTCGTAGTACGAGTCGGGGGTGTCGAGGAACTGGACACCGTGCGCCCGCATGTAGCGGACGGTCTCGACGATGTCGTTCGTGGCGAGCGCGACGTGCTGGACGCCGGCGCCGCCGTAGAACTCCAGGTACTCGTCGATCTGCGACTTCTTCTTCGCGATCGCCGGCTCGTTGATCGGGAACTTCACCTTCAGAGTGCCGTCCGCGACGACCTTCGACATGAGGGCGGAGTACTCGGTGGCGATGTCGTCGCCCACGAACTCCTTCATGTTGGTGAAGCCCATGACCTTGTTGTAGAAGCCGACCCACTCGTTCATCCGGCCGAGCTCGACGTTGCCGACGCAGTGGTCGATGGCCTGGAAGGTACGCCGGGCGGGCGGCTCTACGATGGGCGCCGCCACGGCGGTGTAGCCGGGCAGGTAGGGGCCGTCGTAGCCCTTGCGCTCGACGAGGGTGTGGCGGGTCTTGCCGTACGTGGCGATGGCGGCGAGTACGACGGTGCCGTGCTCGTCCTTGACCTCGTGGGGCTCGTCGATGCCGGTGGCGCCGTGCTCGACGGCGTACGCGTACGCCCTGCGGGCGTCCGGGACCTCGATGGCGAGGTCGATGACGCCGTCGCCGTGCTCCGCGACGTGCTCGGCGAGGAAGCGGCCCCAGTCGGTGGAGGGCTTGATGACGGAGGTGAAAACGAACCGGGCGGAGCCGTTCGTGAGCACGTAACTGGCCGTCTCGCGGCTGCCGTTCTCCGGTCCGGAGTACGCGACGAGCTTCATGCCGAAGGCGGTCGAGTAGTAGTGGGCGGCCTGCTTGGCGTTGCCGACGGCGAAGACGACCGCGTCCATTCCCTTCACCGGGAAGGGGTCGGCCTGCCGGGCGGTGTCAGGGGTGTGATGCATGGTCTCAGTCATGGCGGCAGCGTCCCGCTGTTCCGCAAGGTGCGCAATAGTTCGCGTTTCCTCTGGTCAATCTGTACAGCGGTGCCGCAGCATGGGCGGACGTTCTGTACAGGATGCTCAAGGGGAGACCGCCATGGCGATCGATCATCTGGACGGCCGGCTCATCGCCCTGCTGGCCCGCGAGCCCCGGATCGGCGTCCTGGAGGCGTCACGCCGCCTGGGCGTCGCCCGCGGCACGGTCCAGGCCCGTCTGGACCGCCTCCAGTCGACGGGCGTGATCCGCGGCTTCGGCCCGGAGGTGGACCCGGCGGCCCTCGGCTACCCGGTGACGGCCTTCGCGACCCTGGAGATCAGGCAGGGCCAGGGCGCCGACGTGCGGGAACACCTGGCGGGCGTCCCGGAGGTCCTGGAACTGCACACGACGACGGGCCACGGCGACATGCTCTGCCGCCTGGTCGCCCGCTCGAACGCCGACCTCCAGCGCGTGATCGACCGGGTGGTCGCCATCGACGGTATCGTCCGCGCGTCGACGGCGATCGTCATGGAGAACCCGGTACGGCTCCGCATCATCCCCCTGGTGGAACAGGCGGCGACCGAGGGCCGGCAAGGCGGGTAGGACCTGGGCCCGCCCTTCCCGGCTCAGGCCGGCGACCGACAGGAACCGACGGAGGAACCGTGCCGTACACGCCCCGCACACCCGGCGCACCGCATGGGCCGGGCGCCTTATGACCGACCCCATGACCGGCCGCATGACCGGCACCATGACCGGCACCATGACCGGCCGCAGCCGCACGCCTCTGGCGGCCGTGCTCACCGCCAACGCCGTCTCCGTCACCGGCAATTCGCTCACGCTCATCGGCGTCCCGTGGTTCGTGCTCCAGACCACGGGCAGCCCCGCGAGGGCCGGGCTCGTGGCGATGTGCACGACCGCGCCCGTGGTCGTCTCCGCGCTCGTCGGCGGGCCGGTCATCGACCGGGCCGGGCGGCGCCGGGTCAGCGTCCTGTCCGACCTGGTGTGCGCCCTCGCGATCGCCGCGATCCCGCTGCTGCACCACGCGGGACGGCTGCCGTTCTGGGCGCTGTGCGCGCTGATGGGCGTCACCGGACTGTTCCACGCCCCGGGCGAGACGGCACGCGCCGTGCTGCTCCCGCAGCTCGCCGAGCGGGCGGGCACCCGGCTCGAACGGGCGGCGAGCCTCTTCGACGCCGTGTCGCGCGGCGCCGGGATGACGGGGGCGGCGCTCGCCGGGGTGCTGATCGCGCTGGTCGGCGCGGAGGCGGTGCTGCTGCTGGACGCCGGTACGTTCGCGGTGTCCGCCGCGCTCGTCGCGGCCGGGCTGCGCGGTATCCCGGCCGCCGAGCCACAGCGGGACGCCCCGCCCGTCTCGGCGGCCCGCTACCGCGCCGATCTGCGCGAGGGGTACACATACGTGCTGCGCTCCCGGCTGCTGCTGGCCATCACCCTGATGGTGATGTTCACGAACGGGCTCAGCTACGGCTGGAGCGCGGTGTTCCTGCCGGTGCACGCCCGGGAGCACCTGGGCGGCGCGCCCGCGGTCGGCCTGGTCACGGCGGTGTTCGCGGGCAGCGCGCTGCTGGGCGCACTCGTGTACGGGGCGGTGGGGCACCGCTTCGGGCGGCGGGCGGTGTTCACCGGTGCGTTCCTGATCGCGGGGGCACCGGCGTTCCTGGTCCCGGCGGTGACGCGGACGGCGCTGCCGCTGGTGCTGACGGTCGCGGTCTGCGGTTTCTGCGCGGGCACGCTGAACCCGATCCTCACCACGGTCCTGTTCGAGCGCATCCCGGACCGGCTGCGCAGCCGGGTGCGAGGGGTGACCACGGCCGGGGTGCTGCTGGCGACACCGGTGGGCGGCGTGACGGCGGGCTACCTGGTGGAGCGGTACGGGCTGGTGCCCGCGCTGCTGACGGCGGCCGCCCTGTACCTGCTGGCGACGCTCGCGCCGGCGGTGTTCCCCGCGTGGCGGGGCCTGGACGAGAAGGAGGCCGACGACCCGAGGCCCGGGGGGCTCAGCAGGACGGGACCTTCCCGCCCTTCTCCAGGGCCCGCAGCGACGACACCGCGTCCTCCAGGGTCGTGACGGGGATCAGGCGCAGGTCCTCGGGGAGTTCCGCCCGGGCGTCGTCGCACTCGGGCTTCGGGACGAGGAAGACCGTGGCGCCGTCGCGGGCGGCGGCCTGGGTCTTGAGGGCGACACCGCCGACGGTGCCGACCGTGCCGTCGGGGGCGATCGTGCCCGTACCGGCGATGACGCGGCCGCCGGTCAGGTCGCCGCCCGCGCCGTCGCCCACGAGCTTGTCGACGATGCCGAGCGAGAACATCAGGCCCGCGCTGGGGCCGCCGATGTCGGCGAGGTGGAGCCGTACGTCGATGCCGTCCTCGCTCTTGCCCAGGTGGCCGAGTGCGGCAAGGACGGCGGCGTCCTGGGACTGCTTCATCTGGCCGAGGTTGCGCTTCTCGATCTCGGCGTCGGACTTGCCGGCCGGGTAGACCGAGTCGTGCGGCAGGACGGCCCGGTCGCCGCGGAACCAGCTCTCCACGACGTCGCCCATGGCGATGTCGGCGCCCGGGGCGGTCGCCAGGATCGTCGTCATGCGCAGCTCGCCCGTCGTCTTCCGGACGGGCGCCCCGGTGATGGTGATGACCTGGCGGCCCTGGTCCCGGCCGAGCACGTCCGCGGTCGAGCCGGGCTGCGCGAGCACGAACGGCAGCGGCGCGAACACGGCGACGGCGAACAGCGCGAGGATCGGCAGGGCGCAGAGGGCGAGGACACGGGGGCGCGAGAGACGGGAGAGCACGCAGCCAATGTATCCCCGCGTGCAGGTGCCCGACGGGCCTCGCCCCCCGTCCCGCATCAGGGGCTCTGCCCCCCGAACCCCCGCCCCCAGTCACGGGAAGGGGCGTCGCGTCAGCGCAGGGCGTCCGCCACCTCTCGGGCCGCGTCCAGGACGCGGGGGCCGACGCGCTCCGGTACGGCGTCGCTCAGCATGACCACGCCCACGCTGCCCTCGATGCCCGTCACGCCCAGCAGCGGGGCCGCCGCGCCGCTCGCGCCGGCTTCCAGTTCGCCGTGCGTGAGGGTGTAGCCGGGTTCCTTGAGTCCGCCCTGGCGGGCGCCGAGTATGGCGCGGCCGGCGGCGCCCCGGTCGAGGGGGTGGCGGAAACCGGCCCGGTACGCGACGTGGTAGTCGGTCCAGGTCGGCTCGACCACGGCGACGGCGAGTGCCTCGGCGCCGTCGACGAGCGTGAGGTGGGCCGTGGCCCCGATGTCCTCGGCCAGCGACCGCAGCGCGGGCAGCGCCGCCTCCCGTACGAGGGGGTGGACCTGCCGGCTGAGCCGCAGCACGCCGAGGCCGACGCGTGCCCGGCCGCCGAGGTCGCGGCGGACCAGGGCGTGCTGTTCGAGCGTGGCCAGCAGGCGGTAGACCACCGTGCGGTTGACCCCGAGCCGGTGCGAGAGCTCCGTCACGGTCAGCCCGTGGTCGGTGTCGGCGAGCAGTTTGAGGACGCGCAGTCCCCGGTCGAGCGTCTGGGAGGTTTCCGCGGTCACGACGCCCTCTCCTTCGGAGTGAGTGACGGCGGACACTCTCATGACGTCGGCGACACCTGTCCCATGAGGCGTCGCACCGAGAGGCCGCCGGCAGGCCATGGCACACCGGCTGCGCTCCGCGGCGGCGCTGCCACGGGGCGTTTGCATGTGCCCGGGACAGTAGCGATCCACTCCGCTCAGCGGAAGGCCTCGTCCAGAATCCGGGCGCGGATGGGGAATTGATCCAGTTTTGCGGGGCCGCTCATGGACGTAGACACGAACGGGTGTGTAGCCGTACGCAAAGACGTCACCGCATGCGCGTGGCCCACTCCTGGACCTTCTTGATCCGCTCCCGGATCTGACCCGCCGTCGCCTCGGCGCTCGGCGGGCCGCCGCACACCCGGCGCAGCTCCGTGTGGACCACGCCGTGCGGCTTGCCGCTCTGGTGGACGTACGCGCCGACCATCGTGTTCAGCTGCTTGCGCAGCTCCATCAGCTCCTTGTGGGAGACGACGGGCCGCCGCTCGGCGGGGAGTTCGAGGAGATCGGCCTCTTCGGCGGGCTTCTGCCGGCTGTGGGCGATCTGCCGGGCCTGCCGCTTCTGGAGCAGGAGCTGCACCTGGTCGGGTTCGAGGAGGCCGGGGATGCCGAGGTAGTCCTGCTCCTCCTGGCTGCCGGGGTGGGCCTGCATGCCGAATTCGGCGCCGTTGTACATGACGCGGTCGAAGACGGCGTCGGACTCCAGCGCCTCGAAGGGCAGCATGTCCTGTTCGCCGGTGTCCTCGTCCTGGAGCCTGTTCGCCTCGTCCATCTCCTTCTCGGACTCGGCGTACGGGTCCTCGTCCTCGCCGGCCTTCTTGGGCCGGTCGAGCACGTGGTCGCGTTCGACCTCCATCTCGTTGGCGAAGCCCATGAGCATGGGGATGGTCGGCAGGAACACGGACGCGGTCTCGCCACGCCTGCGCGACCGTACGAAACGGCCGACGGCCTGAGCGAAGAAGAGCGGGGTCGAGATGGTCGTGGCATAGACCCCGACCGCGAGGCGGGGAACGTCGACGCCCTCCGACACCATGCGCACGGCGACCATCCAGCGGTCGTCGCTCTCGCTGAACTCGTCGATCTTCTTCGACGCGCCCGCGTCGTCGGAGAGGACGACTGTGGCGCCGTGCCCGGTGATCTCCCGGATGAGCTTGGCGTACGCGCGGGCCGAGTCCTGGTCGGAGGCGATGACGAGGGCGCCGGCGTCCGGGACGGCCTTGCGGACCTCGGTGAGCCGCTGGTCGGCGGCGCGCAGCACGTTGGGCATCCAGTCGCCGCGCGGGTCGAGGGCGGTGCGCCAGGCCTGCGAGATCGCGTCCTTGGTCATGGGCTCGCCGAGGCGGGCGGCGATCTCGTCGCCCGCCTTGGTGCGCCAGCGCATGTTGCCGCTGTAGCTGAGGAAGATCACGGGGCGGACGACGCCGTCGCCGAGCGCGTTGCCGTATCCGTACGTGTAGTCGGCGGACGACCGCCGGATGCCGTCGTTCCCTTCCTCGTACGTCACGAACGGGATGGGGTTCGTGTCGGACCGGAACGGCGTACCGGTGAGGGCGAGGCGGCGCGTGGCGGGCTCGAACGCCTCAAGGCAGGCCTCGCCCCAGGACTTGGAGTCGCCGGCGTGGTGGATCTCGTCGAGGATGACGAGGGTCTTGCGCTGCTCGGAGCGGTTGCGGTGCAGCATCGGGCGCACGCCGACACCGGCGTAGGTGACGGCGACGCCCTGGTACTCCTTGCTGAGCGGGCCCGCGCTGTACTCCGGGTCCAGCTTGATCCCTATGCGCGCGGCGGCGGCGGCCCACTGCTTCTTCAGGTGCTCGGTCGGCGCGACGACGGTGACCTGCTGGACGACGTGGTGGTGCAGCAGCCACGAGGCGAGCGTGAGCGCGAAGGTGGTCTTGCCGGCGCCGGGGGTGGCGACGGCGAGGAAGTCGCGGGGCTGCTCCTGGATGTACTTGTCCATCGCGGCCTGCTGCCAGGCACGCAGCTTGTTGGCCGTGCCCCAGGGGGCGCGGCCGGGGAAGGCGGGTGAGAGGTGATGGGAGGCGGTAGTAGTCACGGTCTCCGATTCGGGGCTCTCGGGCTCGGCAGCTCGGCGGATACGCGCGCCGCGCGGCGAACACGTACGACAACCGGGCCACCCTACCGGTGGCCCGGTTGCAGTCCGGGCGGAACGAGGCCGTGACCTCGGGGACTGCGACGGGGGTCACATCACCAGTGCGGCAAGCCGCTCGGCGATGGCCTTCACCTCGTCCTCCCTGCCTGTGGCGACGTCGATGACGAGCCGTTCAGCCGCGTCGATGTCGGGACGGAGGTCCACCCCGTTCATGGCGAGGAAGGTCACGCAGGAAAGCCAGGCTGTGCGCTTGTTGCCGTCGAAGAAGGGGTGGTTGATCGCGAGAGACTGGAGCAGCGCACCGGCCTTCTCCAGGAGATCCGGGTACGCCTCCTGACCGAACATGGCCGCCGATGGGCGGTGCACCGCCGATTCGAGGAGTCCCGCGTCCCGCACGACAACGTCCTGGTCATCGATCGCGTGCTTGGCGATGACCAGGACGTTCTCTGCGGTCAGATAGATGCAGGTCACTTGAGCCGCTCCAGCAGTTCGTGCCACTTGGCCGCCTGCTCCTGGGCGGTCTTGCGCACCATGGCCTCCTGGGCCGTGCGCGACAGATAGTCGTCGACCGCCTTGAGCACTATGGCGTGCATGCTGACGCCTTCCTGCTCGGCACGCTGCTTGAGGGCATCGGTCTGGTCGTCGCGGAGACGCAGGTTCATAGCCATACCAGAATGGTACTACCGGGTGGGGTCATTCTGGTACTGGACGGGGGCGGCCGGCCACCTACCGCACCCGCACCCGCGTCGCCACCCAGGCGCCCAGCAGCGCGACCGCCGCCATCGGCAGGAACACCGCCGCGAAGGCCGTCGGGTGCGACGAGCCACCGGCTGCGGCGGCCGCGTGGCCGGTGAGCGAGCCGCCGCCGAGCGCGGCGAAGGCGGCGCCGCCCGCGGCGAGGAGCAGAACGTTCGAGAGGCCGTCGGAGATCTGGAGGGCGGCGGAGTTCGTGCCCGCCTCCTCGGGCGGGGACAGCTTCAGCAGCAGCACGCTGTTGGAGGAGATCACCAGGCCCATCCCCAGGCACCCGAACCCCCACGCGACGCCGACGATCCACACCGGTACGGCGTGGATGAGCACCGACGGCACGGCGGCGATGGCGACAGCGACGAGGAGCATGCCGGACACCATGAGCCGCTCCCGGTACGGCTCCACGGCCGGACGGGCCTGGATGTACGAGCCGAGCGCCCAGGTGGCGCCGCCCACCGCGAGCGACAGCCCGGCCATGGTCGGGCTCAGCCCGCGCTCGGTGACCAGCATCAGCGGGATGAACGACTCGGCGGCGACGAACGCGCCCGCCGCCACGCCGCGCAGCAGCACGACGGCCGGCAGTCCGCGCGCCGCCCGGAAGGTCCCGCGCGGCAGCAGCCCGAGGGCGGCGGGCACGAGCAGCGCGGCGCCCAGCACGGCGGGCGGGACCGAGAGCCAGCGCAGCTCCTGCCCGGCGTACTGCAGCAGCCCGGCGCCCACGGAGATCCCCAGCGCCAGCCGAAGCCGCCCCCGGTCGAAGCGGGCGACCGGCGCCCCGGGTTCGGCCGGGCCCGAGGCCCGGCGCCGTATCGCAGGAAGCGCGAGCACCAACGGCAGCACGACGAGCGCGGGTATCCCGAGAAACACCCACCGCCACCCGAGCCGCTCGGTCACGGTCCCGGCGGCAAGAGGCCCGACCACGGACGGAATGACCCAACTGGCCGCGAACGCCGCCATGATCGAGGGCCGCAGCCGCTCCTCGTAGGCCCGGCTGACGACCACGTACAGCGCGACGATCACGAGCCCGCCGCCGAACCCCTGCACGGCCCGGCCGAGGATGAACAGCCACATCGCCTCGGCCGTCCCCGACACCACAAGCCCCGCGGCGAACGCCCCGATCCCGGCGGCGAGCGCCCGCAGCGGCCCGTCCCGGTCCGCCCACTGCCCGGCCAGGACCATCCCGAACAGGCTGGTCGTGAAGTACGCCGAGAACGCGAACGCGTACAGCGGCACCCCGTCCAGCTCCCGCGCCGCGACCGGCATGGCCGTACCGACGGCGGTGGCCTCGAACGCGATCAGCAGAACGACGGAGACGATCCCGATACTGAGCGCCCGGTGCGCCCGGTCCAGCACACCACCGCCGCCCTGCTGCTGCGGGGACGCGGCGTGGGGGGCGGCGGCGGTGTCGGGGGGTTCCAAGGCGCTCATGACCTCAGAGTAAGAGGCGTAGCCCGGGTTGACTCCTGTAATTCGCCGGGGATGATCTCGTCCCTTGGTCGTACGACCAGGCGATGGACGACGCTCCACCCGAGCCGGCCCAGGCCCTCGTCTGTGCCGCGCTCACGGCGTCCCCCAGGGCTGCCCCGGCCGGCCTGGCCGGCCGGGGGCCGGGCGTGCGGGAACGCTCACGAACTCGCGCCTTCGACGGCGTCCCGGAGGCCCTGGATGTCGATCTTCTTCATGCCCATCATGGCCTCGGCGGCTCGCTTGGCCTTCTCGGGATCCGGGTCGGTCATCATCTCGTCCAGGACGCGCGGGGTGACCTGCCACGACAGCCCGTACTTGTCCTTGAGCCACCCGCAGGGCCCTTCCTCGCCGCCCTCGCCGAGCCGGGACCAGTAGTAGTCGACCTCGTCCTGGTCCTCACACTCCACGGACAGGGAGATTGCCTCGTTGAACGTGAACTCGGGACCGCCGTTCATCGCCACGTACCGCTGCCCCGCGAGCTCGAACACGACGGTCATGACCGTGCCCGCCGGCATCGGGGTCCCCTCCGGGTAGCGGTCGACCTTCACGATCCGCGAGTCCTTGAAGATCGCGGTGTAGTGGTTGGCCGCCTCCTCCGCCTCGGTGTCGAACCAGAGGAACGGCGTGATCTTCTGCTGCATGACGGGGCTCCTTCTCTCAGTGCGCCTTCACACGAGTAGACCGACAGGGACCCCGAAACTCATCGCGCGGTACTCCAGATGCGCGTGCCCATCAGCCGTCGTCTCGGAGAGGTCTCTCCGGGCAGCCGGGAGCCGAGCGGGAATTCTCCGCTCCTGATCTTGCGCTGGCACATCAAGCGCCGGACATACAATGTGGCACGAATCGTGATCAACGATCATCACGGGGGGTGGCCAGATCATGCAGTTCGACGAGGAGTGGGCCCAGCTCCGGGCCGAGGCGACCGAACGGCGGGAGACGGCCATGCAGTTGAACCGTGTTCCCGACGAGGGCGGAGTGACGCCGAGGGGCGGGGGCCAGAAGCTCGCCTCGACCCCCGCCGAGAAGAGGGCGGCCGCCAACACCATCGACACGGAGCTGCTGAGCAAGACGCAGACGGCCGGCGACTGGGCGGACGAGGCCACCGCCAAGGCTGCCGGCGCATTCGGCGGCTGGGCGACCGCGGTCGGGCTGAAGAAGGTGGAGACCACCTGGGAGAGCCAGGTGAAGACGCTCCTGGGACGCCTGAGCCGCGAGCGTGACGGCCTGCGGAGCGCCGCCGGCACCCTGAGTGGGGTCGACGTCGACCGCGGCCGGACCATCGATGGCGTCAAGCTGTCGCCGTTCGCCGCCTACTAGCGACCGCCGCAGCCGCAGGCCGCAGAGGAAAGCACCATGCTGACTTACCGCGAAGTCATGACAACCGACTTCGGGACTCTCGCCACCGCCGCAGGCAAATGGGACGAGATGGCGAAGGAGTTCGGAAAGGTCGAGAAACGCTACCGGGACAGCGTCCAGAAGATCACTCTGGACGGCGCGGCCTGGCAGGGCGTGAGTGCGGAAGCGGCCGTCATGAACTTCGCCGCGACACGCTACGAGTACCAGGCCGCACAGACCCAGGCGAAGGCGACGGCGACGCTGCTGCGGAACGCGCACGCGCAGTTCGCCACATTGAAGAGGCAACTCGAGGCCGCCCGGGCCGATGCGATCGAGGCGGGCATGAAGGTCTCGGAGCAGGGCAACGTCGCCTATGACTACGATCGTCTCTCTCCCTCCGAGCGCTCCGCGATGCGCCACGACCCCGAGTCGGCGGCGAGCGTCAAGGCGAGCGAGGAGTCCTGGGCGGACTACATCAAGGCGTGTGTGCAGGCCGTCGACGACGCCGACAAGGAGCTGAAGAAGGACCTGGAAGCCGTCGTCCAGGACGCCGGCATCGGCGGCCGGGACGGAACTCTGGGCGGGTTCAACGGCAACGCGGACAACGTCGCCAAGGCGGACACCGAGGCCCGCACAAGTCTCAACGCGCTGAAGATGCGGGACGACGAGACTCTGGACGACTATCTGCGGCGCCTTCAGAAGGAGGGCCTGACCCGCCTCACCGGCAACGCGAAGCTGGCGGAACTGATCACCAGTCTCAACAAGGGTGCGATCACCGCCGGTGCGCTCCTGACCGCCCTCACCGCCGCCGGCCTGTACTCGTACAAGCTGCGCAAAGCACTCCTCGGAACGGCGCCCACCGCCCCCGGCACGCTGATCTCCCGCACCGTCAACACCCGCATCGCGTCGGCAGCTCCCGGCAGCCTGCTGAGCAAGGTGCCGCCGAAGCTGGTGACCGCGCTGACCGGTTCGGACGAGGCCGCCATGTGGGGCGGGTTCGTGAAGGACGGGAAGTTCTTCATGCCCACGGCCTCGGAGGCCAACCTCGTCAAGGTCGCTCAGCAGGGCGGTCTCGCGAACGCCGCCAAGGCCGCCGGGTGGATCCGCGGCGCCGGCGTCGTCGGCGGTGTGGCGGCGACCGCGTACGGCGTGGCGAACCTGGCCACGTACGACACCGACATGATCAAGGCGAACCCGTCGAAGTTCGCCACCGACCTCACCGGTACGGCGTTCAGCGCCTCCATGACGGCGCTGACGGTGGCCCCCAACCCGGTCACCCTCGGCCTGGCCGTGGGTACGGGTGTGGCCTACGCAGGCGCCCTGGTCTGGGACAACTGGGACTCCATCAGCGACGGCGCCGAGAAGGCAGCCGACTGGGTGGGCGACACGGCCTCCGACATCGGATCCGGCATCGCCGACGGCGCCAAGAAGCTGGGCAGCGCCCTCAACCCGTTCGACTAGTAGGGACAGGACCATGCACACCACCACCGCCCCGTTCACCCTGGAGGCCGGCAAAGAGCGCCGACGCGGCGAGCCGGTCGTCTTCCACTGGAGGGGGACGTCACCGGAGTTCGGCGAGATCGAAGTGCGCTATCCGGTGCCGCCCCGCGCTGCCCAGTCCGTCACGACCGAGGTACGCGGCGGCCACCTTCCCACGACGACGCTGGAAGCGCGGGGCATGCACGTGGACGAGGCCGAGAAGCCTTCCCTGAACGGGGCGACGCTCCGCGTCGACGGCGGTGTCGTGTATGCGCAGCGCAACCGGTGGGGGTTCACCAAGCGCGCACGCTCGCTGCGGCTGAAGTACCTCGGCGACCGCTACCGGCTCACCGCCGTCAACGGCAGGAGCTACACCCTCACACGTGAGCCGGACAGCGAGGACCCGGGCGTCGTCGTCACCGTGAAACCGTCGGGCCTGGGCGGCCGCCGGCTGTCCGTGAGCGTACGGGGCCGCGCTCTGCCGGCCGACATCGCACTGGCTGCGCTGTTCGCCGGTGTCGACCGACGCGTCCTGACCCGCGGGGGCGCCGTCCGCGCGGGCTTCGGGAGAATCTTCCACGCGGCGGCCGACTCCGCCATGGTCTGACCTGCCCCGCCACCCATCGCGACCACCACCAACCGAGCGAGTTGCTGCCATGCCTTCCTTCGACCTCTCCCGGTCCCGCTTCCGGCTGAGCGACGAGCACGTCCAGGTCCTGGTCCTGCTCGCCACCGCACGGGACCTGCCCGACGAGTTGTCCGAGCCCCGGGACGCACTCCGTGCGTGCGGGCTCGTCAACGAGCGAGGGCAGTTGGCCCACGCACTCGTCCCGATGATGGAGACGCTGCTCTCCCCGGTCGTGGTCGTCTCGCTGGAAGCCGCGAGCCGTCAGGGCGAGCTGCACCACGGCGTGCTGATCGGCGAGGACCACGTCCTCTCCCACCAGGCCTGGCCCGGCACGCCGGAGGCGGAGTACGCGCTGGTCGAACCCAAGATGCTGGTCTGGGCGCTCGCGAACATGGTCAACCTGCAGCAGAACGCGGCCCGGCGCGACACGGCCTCGCAGGTCGTCGAGACCACCATGGGCACCGTGGAATCCGGTCTCGAAGCACTGAAGGCGGTGCCCTTCATCGAGGCGCGCGGCGAGGACCGCGACCACATTCGCAAGGCCCTGGCCTCCGACGGCGCCCTCGCCGAGCCGGCACTGGTCCTCCTCACCGACCTGATCGCCGAACTCCGGTCGAGTTGGCGGCTGACCTCCGCCTGGCAGGGCCGCCGTGACGGCGATGACGGCGTGGAGAGCCGCGGCCTCGCTGTCTGGGACTGCGGCCCCCTGGGCTACTGGCATCGCGAGACGCCCGCCGAGCCCGTCGCGTCCGACGACATCGGCCCGGATACCGCCTTGCGGTTCGTACGGGTGGAGCCCCGACAGGTGTGGCAGATGATCACCGACCTGCTGCCGGACGGCTCCGAGATGCGGCCCGGCGCCCAGCGGTAGGCGGAACGGTCGCTTTGTGGGTTCTGCTGTTCAGTTGACGACCGCCGCCTGTGGGCGGATCGGGAGGCGGTTGACCGGGCGGCCTGTGGCGGCGCGGACGGCGGAGGCGATGGCGGACGGGGACGTGACCACCGGGACCGCGCTGGCGGCCTTGGCGCCGAAGGGGGCGACGACGTCGCGTTCCTCGATGAGGCTCACGATGTGGACGTCCGGGGCGTCCAGGGCTGTCGGGAGGGCGTACCCCGTCAGGTCCGGGTGGCGGACCAGGCCGCGGGGGGTGCGGAGGTTCTCCGTGAGGGCCGCGCCCAGGCCCTGGAGCACGCCCGCCTCGATGCGGGTGGCCAGTTGGGCCGGGTTCAGGACGCGGCCCACGTCCTGCGCCACCGCCAGCTCCACCACTCGGACGCTGCCCAGTTCGATGTCCACGTCGACGACCGCCCTGATCGCGCAGAACGCCAGGCCCACGAACGCGTCGCCCTGGCCCGCCTCGTCCAGGGGCTCGGTGGGGTGGGGGCGGCACTGGGCCGTCGCCCAGAGTTCCTTGCCGTCCAGGGCCTCCGCCACCGTGGTCGACAGCACGCCGTCGTATGAGGTGATCTTGCCGTCGGTGATCTGGAGGAGCTCTGTGGACATGCCGAACTTGTGGGCAAGGGGCTGCAGGAGTTGGGTGCGGACCATTTTGGCCGCGCGTTCGACCGCGCCGCCCGACACCCATGTGTGGCGGCCGTGTGTCGCCGGGCCGGCCGGGGGCTGGTCCGTGTCCACGGGGGCCACGTGGACCTCTTCCACCCCCAGGACCTCCTGGACGATCTGGCGGGCCAGGGTGGAGAAGCCCTGGCCCGTCTCCACCGCCGCGCACAGGACCGTCGCCACGCCGTCCTGGACCTTCACCGTCGCTGTCGACACCTCGTCCGCGCCCTCCGCGCCCAGCACGTGCACCATGCCCAGCGCGTAGCCGACCCCGCGCCG
This sequence comes from Streptomyces sp. TRM64462, assembly GCF_013362995.1. Lineage (GTDB taxonomy): Bacteria > Actinomycetota > Actinomycetes > Streptomycetales > Streptomycetaceae > Streptomyces. The sequence goes on along the minus strand of NZ_JABWDV010000080.1, from coordinate 7,858 downwards.
TACCGCGCTCGGCTCCCCCGCGCCCTCGGGGCCGCCGGGCAGCAGCCAGTCCTCCTCCGACGTGTCCATGGGGAGGGGAGGGAGGGGGTGGTCGCGGACGGATTCCAGGAGTTCCCGCACCGGGGCCGGGCACGTCACCGTCTGGCCCGTCGGCAGCAGGTCGCCCGTCGCCAGGGTGTTGCGGAGGCGGAGTTCCGCCGGGTCCAGGCCCAGTTTCGCGGCCAGTTTGTCCATCTGGCCCTCGTACGCCGCGCACACCTGCATCGCGCCCTCGCCCCGTACATGGCCGGAGGGGGGGTTGTTCGTACGGACCGCCCAGCCTTCGATGAAGGCGTGGGGCACCACGTACGGGCCGCAGGCGAAGGCCACCGCCGCCGCGAGGGAGGCCGACGACGCGTCCGCGTACGCGCCCGCGTCCAGGAGGATCTGCGCCTCCACCTTCACCAGGCGGCCCTCCGCGTCCGCGTGGTGGCGGTACCGGAGGAGCGTGGGGTGGCGGTGGGCGTGGCCTAGGAAGGATTCTTCGCGGGTCGCGGCCAGTTTGACCGGCGCGCCGGTGCGGAGCGCCAGGAGGCCGAGCGGGATCTGGAAGCCGGGGTCCTCGCGGTCGCCCATGGCGCCCGGGACGCCCGTCACGACCACCTTGACCTGCTCGGGCCGCAGGCCGAAGCAGGCCGCGGCGAGGTCGCGGTCGGTGTGCGGGTCGGTGGACGCGGTGTAGATCTCCACGCCGCCGTCCGGGCGGGGGACCGCGAGACCCGCCTCAGCGCCGATCGGCGCCGGGTCCTGGCGGCCGATGCGGTACAGGCCCTCGACGATCACCTCGCCGGTCACGTACGGGTCGCCGTAGCGGAGCGGGATGTGGCGGATCAGGTTGCCGTCCGGGTGGAGCGGCGGGGCCGAGAACGCCTTCTCCGGGTCCGTGACCGGGTCCAGGACCTCGTAGTCCACGATGATCGCCGCCGCCGCGAGGCGGGCCGTGTCCGGGTGGTCGGCGGCGACAGCGGCGAGCGCCTCGCCGTGGTGGCGGACCACGTCGGCCGCGAAGACCGGGCGGTCGGCGACCGTGCGGCCGTACGCCGTGTCGCCGGGGACGTCGGCGTGGGTGACCACCGCCCGTACGCCCGGCATGGCCGCGGCGGCCGTCGTGTCGATCGACCGGATGCGGGCGTGCGCGTGCGGCGAGCGGAGGATCGCCGCCCAGAGCAGGCCCTCGGCCCAGAGGTCGGAGGCGTACGGGAAGGTGCCCTCCGCCTTGGCGCGGGAGTCGGCCGACGGCAGCGACGCGCCGAGCCCGTACCCGGGCTTCTCCTGCGCCTGCTCCTGCTGGGGGGCGTCGACCGCCGGGATGGCGGTGGCCGCGTCGTTGCTCACGCCGTGCCTCCGTCGTGCGGGTGGGGGACCTGGTGCGGGATACGGACCTCGGGGTGCTGCTGTTGGGGCGCGCCGCCGGGGGCGGAGTCCGTCGTGGCGTCGGCGGCCGCCTTCGCCGCGGCGGCGCTCGCCTCGCGCTCGGCGATCACCTCCCGTACGGCCCGGAGGGCGCCCTGGTAGCCGGTGCAGCGGCACAGGTTGCCGGACAGGGCCTTGCGGGCCTCCCGGTCGGTCGGGGTGTGGTTCCCCTCCAGGAGGTCATGCATCGTCATGGCCATGCCCGGGATGCAGAAGCCGCACTGGACGGCTCCGCAGCGGACCAGGGCGCGCTGGACGTCGGAGGGTTCGCCGTGCGAGGCGAGGCCCTCGACCGTACGGACCTCGCTGCCGGCGGCGGTGGCCGCAGGCACCAGGCAGGAGGCGACGAGGCGGCCGTCGACCTGGACGTTGCAGGCGCCGCACTCGCCCTGCGAGCAGCCGTCCTTGGCGCCGGCCAGGCCGAGGCGCTCGCGCAGGACGTAGAGCAGCGACTCCCCGATCCAGGCGTCCGTGACGGGGCGGTCGGTGCCGTTGACGCGCAGGACGTACGAGACGTGGGGGTGCTCGTCCCCGGGCGGGACGGGGGTGGAGGGGTGGTCGGGGTCGTCGGTGTGGTCGGTGTGGTCGGGGTCCTCGGTGTCGTCGGCGGCGGGCTGGGGGGCGGCCGGCTCGGCGTCGGACGCGTCGTCCCCGGCCTGGGCGGCGGGCGTGTCCGGCTCGCCGTGCGCGCCCGCGGCTCCTGGAGCGCCGGGGGCGTCCGGCCCTGGGCCGTCCTGCTCGGCGGCGGCGTCCGGCTCGGCTGCCTCCCGCCCGGCGGGTCCGTCCACCGCACCGTGCGCCAGGCCGCCGTCGAACGGGGAGGTTCCGGGCGCCCCGGTCGCCCCCGTCGGTCCGGTGGCCCCCGGCCCGCTGTGGCCGCCCGGCGCGGCGTCGCTTCCCGGCATGGCGCTGCCCGTGGTCGCGGGGTGCTCCTCCGGTCCCGTCGGACCCTCGGACCCCACAGGTCCGACGGGTCCGGCGGGTCCGGCGCCCACGGGGCCCTCGGATCCGTCCGGTCCCGCAGGACGGGCGGCGGCCTCGGAGCCGCCCGGCACCGCAAGTCCGCCGGGCGCGGCGGACGCCGCCGCCCCGGGCATGGCATGGCCGCCCGGCATCGCGTGGTCACCGGACGCGTCGGTCGGCGCGGTGCCGCCACCGGGTACGGCGTGACCGTCGGGAACAGGCAGGCCGCCAGGCCCGCCGTCGCCGCCGGACGGAGCCTGGCCGCCCGGTGCGGCGTCGCCGGACAGAGCGTGTCCGCCGGGCAGGCGACCGGGCAGGACGTCGTCGCCGAGCGGGACGCCCAGCGGGACATCGCCACCAGGCAGGCCGCCAGGCACGGTGGCGCCAGCGGGCAGGCCGCCCGGCACCGTGTCGCCACCCGGTCCGGGCAGGTCCGTCGAGGCGCCGTGGCCCTGCGGTGCGGCGTGGCCGTCGGGGGCGCCCTCGGCCGTCGGGGCGGCGGCGTCGGCGGCGGCGTCGGCGTGGCCACCGGCCTCCGGCAGGCCGCCCATGGCCGTGCCGGCGGGCGGGGTGTGGACGTGCTGCTCGGGGTGTGCGGCCGGGCCCTCGGGGGTGAGGGTCCAGGGGGCCGGGGCGCCGCCCGGGAGGGTGGTGGGCCAGGCCGAGGCGCCGGGCGTGAGCTGGTACTCGCCCGACTCCTCCGGGAGGTCGCCCTCCGCGACCGGGATGGTCCACTGGCCCGTCAGGTCCGACGTACCCGCCGCCGCCTGCTCCGCGGCCAGGGCCTCCTGGAAGTTCCAGTGAGCCGTGGCGTGCGGGTCGGCGATGTGGGGCGGTACGTAGCCGTGGCCGGGGGCCTCCAGCGGGATGCCGTCCAGGGCCGCGCCCGGCGGCAGCTGGACGAAGGCCGTCGCGTCGCCGTCGTACTCGCCCTGCGGGGTCGGCTGCCAGCCGCCGCCCCCCTCAGGCCCCTGCTCGTGCTCGTGTCCGTGCCCGTGCCCGTGTTCCTCGGTGGTCACGACAGCGCCCTCCCCAGTGCTCGTCGAGCCAGCACGGCGACCGTGCGCCGCAGTTGCAGTACGGCGGGCGGCAGCGGCGGCGGTTCCTCGCCGTCGGCGGCCGGCGGCTGGTCCGGGATGCAGGCGGCCGCCACGTACTCGCCGAACGCCACCAGCGCCTCCGTGGCGAGACCGCGCTCACCGTCCCAGTCGACGAGCGACGCGATCCAGTGCTCGGCCTCCAGCGGCCGCAGCGGCATCGGCGCGATGGCCCCCACGGCGCACCGCACGGCACGCCGCGCCGGGTCCAGGACGACGGCGACCGACGCCAGCGCGCGCCCGGGGCCGGTCCGCCCGGTGGCCTTGAGGAACACCTGCGGGGCGTGCAGCAGCGGCACCCGTACGAAGGCGACGAGTTCGGCGGGCGCCAGCATCTCCCGGCCGGCCAGCAGGTGCGACACGGGCAGCTCGCGGGCGCCGTCCGGGCCGACGACCACCAGGTCGGCGTCCAGGGCGGCCAGCACGGGCAGCGTGTCGCCGGTGGGCGCGGCCGACACGATGTTGCCGCCGAGCGTGCCGGCGTTGCGGATCTGCGGCGGCCCGGCGGCGCGGGCGGACGCGGCGAGCGCCGGGATGAGCGCGGCGAAGTCGGGGCGGCCCATACGGGCGTGGGTGAGGCCGGCGCCGAGCAGGCCGTGGCCGTCCTGGTACTGCCAGCCGCGCAGCTCGTTGATCCGGCCGAGGCCGACCAGTCCGGCGGGACGCAGCTGGCCCTTGTTGACGGCGGCCATCAGGTCGGTGCCGCCGGCGACGGGCACGGCGGCGGGCATGGCGGTGAGAGCGGCCACGGCCTCGTCGAGCGTGGCCGGCAGCGTGACGGACTGCGCCGCCCGCGGTGCGTGCGTGGTCAACCCAGCTGCCCCTTCCCGGTCTCCCGGCTGTCCCGGCTGTCCCCGGCTGGTCCCCGGCTGTGTTGCCGTACCGTACGTGCTCACAGCCCGGACGTGGAAACTCTGGCACATCTTCCGGGACGCCCGACGCGAGGGTCCGCGAAGGGCGGATCCGCCCGCGACCTCCCGTGACCTCCCATGACCTCCCGGCTATGGGAGAGATGGTCCGGTTTGGCGCATCTTCGGCGGCACGCGCGCATTGCCGTTTCTTTGCCCCGCTTGCGCGGCTTGTTCTCCGGAAGGGCACATATAGGGGCGCATATAAGGGACAGCCGGGAGACCGGGAAGGGCGGAAGCGGGGGCGAAGCGGGACCGAAGCGTGGCCGAAGCAGGGCCGCAGCAGGGCGCGTCGATGCCGCGGCGCCGCACCCCCGCGCCACCCCGCGTCACACGTTCGGGGGCGCTGCCTCGTGCGGGCGGCCCACCACTCCGGGGCGCGCCCGCCACGGCAACGGGCCCGTGGGGCGCCGCTGATCGCCCCCGAGTGCCTCAAGGCGCCGGTGGTGCACGGCCATTGGCCGCTCGCAGTCCGCGATGTCGCGCGCCGGTGGCGCGGGCAGCGGCCGAAGCGCGGCGGAACGCGTCCGGCCCGAGGAGTTGACGGAGCGTCTGAGCGGCAGGCCCCCAGGGGCGGCGCCGATCACGGTGCGCAGCCGGCGCCCGGCGGCCTCCGTGCCGGGCGCGGCGTCGATTGCCTTACGGCCCTCCAGGACGAGGGCGCGGTCGCGGTCGCGGTCGTGGCCGTGGCCGTGGCCGTGGTCGTGGTCGTGGCCGTGGTCGTGGTCGTGGCCGTACGCGTACGAGCCGTCGATGCGCGCGCGGGCGCCGGGACGAGATCCATGGCGCCGCCCCGCTCCCCCATTACGGCGGGCTCACCGCGGCCGGCCCCCCGGAGCGGGACGCCGGCACGGCAGAGGCCCCCGGGGTGTGTGCGCTCGCATACCGCGAACGCGCACACCCCGGGGGCCTCCCCGGCGGCGGGACGCAGGACGGCCCAGGGCGCTTACTTGCCCTGGCCGCCCTTGCCGCCGCCCTTGCCGCTCTTGTCCTTGTCGCCGCCACCGGCGCCCATGGACTCGTAGATCTCCTTGCACATCGGGCAGACGGGGTACTTCTTGGGGTCGCGCCCCGGCACCCAGACCTTGCCGCAGAGTGCGACGACGGGAGTGCCGTCGAGGGCACTCGCCATGATCTTGTCCTTCTGGACGTAGTGGGCGTAGCGCTCGTGGTCGCCGTCGCCGTGCGACACCTGCGGTGTCGGCTCTACGAGGGTCCCCGTACCTGCCCCGCGCTCGGGCTCGAGAGTGCTCATAACAGTCAAGGGTACTCACCCGGCCCGCGTTCAGTTCAGGCTCGGGTCGTCCGGATACGTCGCGATCATGGCGAGCTCGCTGCGCTGCCGGCGCAGCACCGCGCGCCACAGGCTCTCGGGGCGCGGGGACGACACGTCGCCGGGCTCGGAGTCGACGACGAACCAGGCACCGTCCGCCAGCTCCTCCTCCAGCTGGCCGGGGCCCCACCCGGCGTACCCGGCGAAGATCCGCAGGGAGCCGAGGGCCGGGCCGAGCAGCTCGGGCGGTGCCTCCAGGTCGACGAGGCCGATCGCACCGAACACCCGCCGCCAGCCGAGCGGGCCCTCGTCGCCGGGGATCACGGCCAGGCCGAGCGCCGAGTCGAGGGAGACGGGGCCGCCCTGGAAGACCACGCCGGGCTCGCCGGCGAGCGGCGCCCAGGGCTCCAGGATGTCGCCCACGCCGACGGGTGTCGGGCGGTTGAGGACCACGCCGAGGGAGCCCTCGTCGTCGTGGTCGAGCAGCAGCACCACCGCTCGGTCGAAGTTGGGGTCGGCCAGCGCGGGAGTGGCGACGAGCAGCCGCCCCGCGAGCGAGGACACCTCGGTCATGGCAGACATGATCCCGCACTTTCGGGCTCGGGGGAGGGTGTGCGGCGCACTCCGGCCGAACCGGGCGCACACCCCGCGCGCACGGCTGCACACGCGAACGGGCGGTGACGGACCGCGAGGGCCGGCGAACGCACAGTACTGTGCCGAATTCATTACACGGATGTCCGTGCAGCGCCCTTACGGCGGAGGTGCAAAAGCGCCTTACCCTTTTCCCTGGCCCCTGCCCGACAACTCCGGAACGCGAGTTACATGACCGGCACAGACGATGTACTGCTTGTCCACGGCGGCACCCCGCTGGAGGGCGAGATCCGCGTCCGCGGCGCGAAGAACCTCGTGCCCAAGGCGATGGTCGCCGCGCTGCTCGGCAGCGAGCCGAGCCGGCTGCGCAATGTGCCCGACATCCGTGATGTCCGGGTCGTGCGCGGTCTCCTCCAGCTGCACGGGGTGACCGTGCGCCCCGGCGAGGAGCCGGGCGAGCTGGTCATGGACCCGACGCACGTGGAGTCCGCGAACGTCGCCGACATCGACGCCCACGCGGGCTCGTCGCGCATCCCGATCCTGTTCTGCGGCCCGCTGCTGCACCGGCTCGGGCACGCCTTCATCCCCGGCCTCGGCGGCTGCGACATCGGCGGCCGGCCGATCGACTTCCACTTCGAGGTGCTGCGGCAGTTCGGCGCGAAGATCGAGAAGCGCGCGGACGGCCAGTACCTGGAGGCGCCGCGCCGGCTGCGCGGTACGAAGATCAAGCTGCCGTACCCGTCGGTGGGCGCGACCGAGCAGGTGCTGCTGACGGCGGTGCTCGCGGAGGGCGTGACGGAGCTCTCCAACGCGGCCGTGGAGCCGGAGATCGAGGACCTCATCTGCGTCCTGCAGAAGATGGGCGCGATCATCGCGATGGACACGGACCGGACCATCCGGATCACGGGCGTGGACAAGCTCGGCGGCTACACGCACCGCGCCCTGTCGGACCGCCTGGAGGCGGCGTCGTGGGCGTCCGCCGCCCTGGCGACCGAGGGCAACATCTACGTGCGCGGCGCGCAGCAGCGTTCGATGATGACGTTCCTGAACACGTACCGGAAGGTGGGTGGCGCCTTCGAGATCGACGACGAGGGCATCCGCTTCTGGCACCCGGGCGGCTCGCTGAACGCGATCGCCCTGGAGACGGACGTGCACCCGGGCTTCCAGACGGACTGGCAGCAGCCGCTGGTGGTGGCCCTGACGCAGGCCGCGGGCCTGTCGATCGTCCACGAGACGGTGTACGAGTCGCGGCTGGGCTTCACGTCGGCGCTCAACCAGATGGGTGCGCACATCCAGCTGTACCGCGAGTGCCTGGGCGGCTCGGACTGCCGCTTCGGCCAGCGGAACTTCCAGCACTCGGCGGTCGTGTCGGGCCCGACGAAACTCCAGGGCGCCGACCTGGTCATCCCGGACCTGCGCGGCGGCTTCTCGTACCTGATCGCGGCACTGGCGGCGCAGGGCACGTCCCGGGTCCACGGCATCGACCTGATCAACCGCGGCTACGAGAACTTCATGGAGAAGCTGGTGGAGCTGGGGGCGAAGGTAGAGCTCCCGCGCGGCGGCACGACGGTCTG
>NZ_JABWDV010000079.1 GCF_013362995.1 Streptomyces sp. TRM64462 | reverse complement strand
TTATTGGGCGTAAAGAGCTCGTAGGCGGCTTGTCACGTCGGTTGTGAAAGCCCGGGGCTTAACCCCGGGTCTGCAGTCGATACGGGCAGGCTAGAGTTCGGTAGGGGAGATCGGAATTCCTGGTGTAGCGGTGAAATGCGCAGATATCAGGAGGAACACCGGTGGCGAAGGCGGATCTCTGGGCCGATACTGACGCTGAGGAGCGAAAGCGTGGGGAGCGAACAGGATTAGATACCCTGGTAGTCCACGCCGTAAACGTTGGGA
>NZ_JABWDV010000078.1 GCF_013362995.1 Streptomyces sp. TRM64462 | reverse complement strand
CAGGTCGCAGACGACAGCGGCGGTGAGCGGCCTGATCACGGCGTCGCTGGCGCTGCTGATCGTCGCGGCGATGTTCACGCTCCAGCTGGTGTACCGCGACTTCTACATGTGCGTGGACGACGCCCTGACCAAGGACGGCCGGGTCGCCTGCAACGAACTCCTGCCGGAGCCGCTGCGCGACCTGATCGGCGTCAAGCCCTAGGCGGGTGGCCGGCGGGTCTTTCCCCTATCCCGCCCCTTCCCGAAACTGGGGGCTCCGCCCCCAGACCCCCAGTCGCGCCTGAACGGCGCTCGTCCTCAAACGCCGGACGGGCTGAAACGCGGGGGTTCGGGGGCGGAGCCCCCGATTCGGGAAGGGGCGGGGTGGGGGAAGAATCGCCGTCCGGGGGATTCAGGGCCGCGGGTTCCTCCCAGGCGGCCGGCAGGGCGTCGTACGGGTCGAAGCCCTGGTCCTCGTGAGGCGCGGCGGGCGGAGCCGCCGGAGGCTCTGGGGGCGGCGGCGCGGCCCCGGCACGGTCCCGTACGCGCCAGGCGCGCAGGGCGAGGGCGCCCGGTACGCCGAGGGCCGCCGTCCAGGCCAGCGCGGCCGCGCCGGTGTGCCACCACACGGGCCCGAACTCGGCCAGCCGCCCGACGCCCAGCGGGCCACCCGCGGCCGCCGACAGGGCCGCCGTCGCGCCCGCGCACAGGGCAGCCGCCGACAGGGCGGCCAGCGCCGTCTCCCGTACGCTCCACGCCTCGTCGCGCCGCGCCAGCGGAGGCGCCGCGTCACCCGCCGTGCGCCACGCCACCACCAGCCCCGCCACCACCGGGACCGCGACGGCCGACCAAGTGAGCCAGCCGCCCGGTGCGGCGGCGTCCGGCACCGCGGCCAGCAGCGGGAAGTCCGGCACCGCCGGAGCGCCGCGCACCGCGAGCGGCGTCACCACCGCACCCGTACCGAGCGCGAACCCAGGCCCGAGGCCGTACGCCGCGCCCCACACCGCCGCGTTCGGCAGGAGCGCCACCGCCAGGGCCAGCACGGCCGCCCGCCCGGACCAGTCGCCCGCCAGGCCGAGCAGGGACTCCCGTACCGCGCCCGCGTGCCACCCCAGCGCCACCGCCACGACCACCGCGCCCCCCGCGAGCAGCACCGCCAGCGCCCCGGTGGCCGCGCGGACCGCCGTCAGCGTCCGGGAGCGTGCCGGGGCGCGCCGTACCCGTCCCGGCAGCCACGCGGGCAGCGGGCCCAGGGGGCGCCCGGACGCCGACCACGCGCCCCCCGCGGCCGCGAGGACCACGACCAGCGGGACGCGCACCGCCGCGCTCACCGGGTCGGCGGCCGGCGCGCCCTGCGCCGCGTAGGCGGCCGCGCCCGCGGCGACCACCAGATAGCCGAGCGTCACGGCGCACACGACACCGGCCGCCGCCGGCCGGGCGCGTGAGTCGCCGGGGTCGAGGGCGTCCCGGGCGGTGCGGTAGACCAGCCACACCGGCAGCGCGGTCAGCAGCAGCGGGACGACGCCGACCGGGGCCGGGCCGCCGGAGAGCGCGCCCGGGCGTACCAGTTCCACCCCGTGGGCCAGCAGCCACAGGGCCGCGGCGACGCGCAGGGCCGCGCCGGGTCCGCTGTCCGGGTACGGGGAGCTGATCCACGCCGCGATCACCAGGACGGCCAGCGCACCGAGCCCGAGGCCCGCCGCGATCACCCCTCTGACCAGGCACACGGCGGTCGCGGCCGCCGCGTTGCCGCCGTACACGGCGGACGACGGCGGCACGGGCGCGGACCCGGGCGCCGGGGGCTGTTCGCTCGTCATCTCGGTCACGCAAGCATGCTGCCAACGACACGCGCTGTAGCCATGTAACAGGCGAATGCCCGTTGTGTCGCTCAAGATACGGTTATGTACTTTTCTGCTGGAAGGTGCGTTTCCGGGGGTACGGCATGACCCCGAGCACCACTGTTCCCGCGCCTGTTCCCGCGACTGTTCCCGCGACGCCCGTCGAAGCGTTCGACGCGCTGTACGCGTACGCGGCACCCGCGCTCCTACAGCAGGCGTACGTCCTGTCCGGGCGGCGGCAGCTGGCACAAGAGGCCGTGGAGTACGCCTTCCACCGGGCCTGGGAGCGGTGGCCCGAGGTCGCCGTCGACCGGGACCCGCCGGGCTGGGTGCGCGCGGTGGCGCACGACTACGCCCTGTCGCCCTGGCACCGGCTGCGCCCCGCGCTCCGGCACCCCGAGCCCGAGCCGCCGCCGACCGACGCGCGGGCGCTGCGCGAGGCGCTGCTGGAGCTGCCGCCCCCGTACCGGCGCACGCTGCTGCTGTACGACGGCCTCGGCATGGGCCTGCCCGAGACGGCGGCCGAGACCGAGGCCAGCACCCCGGCCGCGGGCCACCGGCTGCTGCACGCGCGCGAAGCGCTCGCCGCCCTGCTTCCGGACCTGGCCGACACGCGGGTCCTGCGGGAGCGGCTGGCGGCGCTGCTGGCGCAGGGGCCCCCGGCGGTACCGGCCCCGCCCCCGCCCCGTACCGTCCGCGCGGGCGGCGAGCGGCGCGTCCGGCTGTGGATGCGCGGGACGGTCGCGATGACCGCCCTCATCGTGGTGGCCACCGCCTTCACGGCCGCCACCGCCCCGACCCGCTACGAGCCCCCCTTGGCTCCGGGCGAGGCCGTCGCCGGCGTCCCGGTCCTCAGCGGCCCGGAACGCCTCACCTCGCAGGACGAGAAGCTGCGCGCCCGCCTCCACGCGGAGCAGGTGACGGGCCCGCCGCGTCTGGTCCCCGACGTACGGTGACGCCGGTGGCGCCGGTGACGCCGGTGACGCCGGTGACGCCGGTGACGCCGGTGGCGCCGTAAGCGCCCCTCGGGCACGCGGACCCTGAACGCACGTGGGCCCGCCCCCGGAACTCCGGGGGCGGGCCCAACCGCGTGGTGTCCGCGTGCCTGAACATCTGGATCAGACGGTGCGGGGCCTCAAGGCCGTGTGAGGCGTGTTCAGCCGGCGAGGATGGCGCGCGCCAGCTTGGCCGTCTCGGTCGGCGTCTTGCCGACCTTGACGCCCGCGGCCTCAAGGGCCTCCTTCTTCGCCTGGGCGGTGCCGGAGGAGCCGGAGACGATGGCGCCCGCGTGGCCCATGGTCTTGCCCTCGGGAGCCGTGAAGCCCGCGACGTAGCCGACGACCGGCTTGGTGACGTTGGCCTTGATGAAGTCGGCCGCACGCTCCTCGGCGTCGCCGCCGATCTCGCCGATCATGACGATCAGCTCGGTCTCCGGGTCGGCCTCGAAGGCCGCCAGGGCGTCGATGTGCGTGGTGCCGATGACCGGGTCACCGCCGATGCCGACGGCCGACGAGAAGCCGATGTCGCGGAGCTCGTACATCATCTGGTACGTCAGCGTGCCGGACTTCGAGACCAGGCCGATGCGGCCCGGCTTCGTGATGTCGCCCGGGATGATGCCGGCGTTGGACTGGCCCGGCGTGATCAGGCCGGGGCAGTTCGGGCCGATGATGCGGGTCTTGTTGCCCTTGGCCTGCGCGTACGCCCAGAACGCCGCGGAGTCGTGCACCGCGATGCCCTCGGTGATGACGACCGCGAGCGGGATCTCGGCGTCGATGGCCTCGATGACGGCGGCCTTCGCGAAGGCCGGCGGCACGAAGAGGACGGAGACGTCGGCGCCAGTCTTCTCCATCGCCTCGGCGACCGAGCCGAAGACGGGGACCTCGGTGCCGTCGAAGTCGACGGTCGTCCCGGCCTTGCGCGGGTTCACGCCGCCGACGATGTTGGTGCCGTCACCCAGCATGAGCTTGGTGTGCTTCATGCCCGTGGCGCCGGTCATGCCCTGGACGATGACCTTGCTGTCCTTGGTGAGGAAGATAGCCATGGTGGTGTCTGTACCTAGTCCCTTGTCGTGTCGGAGACGCGCGATGTCACTGCGCAGCCGCGAGCTCGGCGGCCTTGTCGGCCGCGCCGTCCATGGTGTCCACGCGCTGCACGAGCGGGTGGTTCGCGTCCGACAGGATCTTGCGACCCAGCTCCGCGTTGTTGCCGTCGAGGCGCACGACCAGCGGCTTGGTGACGTCCTCGCCGCGCGAGGACAGCAGCTCCAGCGCCTGCACGATGCCGTTGGCGACCTCGTCGCAGGCGGTGATGCCGCCGAAGACGTTGACGAAGACGGACTTGACGTCCGGGTCGCCGAGGATGATCTCCAGGCCGTTCGCCATCACCTCGGCGGACGCGCCGCCGCCGATGTCGAGGAAGTTGGCCGGCTTCACGCCGCCGTGCGCCTCACCGGCGTACGCGACGACGTCCAGGGTCGACATGACCAGGCCCGCGCCGTTGCCGATGATGCCGACCTCGCCGTCGAGCTTGACGTAGTTGAGGCCCTTGGCCTTGGCAGCAGCCTCGAGCGGGTTGGCTGCGGCCTTGTCCTCCAGGGCCTCGTGCTCCGGCTGGCGGAAGTCGGCGTTGGCGTCCAGGGACACCTTGCCGTCGAGGGCGATGACGTCACCGGAGGCGACCTTGGCGAGCGGGTTGACCTCGACGAGGAGGGCGTCCTCCGCGACGAAGGTCTTCCACAGCGTGACCATGACCTCGGCGACCTTCTCGGCGACCTCGGCCGGGAACTTCGCCTGGGCGACGATCTCGCGGGCCTTCTCGATCGTCACGCCCTCGTTGGCGTCGACCGGGACCTTCGCGAGGGCCTCGGGCTTGGTGGCCGCGACCTCCTCGATGTCCATGCCGCCCTCGACGGACGCCATGGCCAGGAAGGTGCGGTTGGTGCGGTCGAGGAGGTACGAGACGTAGTACTCCTCGAGGATCTCGGGGGCCGTCTCGGCGATCATCACCTTGTGGACCGTGTGGCCCTTGATGTCCATACCGAGGATGTCCGTCGCGCGGGCGACGGCCTCGTCCGGCGTGGCGGCCAGCTTGACGCCGCCGGCCTTGCCGCGGCCGCCGACCTTCACCTGCGCCTTGACGACCGACTTGCCGCCCAGCCGCTCGGTCGCCTCGCGGGCCGCCTCAGGCGTGTCGATGACTTCACCGGCCAGCACCGGTACACCGTGCTTGGCGAAGAGGTCCCTCGCCTGGTACTCGAACAGGTCCACGCGCGTCCGTCCCTTTTCTGGTGATCGCGGTTCGTTGTCATGCGTGGGCGTGCCGCGCGCCCGGCGTGCGGGCGGAGGGCAACGTGACTGCTCTGTCACTGAGGGAGGCGTACACGGTGTCCGTGGTACGCGGCATGTCCGTCTCGCAGGTTATCCCCGTCGGCCGTGGCTCCCTAAATCGCAGATCACACCGGAGCGGTGATACCTGTCACAGACACGAACATCCCACGGACCGCGAAACAAACCTCAAACGGGCGGCCCCACCGGTGGTGAGGCCGCCCGTTGCTACGGATTTCGTACCGGATCAGGCACCGTGGGGGAGGTAGTCCGGCGTGACCGCCGTCACGGTCTGCTGGGCGCCCGCGACGGTGCTGCCGGTGAGCGGCTGGGCGTCGCTCATCATCGTCGTCGTCACGCCCTGCGCGAACGGGGCGGCGTCGCCGGCGACGTCCCCGGCCAGGTACGCCGTGGACCCGCCGAGACCGGAAGCGAAGGCGGTGGTGGAGCCGCCGAGGCCGGTGGCCAGGGCCATGGCGCCGTCCGCGGCACCGGTCGCGAGCGTGGTGGCGCTGCCGCCGATGCCGGTGGCGACGGGCTCCACGTGGTCGGCGACCGCGCCGACGAGCGGCTGGACGGCGCCGACGACGCTGTCCGCCAGCGGCTGGACGGAGCCCGTGACGCCGTACGCGAGGGACTGCGCGGAGCCGGTGACGTCGGCGGCGTACGGCTGGGCGTCCGACGCGACGCCGGTCGCGTACGGCTGGACGTCGGAGACCACGCCCGCCGCGAGCGGCTGCACGCCGGAGGCGACGCCGGTGGCGGTGCCGCCCGCGAAGTAGGTGGCGTCCTGGACCGTCTGGCCGGCGAACGGGGTGGCCGCGGCGACCGTACGGGCCGCGAGCGGCGGCAGCAGGTCGGCGGCCAGGCCCTCGGCGGCGCGGGCGGCGTCCGTGTAGAGGGCGTCGACGGCGTGCGTCGCGGTGGAGGTGGCGCGGGACGCGGCGGCCGTGGCGGTGGAGTCGGCGGTGTACGTGGCGTCCACGTAGGCGGCCTGCGCTGTGTACGCGGCGTTGGCCAGGGCGGCGTCGGCGGCGTCCGCGGTGGGCGTCAGCGGGTCCAGGTCGTTCACGAAGGCGGCGAGCGGGCCGAAGAGGTAGTCGATCTGCGCCTGGGCGTCGGCCGCGGTGGGGGCGCTCGGCGCCTGGACGGCCGGGGTCTGGAGGTGGGGGGCCTGGAGGTGCGGGGTCTGGAGGGTGGGGGTGCCGACGGTCGGCGCCTGCACGGTGGGCGTGCCGACGCTGGGGGCGGTCGGGAGCTGGGCGTCCGGGGCCTGGACGGTGGGTGCCTGCACGCTCGGAGCCTGGACGGTGGGTGCCTGCACGCTCGGGGCCTGGACGGTGGGTGCCTGCACGCTCGGGGCCTGAACGGCGGGGGCCTGGACGGTGGGGGTGCTGGGGGCGTTCACCGTGACGCCCAGGATGTCGGCGTCGGCGGACGGGCCGTCCGTGCTGACGTCGACCGTCACCTCGACGGCGGCCTCGTCCCCGATCTCGACGGCGTTGTCCGGCGTCGACAGCGGGACGGAGAAGCTGGGCAGCTCGTCAGCGCTGGCGGCCGCGGTGCCGAGCGCCCACATGCCGGTGGCTGTGGCGGCGACGGCTATGGAGCGGCGGATGTTCTTGTTCATGCGTACGTCGTTCCTTCGAATTCACGTGTGTGGTGTCGGCGGGCAGACCTGTCCCGCCCCCGCGCGGCAGGTCTCGCGCGCATGGGCGCGCGGCGGGGGGAAGGTCCGCCTCAGCCGGGGAATTCGAGGACGTCGTGAGGCCGGTCGTGGGTGGGCGCGGCCGTCGCCGGGAGGGCGTCGCCCCGTACGGGGACACCGTCGGGGCCGTGCCGGTCGGTGACGGCGTGCTGGTCGCCCGCGCCGCGCGGCGAGCCGTTGTCGGCCGCGGTGTGCGGGGCCGTGCCGCCGCAGGGCAGCGAGCCGGGCGCGTGGCCGGGGCCGGTGGGCCCGGTGCCGGTGCCGGTGGGTTCGGCCGCCCGGGCCCGGGCGGTGTGCGGGGCGTCTTGCGCGGCCTGGGCGTACGCCACGAGCCAGGGATACGCGGCGGGGTGCGCGGCCGCCGCGCCGGCGGTACGGGAGGCGGCCCGGGCGGTGCCCGGATGGTCCGTGGCGGTGCCGGGCGCGGCGTACCGCTGCTGCCCGGCCTGGGCCGGGGACCCGTCCTGGGCGTCCGGCGCCGGGTGCGGCGTCAGGGTGCCGGGCAGTGCCGGTACGGGTGCGCCGGGGGCCCCGGGCTGCGGTGCGGTGGGCTCCGGCAGTGCGCCGGCCGCCCTGGCGGCGACGTCCTGGACGGTGCCGCTCACGGCCGTGACCGCCGGCCGTACGTCCGACGGGGCGTCCGGGACGGTGCCCGTCGCCGGGTCCTGCGGCGCCGGAGGGTCCTGCGGCGTCGGCGCCTGGACGGCCTCGCGCACCGGCTCCGCGGCCTCCTCCGCGGCCTCGCGCACCGTACCGTCGGCGGCCCGCCCCAGGCTGTCGGCCCCCTCGGCCACGGTGCCGCCCGCCGCGGGGCGCTCCGTCACGGAACGCTCCGCCGCGTCGGCGTCGCCGGCGCAGAACAGGCCCAGCGCCAGCAGGCCGCCGAGAAACAGCGCGACCGCGAGCCCACGCCGACCGGCCGCCCCACGCCAACGGCGCGAAGCGGCGACGGGCGCAACGGCTGCTGCGACGGCCACGGCGTTCGGAATCCTCCCGGATCGCGGGAACCCACAGGGGTGTGAGGGGGACACGCGGAACTGCTACGTCCGCGTAACGTCGCGCCGATGCTTGCACGAGCCTCCCCCGGTCACGCAAGTCCCCCGTTCCTGATAGTCCGCCATGTCCGCTTTGGCGGGCCCCAGGTCACACCCGGCCGCGCTCAAGCACCGTCAGGCCGCCTCCGGTACCGGTATCGGCCGCCCCTCCAGCGCCGCCGCCATCACCTCCGGGAACAGGTCCGGCGTGCAGGCGAAGGCCGGGGCGTCCAGGGCGGCGAGCGCGGCCGCGTGCTCGCGGTCGTACGCGGGCGCGCCCTCGTCGGACAGCGCGAGCAGCGTCACGAACCGCACACCCGACGCCTTCATCGCCGCCACGCGCCTCAGCATCTCGTTCCGTATGCCGCCCTCGTACAGGTCGCTGATGAGCACGACGACCGTGTCGGCGGGCCGGGTGATCCGCGACTGGCAGTAGGCCAGCGCCCGGTTGATGTCCGTGCCCCCGCCCAGCCGCGTACCGAACAGCACGTCAACGGGGTCCGCCAACTGGTCCGTCAGGTCCACGACGGACGTGTCGAAGACGACGAGCCGGGTCGCGATCGACCGCATCGAGGCCAGCACCGCCCCGAACACCGAGGCGTACACCACCGACGCCGCCATCGACCCCGACTGGTCGACGCAGAGCACGACCTCCTTCTTGACGGCCTGGGACGCCCGCCCGTATCCGACCAGCCGCTCGGGCACGACCGTGCCGTACTCGGGCAGGTAGTTCTTCAGGTTGGCGCGGATCGTACGGTCCCAGTCGATGTCCCGGTGGCGTGGCCTGCTGAGGCGCGCGCTGCGGTCCAGAGCGCCGCTCAGCGTGGCGCGGGTGCGCGTGGCGAGCCGTTCCTCCAGGTCGTCGACGACCTTGCGGACGACGGCCCGCGCGGTCTCCTTCGTGGTCTCGGGCATGGCCTTGCCGAGGGACAGCAGGGTCCCGACGAGATGGACGTCCGCCTCGACGGCCTCCAGCATCTGCGGCTCCGTCAGCAGCGCCGACAGGCCGAGCCGGTCGATGGCGTCACGCTGCATCACCTGGACGACGGAGCTGGGGAAGTACGTACGGATGTCGCCGAGCCAGCGCGCCACGGACGGCGCCGAACCGCCGAGCCCCGCCGAACGGTCCCGTCCGCCGCGCCGGTCGCCGTCGCCGTCCGCCTGGCCGTACAGGGCGGTGAGGGTGCCGTCCATGGCGGCGTCCGTGCCGGTGAGCGTGCGGCCGGTCCCGTCGGCGGCGCCCCCGCCGAGCACCATGCGCCAGCGCCGCAGCCGCTCGTCGTCCCCCGCCGGCCCCGCCGGCACGGTCGGCCCCGCCGGCACGGTCGCTCCGGTCGTTCCGGTCATCGGTGCACCGCCACAAGGTCGTTCGCGCGGTCGTCGTCGTTCGGCTGCCCGTGGCCGAGCAGCAGGTGCAGCAGCGGCAGGACCCCGTCCGCGCGGGTCTCGTCCAGGCCGGTGCCGAAGCCGGGTGCGCCCGCCGCCGTGAGCGCCGCCGCCCCGCCTCCCCCGGCCGCCGGGCCGCGCCGCACCAGTTCGCCGAGCGTGCGCCGCACCCCCGGGTCGTACGCCGAGAACGTGCGGCGCAGCAGCGGCAGCACGTGCGGGAACGCCTCCGCGGACACGCCCGTGAGCCAGGCGTCGACCAGGCCGAGCAGCCGTTCGTCGTGGACGAGGAGCATGCCGCCCGCACGGTCCCCGCCGGGGCCGCCGGCGCCGCCACCGACGAATCCCTCGATCCAGGCGGCCGCGTCGGCGGGTTCCGCACCGGGCGAGAGGGCGAGGCCCATCAGGCGGGCGGCCTCGTCCTCGGGGAGCCGCCCGTCGTCCAGGAGCAGCCGCGCCGCCCGCCCCCGTACGACTCCGGGCACGGCGTCCCGGGCGGCGAGCCGCCGCAGGACGGAGGCCCACCGGGCGGTGACGTCCTCGGCGGCGGCGTCCCGGGGGAGCAGCCGTAGCGCGGCGTGGACCGTGTCCAGGTGGCCCCGCATCTCGGCGGCGCCGTCCGCGTCGAGTCCCGTGCAGGCGGGCGGCAGGCCGACGCAGATCCGCAGCGCCAGCCCCGTGGCGACCTCCGCGAGCGCGGCCGTGTCCGTGGACCGCACGTCGCCGTAGCGCAGGGACCGGGCGAGCGCGGGCAGCGCCCGGGCGAGGCGGCCGACGTCCGTGTCGAGCGCGGCGCGGTCCGCGAGGGCCCGCATCACGCGGGGCAACGCGTCCGTGAGCCCGGCGTGCAGGCACCGCTCGGCGAGCGCGGTGACCTGGTCGACGGCGGTGGCCGCGGCGGCGTCGGCCTCCGCCCTGGCAGTGGCCGCGGCGAGCACCGTGGTGCCCCACGCGCCCGCCTCCGCGACCCGTACGTGCAGCTCGGGCTCCCAGCGCAGCCGCCAGCTCTCCCGGAACGTCCCGGTGCCGCCCCGCCCGGCGGCGGGCGTGCCCCACTCGACGCCGAGGAGGCGCAGTCGGTGCAGCAGCCTGCTGCGCGCGGCGTCCGTCTCCTTGCGCAGGTCCAGGTCCAGCTCGCGCTCCGCGGCCTCCGGCTTGAGGCGCAGGCTCCGTTGAAGCCGGGTCAGGTCCCGCTGCAGCGGCACGGCCGGCGCACCGTCCGGGACCTCGCCGAGTACGTCACCGACCACCAGCCGGTCCTGGACGAGGGCGAGCGGCACGTCGGAGCCGTCGCACATCACCGCGCGGACGGCGTCGGTCGTCTCGGTCAGCCCGGCGAGCGGCCGCCCGCGCAGCGCGGCGAGCGTCCCGGCGAGCCGTACGGCCTCGATGACGTGCGCGGACGAGACGGGGTGGTCCTCGGCGCGCAGCAGTCCTGCGACCTTGGTCATCCACCGTTCGACGGGCCGGTCCGGGGCGTCGAAGAGGTGCGCGTACCAGCCGGGCGCGCCGATGCCTGCGCCGTAGCCGGAGCGGCGGGCGAGTCTGCGGTGCGTCCAGGGCACCCAGGTCGTCTCGGTCCTCACCTTGGGGAGGCCTTTGAGGAGGGCCCGGTCGGCGGTGACGGTCGTCCTGGCGCGCAGCGCCGGCACGTGCCAGGCGCCGCAGACGACTGCCACCTCGTCGCCGTGCTCCTTGCGGGCCGCCCGCAGTCGGAGCCGCATGTACGCCTCGCGGACCGGGTCGCGGTCGTTGGTCCCGTGCCCGTACGTCTCCCGGAGCGCGGCCATGGCGTCGGCGACGGCCGCGAACGGCGCGAAGGGGTCGCCGCCGTCCTTCGCGGCGGCGCGGTGCTCGACGACGTCCTCCCACCAGTGCTCGGCGTCGTCGTACCCGGCGGCCTCCGCGAGTACGGCGAGGGGGTCGACGCGCAGCGCCTCGGGCACGTGGGCTGCGGGGTCGCCGCCGTCGCCGTCGCCCTCGTCGTCCTCCTCGTCGCTCCAGGTGGGGTCGCCCATCATGGCGAGGGAGTGCGCGGCGGGCAGGTCGACGAACCGTACGGCCGCGCCGTGGTCCAGCGCCCAGCGGACGGCGACCCACTCGGGTGAGAACGCGGCGAGCGGCCAGAACGCGGCACGCCCCGGGTCGTCGACGGCGTGCGCGAGCAGGGCGACCGGCGGGCGCATGTCCGCGTCGGCGGCGAGCGGCAGCAGCGCGTCCCCCTCGGGCGGGCCCTCGACGAGCACCGCACGCGGCCTGGCCGCGTCCAGCGCGGCGCGCACCGCGCGCGCCGAGCCGGGCCCGTGGTGCCGTACACCGAGCAGCAGGGGCTCCGTCACGCCGACACCTCCCGGCAGGCGCGGTAGAAGTCCTGCCAGCCGTCACGCTCACGGACGACGGTCTCCAGGTACTCCTGCCAGACGACGCGGTCGGCCGCCGGGTCCCGGACGACGGCGCCGAGTATGCCCGCGGCGACGTCACCCGGGCGCAGGACGCCGTCCCCGAAGTGCGCGGCGAGTGCGAGCCCGCTCGTCACGACGGAGATGGCCTCGGCCGTGGACAGCGTCCCGGAGGGCGACTTGAGCTTGGTGCGGCCGTCGGTCGTGACGCCGTCGCGCAGCTCGCGGAAGACGGTGACGACGCGGCGGATCTCGTCGATGCCGTCCGGCGCGGCCGGCAGGTCGAGTGAGCGGCCGATCTGGTCGACGCGCCGCGACACGATGTCCACCTCGGCGTCGGGCGTCGCGGGCAGCGGCAGCACGACCGTGTTGAAGCGGCGGCGCAGCGCGCTGGACAGCTCGTTGACGCCGCGGTCGCGGTCGTTGGCGGTGGCGATGAGGTTGAACCCGCGGACGGCCTGCACCTCCTGGCCCAGTTCGGGGATGGGCAGGGTCTTCTCGGACAGGATCGTGATGAGCGTGTCCTGCACGTCGGCGGGGATGCGGGTGAGCTCCTCGACGCGGGCGGTCATGCCGTCCGCCATGGCCCGCATGACGGGGCTCGGCACGAGGGCGTCGCGGCTGGGGCCGTGTGCGAGGAGCCGCGCGTAGTTCCACCCGTACCGGATGGCCTCCTCGGGCGTTCCGGCCGTGCCCTGGACGAGCAGCGTCGAGTCGCCGCTGACGGCCGCGGCGAGGTGTTCGGACACCCAGGTCTTGGCCGTGCCGGGCACGCCGAGGAGGAGCAGCGCCCGGTCGGTGGCGAGCGTGGTGACGGCGACCTCGACGATCCGGCGCGGGCCCACGTACTTGGGCGTGATGACGGTGCCGTCGGGCAGCGTGCCGCCGAGCAGGTAGGTCGCCACGGCCCACGGCGACATGCGCCAGCGCTCGGGGCGCGGCCGGTCGTCGGCGGCGGCGAGCGCCTTCAGCTCGTGCGCGAACGCGTCCTCGGCGTGCGGCCGCAGGGCCTCCGGGCCGGGCTCGTGGGCGGTGACGGACACGGCTCCTGGCACGGCCGCCGAAGCGGCTGCGGGCGCGGCTGCCGACACAGTTGCGGGCGCGGTTCCGGGCACGGTCATGGAATCCCCCTCCAGATCGTTCGAATCGTTCGACCGGGTCTGCGATCAACCGTGCACCACGCCACTGACAATCAGCCGGCGGCGACCGGCGAGACGGCGACACAACTGAGCGTGGCCGCCATTCCCTTGCCGCTCGCCTCCTTCATCACCCTGCCTTCGTGCGTGATCCGGCAGGTCGCCTCCGCCCCGTCGGACCCGGTCGCGACGGAGGTGACGAGCGGCGCCTCGATGCCGCGGAGGGTCACGGTCTTGCGCCACGGCAGCGTCGGCTGCTCCGCGGTCTCCAGCCGCGGGGCCATCGCGTCGCGGCCCCCGCCGCCGTTGTAGTTGATCGCGTCGATGCCCTTGCCGGTGACCTCGTACGTCACCTCGTACGTCCGGTGCAGCGCGCTGTCGATCCGCTCGGCCGCGTCGTCGGCGCCGTGGGCGCACGCGCCGAGCGTGAGGGCGAGGCACGGCGCGGCCACGGCCGAGAGGACGGAACGGCAGGTGCGGTTCATGGACTCTCCCCCGTGCTGACGACCTGTCATGCTCACACAACAGTACGGAGGGCCCGGCCCGCTCTGAGATGTCGCAGGTCGGACGCGATTGTCAGTGGCGGGTCCTACGGTCGGAGGCATGAATCATCAGGGGGTGCGCTGGACGGCGGAGCAGGTGCTGGCCCTGGCTCCTGACGCCGCCTCACGCAGAGCGGGAAGCAGGCTGGGCACGGCGGGTCCGTGGTCCGCGGCGGGCTGCGGCGGCGCGGGGGCCGTCTGGGGCCTGTGCGAGGGCAGCGGCGGCACGCCGTACCGGACGGTGGTCGACCTCACGGGCCCGGCATACGGCTGCAGTTGCCCGAGCCGGAAGTTCCCGTGCAAGCACGCGCTGGGACTGCTGGTGCTGTGGGCGGCGGACGAGCGGGCGGTGCCGGGGGACGCGGAGGCGCCGGACTGGGCGCGGCGGTGGCTGGACG
>NZ_JABWDV010000077.1 GCF_013362995.1 Streptomyces sp. TRM64462 | reverse complement strand
GTCCGCGGTGACGTCCCGCGTCAGGTCGGCGACCAGCGGCGACGGGGGCATGCCGTTGAGCACGGCGCCGTCCAGGTCGGCGGCGGCGGCCGCGGCGATGTCGACGGCGTCCATGGGCCGGCCGAAGTCCGGCTCCTGGCCGGCCGCCGCCGTCCCCGCCCGGCGCGTGCGCGGGCGCTTGCGGCGCGACAGCGCCTCTTCCTCGGCCTGGTCGGGGTCGTACGCGTCGGCTCCCCCGGCGGCCGCGCCACGGCGGCGGGAGCGGGCGGGCAGGGCCTCGCGCCACTGCTCGTCGTACCGCTGGTCGTCGTCGCTCCACCGCCCGTCGTACGCCTCGGACGACTCGTAGGCTTCGCTCCGCTCGTACGGGTCCACGATGCCGAGGCGCTCCCCGAGGGCGCGCAGGCGCCGGGGGATGGCGTTGACGGGGGTCGCGGTGACGACGAGCAGCCCGAAGACCGTGAGCAGCACGAGCAGCGGTACGGCGAGGACCTCGCCCATCAGGAAGATCAGCGGCTTGGACGCGGCCCAGCCGATGAGCCCGCCCGCGTCCTGCATGGCCTGCGCGCCCGCGTCGCGGCCCGGGGAGCCGCACGCGATGTGGACCTGGCCCAGTACGCCCACGACGAGCGCGGAGAGGCCGATGACGATCCGGCCGTTGGCCTCGGGCTTCTCGGGGTGCAGGATCAGCCGGACGGCGACGGCGCCGACGAGCAGCGGGACGAGCAGGTCGAGGCGGCCGAAGGAGCCGGTGACCAGCATGCCGACGAGGTCGCCGACCGGGCCGTGGAGGCGGGCCCAGGTGCCGGCGGCGACGATGAGCGCGAGGCCCAGCAGCAGCAGCGCCAGGCCGTCCTTGCGGTGCGCGGGGTCGAGGCCCTTGGCGCCGCGCCCTATGCTCCGGAACACCGCGCCCACGGCGTGCGCGAGGCCCAGCCAGACGGCCCGGACGACGCGGTAGAGGCCGCCGGTGGGTGACGGTGCGGGCTTGGGGGCCGCCTTCTTGGCCGGTGTCTTCTTCGCCGGTGCCTTCTTGGCGGGGGCCTTTTTCGCCGTCGCCTTCTTGGCGGGTGCGGGCGGCTTCGCCGCGCTCTTCTTCGCGGGGGGCTTGCCGGGTGCCGCCTTCTGCGCGGCGCCGGTCGTACGGCCGGCGCGCGGCTTCGCGGTGCCCGCCGTGCTGTGGGAACCCTTGCCGGACGTACGTGAGGCCATGGGGGTGAGGTTACCGGTGTGGGCGGCGGGGGACACGTGTCCTCCGGCTTCACCCGTTCGTGTCGCTCGGTGTGGGTACGGGAAACTGACGCGCGGTCACGCGGAGGTGTCCGCACGGTGCCGGCTGCCCCGGCCGGCCCGGCGCCGTGTGGCGTTACGCGGGGAGTGAGCCGCCGTTGCCCGCGCCGGGTTCGAGGGCGTCGAGGGCCCGCCTGAGCCCGGTCAGTTTCCGCTCAAGATGGGCGGCGGTGGCGACGGCCGCGGCGTCCGCGGACTCGTCGTCGAGCTGTTTGGAGAGCGCTTCGGCCTGTTCCTCAACGGCCGCGAGGCGCGCCGACAGTTCGGCGAGGAGGCCCGCGGACTCCTTGGCCGCGACGGGGCTCTGGCCGCCGTTGGCGCTGCCTTCGAGCTGGAGGCGCAGCAGCGCGGCCTGCTCGCGCAGCTGACAGTTCTTCATGTACAGCTCGACGAAGACCGAGACCTTGGCGCGGAGCACCCACGGGTCGAACGGCTTGGAGATGTAGTCGACCGCGCCCGCCGCGTACCCCCGGAAGGTGTGGTGGGGGCCGTGGTTGATGGCGGTCAGGAAGATGATCGGGATGTCCCGGGTGCGCTCGCGGCGCTTGATGTGCGCGGCCGTCTCGAACCCGTCCATCCCGGGCATCTGGACATCCAGAAGAATGACCGCGAAGTCGTCCGTCAGCAGCGCTTTGAGCGCTTCCTCCCCTGACGATGCCCGTACCAGCGTCTGATCGAGCGCGGAGAGGATGGCCTCCAGCGCCAGCAGATTCTCCGGCCGGTCATCGACCAGGAGGATCTTGGCCTTCTGCACCATGGCCCGTCCTCCTCGCCCCGGCAGTTGGCCGGGCGCCGCCCCAGGGGACGACTCCCTTGCGCCGTCCGTCCTTGTGCCGGTCATGGTAGCCGCACCCCGCCTGTCGCCACACCCTGTCACCGCGATGTCACTGTGCACGTAGCAGAAACGCGGCGAGAGACCAGAAGGTTCCCCGGATACCGCTCTCTCACACGTCTTCGGCCACAGTCCGCCAGCGACCGCGGTGACTCGTCGCTTACATGATCACTCTCCGTGCATCCACTGGTCCATCACGGAGAGCAGGTGGTCCGGGTCGACCGGCTTCGTGACGTAGTCGGAGGCACCGGACTCGATGGCCTTCTCCCGGTCGCCCTTCATCGCCTTCGCCGTGAGCGCGATGATCGGCAGCCCCGCGAACTGCGGCATCCTGCGGATCGCCGTCGTCGTCGCGTACCCGTCCATCTCGGGCATCATGATGTCCATGAGCACGACCGTCACATCGTCGTGCTGCTCCAGGACTTCAATGCCTTCGCGGCCGTTCTCGGCGTACAGCACGGACAGGCCGTGCTGCTCAAGGACGCTGGTGAGGGCGAAGACGTTACGGATGTCGTCGTCCACGATCAGGACCTTCTCGCCGGAGAACTGGAAGTCCCGGCGCGGCTCCTGGGCCTCCTGCCCGCCCGGTGCCGCCTCGTGACCCGCCTGGCCTGCCTGACCCGCCTGACCGGCGTGCGCGGTC
>NZ_JABWDV010000076.1 GCF_013362995.1 Streptomyces sp. TRM64462 | reverse complement strand
GCTGGAGCTGGGCGTGCCGTACGAGGCGGCCCAGGTGCGGATGCTGCTGGCCGCCGCGAACCGGGCCGCCGGCGACACCGAGGGCGTCGTCCTGGAACTGCGCGCCGCGCGGGACGTGTTCGAGGCCGTCGGAGCCGTACCGGACGCCCGGCGTGCCGCCGCGCTGCTCGACGCCGTACGGGGCAGGGAGCCGCTGCCCGGCGGGCTGTCCGCCCGGGAGGCCGAGGTGCTGCGGCTGGTCGCCGCGGGGCGCACCAACCGGGAGATCGCCACCGCCCTCACCATCAGCGAGCACACCGTGGCCCGCCACCTCAACAACATCTTCGCCAAGCTCCAGGTGACCTCCCGCGCCGCCGCGACCGCCTTCGCCTACACCCACCACCTCACCTGACCCCTCATGGGCCGTTCCGCCCATCGGCGGACCGCCCGCGCCATGGGCCGTTCCGGCGATGCGGGGCCGCCGTGCCCCGGCCTACAACGGGGGCATGACCTCCACCAAGACCACCTCCTCCCTCTCCGCAGCCGGCGTGCGGGACGCGCGGCGGACCGTCTACCGGGCGAACCGGCGCGAGCTGACCGCCGACCTGCGGGACTTCCTCCAGGCGCACGTCTTCGCCACGTTCGCCACGCGGAGCGCCGACGGACGGCTGCATGTCGTGCCCGTCAACTACCTCTTCGAGGACGGGCGGTTCTACATCGCCACCTCCGCCACCAGCCTCAAGGCCCGCAACGCCGCCGCCCGGCGCCGGCACGTCACCGTGACCGTCGACGACCGGGACACCATCACGTGGGTGTCCGCCGCCGGCACCGCCGAGGTGCTGACCGGGGACGCCGCGCAGGACGTCAACCGTCGCCTGCACCTGCGGGCGTGGGGCGCCGAAGCCCTCGACGTCGTCGGGCCGTTCCTGGAGCGCACCGAGGACGTCGCCATCGCCGTCACCCCGACCTCATGGCGCTCCTGGGACTTCCGGTCCACCGTCCTGCCCGCCATGGCCGGCGCCGGTATCCCCCGCGCCGCTCTCGAAAGGCTCTTCCCGTCATGACCACGCTCACCATGACCCCGGACCTCGCGCCGCTGCGCGACGCCGTGCACGGCGACGTCATCGACCCGTCCGACCCCCGCTACGACGAGGTCCGCCGCGTCTACAACGCGATGCACGACCGCCGCCCCGCCGTCGTCGTGCGCGCCGTCGACGCGGCCGACGCCATCGCCGCCGTGACCTTCGCCCGCGACCAGCACCTCCCCCTCGCCGTGCGCGGCGGCTCCCACGCCGCCGCCGGGTACGGCACCTGCGACGACGGCCTGGTCCTCGACCTGGGCCGGATGCGGGGCGTCCGCGTCGACGCCGAGCACCGCACCGCCCGCGCCGAGGGCGGCTGCACCTGGGCCGACGTCAACCACGCCACGTACGCCTTCGGGCTCGCCACCACCGGCGGCGTCGTGTCGACCACCGGCATCGGCGGGCTCACCCTCGGCGGCGGCATGGGCCACCTCGCCCGCCGCTGCGGCCTGACCTGCGACAACCTGATCAGCGCCGACGTCGTCACGGCCGACGGCTCCCTCGTCACCTGCGACGAGCACCACGACCCCGACCTGTTCTGGGCGCTGCGCGGCGGCGGCGGCAACTTCGGCGCCGTCCTCTCCTTCGAATACCGGCTCCACCCCGTCGCGGACATCCTCGGCGGGCCCACCTTCTATCCGCTCGACGGGGACGTGGCCCGCCGCTGGCGCGAACTGATCGCGGACAGCCCCGACGCCTTCAACACCCTCTTCGGCGTGCTGCTCGGCCCGCCCGTGCCGTTCCTGCCCGAGCGGTGGCACGGCCGGCCGGTCTGCGCGACCGTGACCTGCTGGAGCGGTCCCGAGGAGGACGACGACCGGATCCGCGCCCGGCTCGGCGACCTCGGGCCCGTACTCGGCCAGTTCGTGGAGCGCATGCCGTATCCGGTCGTCAACACGCTGTTCGACGCGGACCTGCCGCCCGGGCTCTACCACTACTGGAAGGGCAACTTCAGCCGCGAGCTGACCGACGGCGCCATCGACGTCCACATGACGTACGGCAGCAGCCTGCCGTCCCTGCAGAGCGACACGATCATCTTCCCCATCGACGGCGCCTGCCACCGCACCGGGTCCGCGGACACGGCGTTCGCGGGGCGCGACGCCACCTTCTCGACGGCCTTCGGCCCCAGCTTCGCCGACCCCGCCGACATCGCGCGCAACGTCGCCTGGTGCCGCGCGTACGACGCGGCGCTGCGCCCGCACACCCAGGAAG
This sequence comes from Streptomyces sp. TRM64462, assembly GCF_013362995.1. Lineage (GTDB taxonomy): Bacteria > Actinomycetota > Actinomycetes > Streptomycetales > Streptomycetaceae > Streptomyces. The sequence goes on along the minus strand of NZ_JABWDV010000076.1, from coordinate 33,300 downwards.
CCGGCTACATCAACTTCCTCAGCGACGACGACCAGGACCGCGTACACACCAACTACGGCCAGAACTACGAGCGCCTGGTGGACGTCAAGCGCCGCTACGACCCCGGCAACCTGTTCCGCATCAACCACAACATCACCCCGTGAACCCCTCCCGCCCCGGGCACACGTCGAAGTGGCTCACCCGGCACGTGTCCGACGGCAGCGCACCCCGCAGGTTCACCGCCGTACCGTCCCCCGCGATGTACCAGCGCCTGCCCCGCGGCACCCCGGCCGCGGGGCGGACGCCCGGTTCTATCGCCACCCACCGGTCGCCCGTCGTCCGGTGCCACCGCGCCCGCCCGCCGCAGTACCGGCAGGTCATCGGCGCACCCGTGCGCGGCGCCGGCACGCGCGCCGGGCCGCCGCTCCCGGACGCCCGCAGCGCCGCCGCGGTCACCGGCAGCACGTCCCCGAGCCGTACCGGATCGCGGTCCGGCGAGCCCGTACCCGCACGGGTGCACGCCGGGCACAGCGGCATCATGAACGGGGCGCTCCACTCGGCACCCGGCGCCTCGCACACGGCACACAGGGGCGCCGCCGCGGCGGCGGGCAGGGCCGCTCGTGCGGCCGCCGCGATGGTCGTCACCGTCTTCACCTGAGCACCTCCGGTCACGCGTCGGTCAGCTCGCCCGTACGGCGTTCCGCACGGTGAGTCATCCCTGTCGATACTCGCAGCCACCACTGACAACGCCCGCCGCCCCGAACACCTGAACCCCTGCGACCCGGCGTAGGACCGCCCGTATGGTGTGGGCATGAGCAGCTCTCCCACCCGCTTCGACCGCGGCCACACCGACGACCTGATGACGTTCCTGACGGCCTCACCCTCGCCGTACCACGCCGTGGCCAGCGCCGCCGAGCGGCTGGAGAAGGCCGGATTCCGGCAGGTCGAGGAGACCTCCGCGTGGGACGGGACGACCGGCGGCAAGTACGTGATCAGGGGCGGCGCGATCATCGCCTGGTACGTGCCGGAGGGCGCCGCCCCGCACACCCCCTTCCGCATCGTGGGCGCCCACACGGACTCGCCGAACCTCCGCGTCAAGCCGCACCCCGACAGCGGGGCGCACGGCTGGCGGCAGGTCGCCGTCGAGATCTACGGCGGCCCGCTGCTGAACTCCTGGCTCGACCGCGACCTCGGCCTCGCCGGCCGTCTGACGCTGCGCGACGGCAGCCACCGCCTGGTCAACGTCGACCGGCCGCTGCTGCGCGTCCCGCAGCTCGCCATCCACCTGGACCGGCAGGCCAACGAGGGCCTGAAGCTGGACCGGCAGCGCCACATGCAGCCCGTCTGGGGCCTGGGCGACGAGATCCGCGAGGGCGACCTGATCCGCTTCCTCGCCGACGAGGCCGGGCTCGACGCCGAGGACGTCACCGGCTGGGATCTGATGGTCCACTCCGTCGAACCGCCCGCCTACCTGGGCCGCGACCGCGAGCTGCTGGCCGCGCCCCGCCTCGACAACCTCCTGTCCGTGCACGCCTGCACGGCCGCGCTCGCCGCCGTCGCGACGTCCGACACGGAGCCGGAGTTCATCCCCGTACTGGCCGCCTTCGACCACGAGGAGAACGGCTCCGAGTCCGACACCGGCGCCCACGGACCGCTCCTCGGCACGGTGCTGGAACGATCCGTCCACGCCCGCGGCGGCGGCTACGAGGACCGCGCCCGCGCCTTCGCCGGCACGATCTGCCTGTCCTCCGACGTCGGCCACGCCGTCCACCCCAACTACGCCGAGCGGCACGACCCGACACACCACCCGCGCCCCAACGGCGGCCCGATCCTCAAGGTGAACGTCAACCAGCGGTACGCCACGGACGGCACCGGACGTGCCGTGTTCGCCGCGGCGTGCGAGGACGCGGGCGTGCCGTGGCAGTCGTTCGTCTCCAACAACGACATGCCGTGCGGCACGACGATCGGCCCGATCACCGCGGCCCGCCACGGCATCCGCACGGTCGACATCGGCGTCGCCTGCCTGTCGATGCACAGCGCCCGCGAACTGTGCGGCGCCGACGACCCGTACCTCCTGGCGAACGCCCTGGTCGCGTTCCTCAAGTAACCCTGCCCGCCGAAGCCGTGAGGTAGGGGCTCGCGGGGCGGAGCCGACCGGATTCGAACCGGCGTCCTCACGGTTTTGGAGACCGCGCGCGACGACCTCTGCGCTACGGCTCCGCCTTGAGCGCCATCCTAGGAGACGGCGACACGCGGGCGGGGCGCGGTCGTCGAGCCGTCCTCATGAGGGTGCGCCGCTGCTGTGCGGGGTCGGCTGGAGGGCGCCCAGGACCGACGGCATGTCCGTCCTGTGGGTGATGACGAGGACCGGCACGCCGTTGTCCTCGCACTCCAGGACCAGGGACTCGCCGTCAAAGGCGAGGCCGGCCCCCGGGTCCGTCCAGTACGGCGGGCGGGCGCGGAGCGGGGTCAGGGTGCGCGGGACCGCGCGGCGGGCGAAGGCACCGGTCGGGTCCGGGGTCGTCGCCAGGCAGCCCGGGCCGGCGACCAGCCAGCCGCCGCCCCCCTTCCCGTACGGGACCTCGCCGTGGACGCTGCCTTTGAACACCTGCTCCGCCGTCGGCACGGACGGCGGCAGGTGGACGGTGTCGTCGCCGGTGTCCGGCCGGCGCCGCAGGACCAGGGCGGCCACCGCGCAGACGGCCACGGCCACCAGCGCGCCCACGGCCACGAGTCCCCACGCGGCAGCCATGCTGTCGGTGATCCAGGGCGCCAACGCCCCGAAACCGGCGAGGCAGAGCGCCGCGACGAGCGGCAGCACGACCTGCCAGGGCGACGCCCGGAGTGTCACCTTGGAGTGCCGGGCCCACCAGTACGCGGACCACAGGAACCCGAGGCCGAAGAAGCCGGTACCCCATCCCCATGTGGCGTAGATCTTGTAGTCGTCGCGCGGGTCCGCTGTCGTCCAGCGGCGCGTGGAACCGGACTCGACGTACCGGATCTGGCCCTGCCAGTAGGTGACCTCGACGCGCGCCCCCGCCCAGGCGGCCGTGGGCTGCGGGAGACCACGCAGGCGGGTCCGGCTGGACGTGCCGTCGGCCTCCGTGAGACGCAGCCAGTACGTCGCTTTCCTGTGCTGCAGGTTGGCCTTCTCGACGTGGTCGACGCGGGCCGTGACGGTACGCAGGCAGTCGCTGTCGGGGCCGTCCGGCGACGCGCAGGGCACCGCCGCCCGGAGGGCCCGCGCGTCGTCGAGCGCGCCACGCAGCGGGAAGGCCAGCAGCCACGTGGCTGCCAGCAGCAACGCGATGCCGATCACCATGGCTGGGCGGATCGACACATGCTTCATCGGGCGCGACTGGGACTGGTCCGTCTGGGCAGGGTGCACCCGCACAGTCTGGATGCGGCGGTGCGCGCAGAACACGGGCCCCGCCCGCAGCACCGCACGGCCGCTCACTGCCGGAATCCGGCAACGGCCTGTGTGCGCTGCTGCGCCGCCGGCTCAGGCGTGGTGGGCGACGGCGCCTGGACGCCTAGGCGTCCAGGCCCGCCAGGATCAGCGGCAGTCGGGTCGCGCCGCCGTCCACGACGCGTACCGGGACGCCCCAGTCCTGCTGGTGGACGTGGCAGGCCGGGTATTCGTTGGCCGGGTCGTCGTCGCAGGAGGCGGCCATCGCGGAGACGTGCAGGACGCCCTCCGTGACGTCCGGGGCGAGCTTCAGCTCGCGGGACAGGTCCGTGCCCGCGCCCTCGCCGTCCGCGAGCAGCTCGGGGGGCGTCGACGACACCAGGAGGCGGGTCGACGGGCCGTACCGCTCGTCCAGCTTCTGGCCGGCCGGGGCGCGGAAGACCACGTCGAGGGAGAGCACGCCGGGCGCGACCTCGGTGGCCTCGCGCCGCGTGCGGTGGGCGACGGCCTCGACCCGTACGGCCTCGTCGGGCAGGCGCAGCCGGGTCAGCCGGTGCCGCGCCGACTCGACGACGAGGACGTCGTCCCCGACGAGCACCGCGTCGCTGGGCTCCCGCAGGTCGGTCGCCAGGGTCGTGACCTCGCCCGTCGCGGGGTCGTAGCGGCGCAGGGCGTGGTTGTACGTGTCGCAGACGGCGACGGAGCCGTCGGGGAGCGCCGTGACGCCCAGCGGGTGCTGGAACAGGGCCTGGGCCGCGGCGCCGTCGCGGTGGCCGAAGTCGAACAGGCCGGTGCCGACGGCGGTGTGGACGGTGCCCTCCGGGTCGGCCCAGCGCAGGGCGCTGGTCTCGGAGTCGGCGATCCACAGCCGGTCCTCGGTGGCCGCGAGGCCGGACGGCTGCGCGAACCAGGCCTCGGCGGCGGGCCCGTCGACCAGCCCCTCGTTGGTGGTACCGGCGGCGACGGCGACCGTGCTCGTCTCCGGGTCGTACGCCCACAGCTGGTGGACGCCCGCCATGGCGATCCACACCCGGCCCTGCCACCAGGCGACGTCCCACGGCGACGACAGGGCCACTTCGCGCGCGTGGCCGGACGTCGGGGAGCCCTGCATCCACTGTGCGCCGGTCCCGGCGAGGGTGGTCACCTCGCCGGTGGCCGGGTCGAGGGCCCGCAGGGCGTGGTTGACGGTGTCGGCGACCACGATGCGCCCGTCGGGCAGCGCGCACAGGCCCTGCGGCTCGTTGAAGCGGGCCTCGGCCGCGGGGCCGTCGGCCAGGCCGCGCTCGCCGGAGCCGATCCGCCGTACGACGGTCTCCCCGTCCTGCGCCAGCTCCACGAGCTGGTGGCGCGTGGTGTCGGACACCAGCAGGTTGCCCGAATCCAGCACCAGGGCCTTGCCGGGGAAGCGCAGGTGCGTGGCGACCGGCTCAGGCGGTACGTACGGCCCGTCGCCGCGCCGCAGGGTGCCCTTCGCCTCGTGCTCGGCCTCAAGCTCGGCCACCAGCTCCGCGAGCGCGTGCGCGTGGCCCTCGCCCGCGTGCTGGGCGACGACGTACCCCTCCGGGTCGATCACGACGAGCGTCGGCCAGGCCCGCACGGCGTACTGCTTCCAGGTCGCGAGCTCCGGGTCGTCCAGGACCGGGTGCTCCACCCCGTACCGCTCGACGGCGTCGACGACGGCCTGGTGCTCCGCCTCGTGCACGAACTTCGGGGAGTGCACCCCGATGATCACCACCGTGTCCCGGTGCTGCTCCTCCAGCTCCCGCAGCTCGTCGAGGACGTGCAGGCAGTTGATGCAGCAGAACGTCCAGAAGTCGAGGATCACAATGCGTCCCCGCAGGTCGGCGAGGGTGTACGAGCTGCCGCCCGTATTGAGCCACCCGCCCTTCCCGACGAGCTCGGGAGCACGGACACGGGCACGGCGGGGCGTCGCGGGGACCGGATCGTTCATGGTTCAAGAGTGCCATCCCCGCGGCAACCCTTTGCGCGCGCGGTGGCGACTGTCCCGTGACCCCCACCTCGTACGGAAACGGGATACGACATGAACGAGAGCCGCAACCGAGCCCGGCACCGCAGACGCGGCACCGTCGCCCTCAGCGTGGGCGTTCCGGTGGCCCTGGCGGCCGCGGGCGTGCTGGCGTACGGCACGGCCTTCGGGGCGCTCGGTGACGACGCCGCGCCCAAGGCGCGGGCCGCTGCCGCCGAGGCCGCGCAGGCAGCCGCCGAGGCCGCGCCCGCGTGGGCCCTGGAGGCCGCCGACGGGTTCGCCTCGGTGAACGCCCTGGGCCAGAACGGCACGTATGGCGGGCGCGGCGGCGCGGTCGTCACCGTGCGGACGCTCGCCGACCTGGAGAAGTACGCGACCGCCGCCGAGCCGTACGTCATCGTCGTGGCCGGGACGATCACCATGAACCCCACGGGCAAGGAGATCAGGGTCGCGTCCGACAAGACCATCGTCGGGTCGGGGACCAGCGGTCACATCGTCGGCGGCGGCTTCTTCCTCGGCCAGGGCGTCCACAACGTCATCATCCGGAACCTGACGATCCGGGACGCGTATCAAGGGGTCTGGAACGACAAGGACCACGATTTCGACGCCATCCAGATGGACGGCGCGCACCATGTGTGGATCGACCACAACGACCTGCGGCACATGGCCGACGGTCTGATCGACAGCCGCAAGGACACCACGTACGTGACGGTGTCCTGGAACCGGCTGAGCAACAACAACAAGACCTTCGGCATCGGCTGGACGCAGAACGTCACCGCGAACCTGACCATCCACCACAACTGGTTCCGCGAGACCGAGCAGCGCAACCCGTCCACCGACAACGTCGCCCACGCGCACCTGTACAACAACTACCTCCAGGACGAGGCCGGCACCGGCATCGCCTCCTCCTACGGCAACTACGCGCGCGGGCGCACCAAGATGGTCCTGGAGAACAGCTACTTCCAGGGCATGCGGAACCCGGTCATCAAGGACGCCACCGCCTCCCTGGTCCAGCGGGGCAACATCTTCTCCGGCACCAGCGGCCGCAACGAGAGCGGCGGCACGGCGTTCGACCCGAAGGCGTACTACTCCTACACGCTGGACGCCGCCGCCGACGTGCCGTCCAAGGTGAAGTCCGGCGCCGGGCCGCGCTCCACCATCGGCAGGGCGAGCACGGCGGGCGCCACCGGCACGGCGGGCGCCACGGCAGCCGCCGCCACGACCCTCACCGTCGCCAAGGACGGCAGCGGCCAGTACACGAGCGTGCAGGCCGCCGTGAACGCCGTGCCCGCGGGCAACACCTCCCGGGTCGTCATCCAGATCAAGCCCGGCACATACCGCGAGACGGTCACCGTCCCGTCGAACAAGCCGCACGTCACCTTCCAGGGCACCGGTGCCAGCCGCAAGGACACGGTGATCGTGTACGGCAACGCCGCCGGCACGCCCAAGCCCGGCGGCTCCGGTACGTACGGCACGAGCGGCAGCGCCACCGTCGCCGTCCTGGCCGACGACTTCCAGGCCCGCAACCTGACCGTCTCCAACGACTTCGACGAAGCGGCGAACCAGCACATGAGCGGCCACCAGGCCGTCGCCCTGCGGACCGCCGCCGACCGGGTCCTGCTGGACGGCGTCATCGTCAGCGGCGACCAGGACACCCTGCTCCTGGACACCGCTTCCAAGGACCGGCTCGGCCGCGTCTACATGACCAACTCGTACGTCGTCGGCAACGTCGACTTCGTCTTCGGCCGCGCCACCGCCGTCATCGACCGGTCCGTCATCACCCTGAAGAAGCGCTGGAACGGAACCTCGGCCGGATACATCGCCGCGCCCAGCACGGCCGCCGACCGCAAGGGCTTCCTGATCAACCGCAGCGTCGTCAACGGGGACGTCAGCAACGGCAGCTTCTACCTCGGCCGGCCCTGGCACGCGGGCGGCGACGCCTCCCTCAGGCCGCAGGCCACCTTCCGGAACACCCACCTCAGCGGCGCCATCAAGGCGGCCCCCTGGACCGACATGAGCGGCTTCTCCTGGAAGAACGACCGCTTCGCCGAGTACGAGAACAACGGCCCCGGCGCCGGTCCCCAGAGCACTGAGCGCCCGCACCTGACGGACGCCCAGGCGGCCGGCCAGGAGGTCGCGGACTGGCTCGGCGGCTGGACGCCCGGCGCCTGACCCGGCCTCCGCACGGCCGCAGGGCCGCACGGCCGAACCGCCGCACCACGCGCGCGTAGCGCGGAAGTCCCGCTCTACGCGCGCGTAGGCGGCGGCGTGCCCAGCACCCGGTCCTTGAGGGCCGGGAACTGGTCCCGGGTCAGCTCCACCTTCGCCGGATCCAGGTCCACCGTCAGGACCTCCTCGCCCGCGCCCGCCTCCGCCAGGACCTCACCCCACGGGTCGACGACGATGCTGTGCCCCGCCTGCTCGACGCCCGCGTGCGAACCGGCCGTTCCGCAGGCCAGCATGTACGCCTGGTTCTCCACCGCCCGCGCCTGCGCGAGCAGCGTCCAGTGCGCGCGGCGCCGGGCGGGCCAGCCCGCCGGGACGACGAACGCCCGCGCGCCCGCGTCCACCAGGCCCCGGAACAGCTCGGGGAACCGCAGGTCGTAGCAGGTCGCGACGCCGAACGGGAGCTGCGGGTGCGGCACCGTCACCAGGTCGTCGCCCGCCGCCATCAGCACGGCCTCGCCCTGGTCGAAGCCGAAGCGGTGGATCTTCCGGTATGAGCGGACCAGCTCACCGGACGGCGAGAAGACCAGGGACGTGTTGTACAGGGCACCCGAGGGGGCGCGTTCCACGATGGACCCGGCGTGCAGCCACACGCGCGCTTCCCGTGCCGCCTCGGCCATCACCGCGTACGTCGGGCCCTCCAGCGGCTCGGACTCGGCCGCGAACGACTCGTACGCGAAGGCCCCGACGGGCCACAGCTCCGGGAGCACCACCAGGTCCGAGCCCCGCTGTTCGCGTACGAGGTCGGCGGCCCGGCCGCGTCGAGCGGCTACCGATTCGTCCGGGTTGACCGCGATCTGAAGGAGCGAGGCGCGCACATTACCACCGTCCTGGCGTTGGAGCCGTCAATACGGGCCTACGATCGTCACACGAAAGCACTGCCGAGGGGCCTGTGGGGAGCGTACTGTTCTCTTCCGGGGGACGTCCCCCGGACCCCCGCAGCCGCCGCAGCACCCAGCCCGCGTACCAAGCCGCACGAGGGGTCCCGTGACCGTCCATCCCAGCCTCCAGACCTACGCCGACGCCTGGACCCATTCCATCGAAGCGATAGCCGAGCTGGTACAGCCGCTCGCCGAGGCGGAATGGAACCGCGCCACACCGTGCCCCGGCTGGTCGGTCCGGGACATCGTCTCCCATGTCATCGGCATGGAGTGCGAGATGCTGGGCGACCCACGGCCGATTCACTCCCTGCCGCGCGATCTGTACCACGTACGCAGTGACTTCTCCCGCTACATGGAGATGCAGGTCGATGTGCGCCGCCACCACACCGCGCCGGAGATGACCTCCGAGCTCGAGTACATCCTGATCCGCCGCGCCCGCATGCTGCGCAACGAGTCCCGCTCCCCCGACACGCTGGTGCGCGCCCCGCTGGGCGCCGAGCAGAGCCTCGAAGTGGCCTACCGGATGCGCGCCTTCGACGTGTGGGTGCACGAGCAGGACCTGCGCACCACCCTCGGCAAGCCCGGCAACCTCGACTCGCCCGGCGCGTACGTCGCCCGCGACACCTTCCTCACGGTGCTGCCCAGGGTCGTCGCCAAGGACGCGGGCGCCCCGCCGAACTCGGCGGTCGTCTTCGACGTCAGCGGCCCGGTCGAGTTCATGCGGACGGTGCGTGTCGACGCGGACGGGCGCGGCACGGTCGACGGCGCGCCGTCGCTGGGCCCGGCCGTCACGTTCGCGACGGACTGGGAGACGTACATGCGGCTCGCCTGCGGCCGTGTACGGCCCGCGGCGGTCGCGGACCGGATCAAGGTGGAGGGCGACGAGGAGCTGGCGGCGGCGATCCTGGCCCACTTCGCCATCACGCCCTGATCCCGTCCGGGCCTGACGCCGGCACGCGCGCGCCCGCGTCCGTGCCTCACGCCGGTACGCGCCGTTGCCTCACGCCGGTACGTGTACGGCCTCCACGCGGCTGGCCACGAGCCGTTCCCGCTCGCGGCGCGCCGTGCGGCCGCGCAGCCGCAGGATCTGGGCGAGGCCCAGCGCCTGCAGGACGAACACCGACGAGAACGCGACGCGGTAGTCGCCGCCCGTCGCGTCCAGCAGGACGCCGACGGCCAGCAGCGTCGTCATGGACGCGGTGAAGCCGCCGATGTTGACGATGCCGGACGCCGTGCCCTGCCGCTCGGACGGGTTGGCGGGGCGGGCGAAGTCGAAGCCGATCATGGACGCGGGGCCGCACGCGCCGAGCACCACGCACAGTGTGGCCAGCAGCCATATCGGCGCACGGTCGCCGGGATAGGCGATGGTGGCCGCCCATAGGGTCGCCGTCGCCGCCACGGTGCCCAGCGCCAGGGGCGTACGGGCGGCGTGGTGGCGGGCGATGATCTGCCCGTACGCCAGGCCCACGACCATGTTGGAGAGCACCACCAGGGTGAGCAGCTCACCCGCCCGCCCCCGGCTCAGGCCCTGTGCCTCGGCCAGGAACGGCATGCCCCACAGCAGCAGGAACACCATCGCGGGGAACTGCGTGGTGAAGTGCACCCACATGCCGAGCCGCGTCCCCGGCTCCCGCCACGCGGCCGCGATCTGCCGCCGCACGTACGCCACGCCCGCGTGCGGCACCGGCTCCGGCGCGTACCCCTCCGGGTGGTCCTTCAGGAACAGCAGCACCAGCGCGAGGACGACGAGCCCCGCCGCCGCGCTGCCCGCGAACGTCGCCGTCCAGCCGAGGCCGTCCAGCATCCGGGCGAGCACGATGGTGGAGACGAGGTTGCCGAGGACCCCGAAGAGCCCGGCGAGCTGCGCGATCAGCGGCCCGCGCCGGGCGGGGAACCAGCGGTTGCCGAGGCGCAGCACGGAGATGAACGTCATCGCGTCGCCGCAGCCGAGCAGCACCCGTGCGGCGAGGGCCGTTGCGTACGAGGGCGACAGCGCGAAGCCGAGCTGGCCCAGCGTGAACAGCACGATCCCCAGGGTCAGGACCTTGCGCGTGCCGAGCCGGTCGACCATCAGGCCGACGGGTATCTGCATGCCGGCGTAGACGAGAAGCTGGACGATCGAGAACGCGGACAGCGCGGACGCGTTGACCTGGAAGCGGTCGGCCGCGTCGAGCCCGGCGACGCCCAGGGACGTACGGAAGACGACGGCGACGAGGTAGACGGAGACGCCGACGCCCCACACGAGGGCGGCGCGGCGGCCGCCGGGTGGGTCGGCGGGGAGCGGGGACGGCGGGGAGGGCGGGGACGGGGGAGACGGCGCGGCGGGGCTGCTGCTCACCGGTCGTCACCCCGGACCAGCACCCGCACCCGTCCGACGTGGGCGCGCACGCACCGGGCGGCACCCTCGGCGTCGCCGGCCCGCAGTGCCTCCAGGATCTCGGTGTGCTCGGTGATGTTCTTGGCGATGCGGTCGGGGTGCGCCTCCATGACGGCGACGCCCATGCGGAGCTGCCGGTCGCGCAGCTGGTCGTACAGCTTGGACAGGATCTGGTTGCCGGCGTTGCGGACGATCTCGGCGTGGAAGCAGCGGTCCGACACGGCGACGGCCCGCAGGTCGCCTTCGCGCGCGTGGAGCCGCTGTTCCTCCAGGAGCTCCTCCAGCCGCGCCACGAGCCGCGCCGGTACGGGCACCGCCTTGCGTACGGCGAACTCCTCGACGAGCAGCCGAGTCTCCACGACGTCCGCGATCTCCTGCGCCGAGACGGCGAGGACGAGGGCGCCCTTCTTCGGGTAGAGCTTCAGCAGCCCTTCCATCTCCAGCTTGAGCAGCGCCTCGCGGACCGGGGTCCGGGACACCCCGACGGCCTGCGCCAGTTCGCCTTCGGTGAGGAGGGTGCCGCCTTCGTAGCGGCGGTCGAGCACGGCTTCCTTGACGTGGTGGTAGACGCGCTCGGCGGCGGGCGGGGCCGGGGCTGAGGACGGGGCGGGCGACGGTGCGGCGGCTGGCATGCGCACAGCATAGATACAAGAGGGGTGCAACAGCAGGGCCCGTCCGCGATGCGGACGGGCCCTGTGGACCGCGCCGCTCAGCCGCCGATGGGCAGCCAGCCGCTCCACGTGCCGGTCGCCTCGTTGGGGCCGGTCGCGCCGTCGCGCAGGACGACGCGGAACTTGACGTTGCCCTTCTCGCTCATGTTGTAGTTGCACTCGCCCCAGCCGGCGGACGCGCCGCCGGACCAGTGGCACTCGCCGGAGCGGCCGTAGTCCGTGTACCACTGGGCGATGACGCGGAATCCGTCGCCCTTGTGGTCGTCCATGAGGAACTTGTCGCCGTAGGACTGGAAGCAGCCGGTGCCCGCCTTGGTGCCGTTCGTGTACAGGGTCCGGCAGTGGGTGTAGTCCGCCAGCGTGCCCACACCCGCCGGCTTGGCCTGCTGGGTGCCTCCGCCCTGTCCGGCCGCGTGAGCCGGAAGTGATGTGCCCATGACAGCCGCAGTCGCTGCGGCGGCCGCCGCTGCCGCGTAACGAAGCTTCAAGGTGCTCTCCTCCATCAACCGTTCACCGTGCGGGATGGTCCCCCGAGTGGAACCGCCTTGCCCCTCGGAAGCTAGCCGTCAACGCACCGCGCACAGAAGGAAATCCGGGTGCATCTGTCGCCTTCCCGCCACCTTCCCGTTCACGGGCCGTTCAGCGGGGTTTCGGCTGGGATTCCGTCGGACCCCAGGGTTACCGTGGGAGTGCTGCTACGAACAGCGACCTCATGGGGGCCGGGTTACTTGTAACCAGGGAGGGGACACGATGCAGGACGCATCGGAACGTCAGCACATCGTCGAACTGCTGGTGCGGGGCTGGAGCGACGACCGCATCTCGCGCGAACTGGCACTCAGCAAGCGGACCGTCCAGCGCCGCGTCCAGGATCTGATGCAGGAGCACGGCTGCTCCAGCCGCTTCGCGCTCGGCTTCACGCTCGGACTGCGCCTGGGCATGCGGGCGCCGGGCCGGGCGGGCAGCCCTCCGGGCAGCCCGGGCCACCACCCGGGCAGGACGGTAAGAGCGAAGGGCCCGGACGCACCGTCGCGTCCGGGCCCCCGGCGGCCTTGGGTGGAGAGATCCGTCAGGCCCAGGTGATCAGGCGCTTCGGCTGCTCCAGGATCGCGGCCACGTCGGCCAGCACCTTCGAACCGAGCTCGCCGTCGACCAGGCGGTGGTCGAAGGACAGCGCCAGCGTGGTCACCTGACGAGGCTTCACCTTGCCCTTGTGCACCCACGGCTGCAGCTTGATCGCACCGACCGCGAGGATCGCGGACTCACCCGGGTTGAGGATGGGCGTGCCCGTGTCGACCCCGAAGACGCCGACGTTGGTGATGGTCACCGTGCCGCCCTGCATCGCCGCCGGTGTCGTCCTGCCCTCGCGGGCCGTGGACACCAGCTCGCCGAGCGCCGCCGCCAGCTCCGGGAGGGTCTTGGCGTGGGCGTCCTTGATGTTCGGCACGATCAGGCCGCGCGGCGTCGCGGCGGCGATGCCCAGGTTTACGTAGTGCTTGAGCACGATCTCCTGGGCGGCCTCGTCCCAGGAGGCGTTGACCTCCGGGTTCCGCCGGATCGCGACGAGCAGGGCCTTGGCGATGAGCAGGAGCGGGTTCACCCGCACCCCGGCCATGTCCTTGTCGGCCTTCAGCTCCTCGACGAGTTTCATGGTGCGCGTGACGTCGACCGTGACGAACTCGGTGACGTGCGGCGCCGTGAACGCCGACCCGACCATGGCCGCCGCCGTGGCCTTCCGTACGCCCTTGACGGGGATACGGGTCTCCCGCTCCCCCGCCGCCGACGGCGCCGCCACCGGCGCCGGGGCCTGCACGGGCTGTACGGGCTGCGCGGGCTCGGGCGCGGGCGCCGGGGCCTGCGGCGGTACAGCTGCCGGGGCCTCGGCCGGGGCGGCCGCCCGGTGCACGTCCTCGCGCGTGATGATCCCGTCAGGACCGGTCGGGACCACGGCCGTCAGGTCGACGCCCAGGTCCTTGGCCAGCTTCCGTACGGGCGGCTTGGCCAGCGGCCGCGCCTCGGGCACGGGCGCCACTGGCGCCGGGGCGTGGCCGTTCAGCTCGCCCTGGACCGCCGCCTGCGCGGCCGGGGCCGCACCGGTGGGCACCGGCTGCTTGCGCGGGCGCCGCTTCGTGGACGACGCGGCCACGCCGTACCCGACCAGCACCGGCTGGCGGCCCTGCGGCTCCTCCTCCTCCGCGACGGGCGCCGCGGGAGCCTGGGCAGCGGCAGGCGCGGCCGGCGCGGCGGGAGCGGCCACCTCGGCGGCCTGAGCGGGCGCCTCGGCAGCGGCGGCAGCGGCGCCGCCACCCCCCGCCACGTCGACCGAGATGATCACCTCGCCGACGTCGACGGTCGTACCCTCCGGGAAGCGCAGCTCGTGCACGGTCCCGTCGAACGGGATCGGCAGCTCCACAGCCGCCTTCGCCGTCTCGACCTCGCACACGACCTGGCCGTCGGTGACGGTGTCGCCGGGCTGCACGTACCACTTGAGGATCTCGGCCTCGGTGAGTCCCTCACCGACGTCCGGCATCTTGAACTCGCGGATCACGGTGTTCTCGCCCTTCCTCAGTACGCCAGCGCGCGGTCGACGGCGTCGAGCACCCGGTCAAGCCCCGGAAGGTACTCCTCCTCCAGCCGGGCCGGCGGGTACGGGGCGTGGTAGCCGCCCACGCGCAGCACCGGGGCCTCCAGGTGGTAGAAGCACCGCTCCGTGATGCGGGCGGCGATCTCCGCGCCCGAGCCGAAGAACACCGGCGCCTCGTGCACGACGACCAGCCGGCCCGTCTTCTCGACGGACGCCTGGACGGTGTCGAAGTCGACCGGCGAGACCGACCGCAGGTCGACGACCTCGATCGACTTGCCCTCCTCCGCGGCGGCGGCCGCGGCCTCCAGGCACACCTTCACCATGGGACCGTAGGCCGCCAGGGTGAGGTCCGTGCCGGTGCGCGCGACCCTCGCCTTGTGCAGCTCGCCCGGGATGGCCTCGGTGTCGACCTCGCCCTTGTCCCAGTAGCGCCGCTTCGGCTCGAAGAAGATCACCGGGTCGTCGCTCTGGATGGCCTGCTGGAGCATCCAGTACGCGTCAGACGGCGTCGAGGGCGAGACCACCTTCAGGCCCGCGACGTGCGCGAACAGCGCCTCGGGCGACTCGCTGTGGTGCTCGACGGCGCCGATGCCGCCGCCGTACGGGATCCGGATGACGACCGGCATCTTGACCTTGCCGAGCGCGCGGGCGTGCATCTTCGCGAGCTGCGTGACGATCTGGTCGTACGCGGGGAAGACGAACCCGTCGAACTGGATCTCCACGACCGGCCGGTAGCCGCGCAGGGCCAGGCCGATGGCGGTGCCGACGATGCCGGACTCGGCGAGCGGCGTGTCGATGACCCGCTCCTCGCCGAAGTCCTTCTGCAGGCCGTCGGTGACCCGGAACACGCCGCCGAGCTTGCCGACGTCCTCGCCCATGACGAGGACCTTGGGGTCGGTCTCCAGGGCCTTGCGCAGCGACTCGTTGAGCGCCTTCGCCAGGGGGAGCTTCTGCACAGCCATGATCACTTGACCTCGCCATCCGCGAACGACGCCTGGTACGCGGCGAACTGCGCGCGCTCCTCGTCGACGAGCGCGTGCCCGTCGGCGTAGACATTCTCGAAGATCGCCATGTCGTCGGGGTCGGGCATGGCGCGCACGGCCTCGCGGACGCGCTTGCCGAGCGCCTCGCTCTCCGCCTCCAGCTCCTCGAACCAGGCCGCGTCGGCGTGGCCCTGGGCCTCCAGGTAGCGGCGCAGGCGCAGGATCGGGTCCTTCGCCTCCCAGGCGGCCCGCTCGTCGTCGTGACGGTAGCGGGTGGGGTCGTCGGACGTGGTGTGGGCGCCCATGCGGTACGTGAACGCCTCGACGAGGGTCGGGCCCTCGCCGCGGCGGGCCCGCTCCAGGGCCCAGCGGGTCACGGCGAGGCAGGCCAGGACGTCGTTGCCGTCCACCCGTACGCCGGGGAAGCCGAAGCCCTGCGCGCGCTGGTAGAGCGGGACGCGGGTCTGCTTCTCGGTGGGCTCGCTGATCGCCCACTGGTTGTTCTGGCAGAAGAACACGACCGGCGCGTTGTACACCGCCGAGAAGGTGAACGATTCGGCGACATCGCCCTGGCTGGAGGCGCCGTCACCGAAGTACGCGATGACCGCGGAGTCCGCGCCGTCCTTGGCGACGCCCATGGCGTAGCCGGTGGCGTGCAGGGTCTGCGAACCGATCACGATCGTGTACAGGTGGAAATTGTTGCTGTTGGGGTCCCACCCGCCGTGGTTCACACCACGGAACATGCCCAGCAGATTGGTCGGGTCGACCCCGCGGCACCAGGCGACACCGTGCTCGCGGTACGTCGGGAAGACGTAGTCGTCGTCGCGCAGGGCCCGGCCCGAGCCGATCTGGGCGGCCTCCTGGCCGAGCAGCGAGGCCCACAGGCCCAGCTCGCCCTGGCGCTGGAGGGCGGTGGCCTCGCCGTCGAAGCGGCGGGTCATCACCATGTCGCGGTAGAGGCCGCGCAGCTCGTCGGGGCTGAGGTCGACGTCGTAGTCCGGGTGCTGGACACGCTCACCCTCGGGGGTGAGCAGCTGTACGAGCGGGGGCTCGGCGTTCGAGTTCTGCGGCTTCTTGGCGCGGGCGGCGCGCTTGGCACCACCGGCGCCGGCGCTGCCGGTGCTGCCGGTGCTGGTGCCGCTGCTGCGTCGCGGCTTGCGCGCGGCAGTGCTTTCCACGGTCACGTGCGTGCTCCTCCGTCGGTCCGGCCCCCGGGGTCCGCCGGGCGGCCAGTGCGGCGTTCCGCCTGGTTCCGTACGGGTGCACGGGGTGGGTGCGCTCGGCCGGGAACAGGCGTGACAGGTGCCCCGGCGAGCACCCTGTCATAGGCACGTTACCCAGTGCGTCGCATTCCTGCGAAACCCCATTTGACCTGCGATTTTGCTTGGATTTCCAAGTAAATCGAGAATTGCGGGGACAACGGGGGGACAACCACTGGTCACAGCCTTGCAGGCCGCCGGAACCCTGGCACGTTATCCCGCGTACCCGGGCCACGGGAAGACTTGTTTTCCAGGGTGATCTCATGTTGATCTAACATCTGTCGAGTGCCGCGCTCATCTGTAACGCCACCCGTGAACGCGCTCCTGCGCCGTTACGTCCCCCGTGCCGAGCCCCTGTCCTGCGTCCCCCTCTCCCAGGGACTGCTCAACAACGGCTACCGGCTCACCACCACCCGCGGCACCTATTTCCTGAAACAGCACGTCGACGCCCCGACCTCCGACCGGGCCACGATCGTCCGCCAGCACCGCGCGACCCAGAGCCTCCACGACCTCGGCGTCCCGGTGGCCCCGCCGCTGCCCGACACGAGGGGGCGGACCGTCGCGCTGATCGACGGGCACTGTTACGCGCTGCACCCGTGGGTCGAGGGCCGCCACCGGGACGGCACGCAGCTCACGGCGTCCGGTTCGCGGCGGCTCGGTGCGCTGCTGGGGCTGGTCCACACGTGCCTGGAGAAGGTCATGGGCCACGGTGCCGGCGGTCCTGACGGCGGTGCTCCGGGCGGGGGAGCGGGCTGCGGTGCGGGCGGGGGTGCGGGCGCGCGGGAGTACGCCAGCGCCGACCCGGAGGACACGTTCCGGCTGATCGACGAGCTGCTGGCGCTGGCCAGGGGGCGGCGGCCCCGCGAGCCCTTCGACGAGCTGGCCGAGCACCGGCTCGTGGAGCGCCGCCGGCTGCTCGCCGAGCACGCGCACCGGCGCCCGGCCGCGCCCGTGGCGGGCGGCTGGGTGCACGGCGACTTCCATCCGCTGAACCTGCTGTACCGGGGCGCGGAGCCCGCCGCGATCGTCGACTGGGACCGGCTGGGCGTGCAGCCGCGGGCGGAGGAGGCGGTACGGGCGGGGCTGATCTTCTACGTACAGCCGACCGGCCGCCTGGACCTGCGGAAGGTACGGGCCTACGCGCGCGCGTACCGCCGCGCTTCGGGCGCGGGCGCGGCCGAACTGGCGGCCGCCGTGCACCGGGTGTGGTGGGAGCGGCTCAACGACTTCTGGATACTGCGCTGGCGCTACGAGCTGCACGACAGCAGGGCCGACCCGCAGTTTCCCGCGGCGTCGGCCCTGACGGTGTGGTGGACCCGCGAATACGAGGCGGTGCGCGACGCGTTCGCCGGGTGACGGTCCCTCAGGTGCCTCGGCCCCCTCAGGTGCCTGAGGCTCCTCAAGTGCCTCAGGCTCCTCAGGTGCCCGTGGTGCTCCCGGTGGTGCCCGTCGTGGTGCCCTGCGTCGTACCGCCCTGCTGGCCCGAGCTGGTGGTACCGCCCGTGTCGCCGGAGCCGCCGTCGGTCGTCCCGGTGGTGCCGCCGTCGGTGGTGGTGCCGTCGGTGGTGCCCTGGTTGTTGCTGCCGTCCGTCGACCCGTCGGTGGTGCCGTCGGTCGTGCCGCCGTCGGTGGTGCCGTCGGTCGTGCCCTCGTCGGTGCCGCCGTCGCTCGTGCCCGCGTCGGCGGATGAGCTCTGCGACGGGGACGGGTTCTGGCTGCTCGGGGACGTGTCCGGGGTCCACGGCGTGCGGTTGCCCCAGTCGCCGCTGCCGCCGGTCGAGGTGTCCGGCTCCTCTTCCTCCTCGCTCTGCGAGGGGGACGGGGTGGCGCTGGGCTTCTCGGACGAGACGGACGGGGACGGGCTCACGCTCGGCCTGGTGCCCGGGGTGGCCGTGTTGTCGCTCGCCTTGATCGCGTACACGACCCCCGCCACGATCGCGACCAGCGCGAACGCCACGAACAGCAGCACCTTGCCGCGGCCGCCACCGCCGCCGTTGCCCTGGCCTCCGTAGCCGCCGGCGTACGCGCCGTCGTCGGGGTTGCGCGGCGGCAGGATCGGGCCCTGCGAGGTGTCGCCGTGCATCGGCTGCCCGTGGCCCTGGCGGGCCGGATGGCCGCCGTGTCCGCCGTGTCCGCCGTGGGCTCCGTGTCCGGCGGGGGCCCCGTGGCCGCCGGGGCCGGTGGGGGCGCCCATGACCGCGGTCGCGGACATCCCGCCGTCGTGCTGGCCGTGCCCGCCGTCGTACGCGCCGCCGATCGGGCCCGTGTTCCACGTGCCGGTGTGGCCGCCCTGCTCCTGGAGCATGCGCAGCGCGTACTGGATGAGCCCGCGCATCTCCTCGGCGCTCTGGAACCGGTCGTCCGGGTCCTTCGCGAGTGCGCGCATCGCGAGCCCGTCCAGCTCCGGCGGCGCCACGTCGGCGACCTCGGACGGCGGTACGGGCATGTCCTGGACGTGCTGGTACACGACCGACAGCGGCGTCTCGCCGACGAACGGCGGCCGCAGGGCGAGGAGTTCGTACAGGAGGCAGCCGGTGGCGTACAGGTCGGAGCGGTGGTCGACGGCCTTGCCGAGCGCCTGCTCGGGCGACAGGTACTGGGGCGTGCCCATGACCATGCCGGTCTGCGTCATCGTCGTGGACGCGCCGTGCAGGGCGCGGGCGATGCCGAAGTCCATCACCTTGACGGCGCCGCTGTGCGTGATGATGACGTTCGCGGGCTTGATGTCACGGTGGACGATGCCGTGCTGGTGCGAGTACGCGAGCGCTTCGAGGACGCCCGAGACGATGATGAGCGCCTGCTCGGGCGGCGGTGCCTCGGCGCTGATGAGGAGGTCGCGGATGGTGCGGCCCTCGACCAGCTCCATCACGATGTACGGCACGGACTGGTCGCCCACGACGTCCTCGCCGGAGTCGTACACGGCGACGATCGCGTGGTGGTTGAGGCCCGCGACGGACTGCGCCTCGCGGGTGAAGCGGGCCTTGGAGACCGGGTCCTCGGCGAGGTCCGGGCGGAGCAGCTTCACGGCGACCGTGCGGCCGAGCCGTACGTCCTCGGCGGCGAACACCTCGGCCATGCCGCCACGGCCCAGACGGTGGGTCAGCCGGTAGCGGCCGTCGCCGACGAGGCCGCCGACGCCGAAGTCCCCGACGTCGGAGGAGCCGCCGGCGCCGCCGGTCGGGCGCTCCGGCGCTCCGTCGTCCGACACTCCGCCGCCACCTGCTTCGGATCCGGGTGCCATCGTCCTCGCCGTCATTTCCGTGCGCTGTCCGCGCGCTGTCCTCGCCACGTCACGCTACAGCCTCCGCGCGACGAGCCGGTTCGGGATGGACGGGCCATCAAACCCGTTCCACGTACACCTGTGCAAATTCCATGCCCGTCGCGTAACGCTTGCGAGACGCTTCTTGTGCGTACGGTCACGGAACGGGCACCTGGCTTGATTTGTCGGAGGCCTCGGGCAGACTTGGCGCGTACATCCGGATCACCGCGGTCACGCGCGCGCGTACAGCGCGCATACGGGTCGTGTAGGGGGAAGCAGAGATGAGCCAGGACGGCGCACACGGCCGCTATGCCGGCGGGTCGGTGGCGAACGGCCGGTACCAGCTTCGCGACCTGCTCGGCGAGGGCGGCATGGCCTCGGTGTACCTGGCGTACGACAGCGCGCTGGACCGCCAGGTCGCCATCAAGACGCTGCACTCGGAACTCGGCCGGGAACAGTCGTTCCGCGAGCGGTTCCGGCGCGAGGCGCAGGCGGTCGCGAAGCTGCAGCACACCAACATCGTGTCGGTGTTCGACACCGGCGAGGACACGGTCACGTTCAACGACCCCTCGATGGGCGACGGCGGCGTCATGCCGTACATCGTCATGGAGTACGTGGAGGGCCAGCCGCTCGGCTCGGCGCTGGCGGCGGACATCCAGCAGTACGGGGCCATGCCCGCCGAGAAGGCCCTGAAGGTGACGGCCGACGTGCTGGCCGCCCTGGAGACCAGCCACGAGATGGGCCTGGTCCACCGGGACATCAAGCCGGGCAACGTGATGATGACCAAGCGCGGTGTCGTGAAGGTCATGGACTTCGGCATCGCGCGCGCCATGCAGTCGGGCGTCACGTCGATGACGCAGACCGGCATGGTGGTCGGCACCCCGCAGTACCTGTCGCCCGAGCAGGCCCTGGGCCGGGGCGTGGACGCCCGCTCGGACCTGTACTCCGTCGGCATCATGCTCTTCCAGCTGCTGACCGGGCGGATCCCGTTCGACGCGGACTCGCCGCTGGCCATCGCGTACGCACACGTCCAGGAGGAGCCGGTCGCGCCGTCCTCCATCAACCGGTCCGTGACGCCCGCGATGGACGCGCTGGTGGCGCGGGCGCTGAAGAAGAACCCGAACGAGCGCTTCCCGAGCGCCGCCGCCATGCGGGACGAGTGTCTGCGGGTGCTGTCGGCGGGGCAGACCGGTGCGCCGGTGATCGTGCCGGGCGCGCCGTCGAACAGCGGGGCGGGCGTGGGCTCGGCGGTGTTCCCGCCGGTGGACCACTCGACGCCGGCGCCGCCGCAGCACGTCCAGACCCCGTACCAGCCCCCGACTCCGGCCCCGGGCCCGTACGGCGCCCCGACCCCGGCGCCGACCCCGGCGCCCGCCCCGGCGACGTACGGCTACCCGCACCAGGCCCCGGCTCCGAGCCCGGCGCCCGGTCCCGCGTACCAGACCCCGGCCCCGGCCCCGTACACGCCGGCGGGCAGCGGCGGCCGCCGGAACATGCCGCTCATCGTCGGCGCCATCGTGGTCGCCCTGATCGCCGTCGGCGGCGTGATCACGGCGGTCGCCCTCAACAAGGAGGACGACCCCGGCGGCGCGGGCGGCCAGGCGGCCGGCGGGGGGACGTCGGCGTCGGCGAGCGTGGGCTCCGAGGGCACGTACAAGGGCCCTGACCTGGGCAAGACGATCGACACCAAGAAGTGCACGGAGCCGTCGGAAGGCAGCGACCCGGACAAGTTCAAGGCGCCCGACTTCACGTACAAGAACATCAACTCGGTGCGGGCCTGCATCCAGGCCGCCGGCTGGAAGATCACCAAGGAGGTCCGCATCGACGAGGCCACCTACGGCGACGGCACGGTCCTCACGCAGTACCCGCCGAAGGGCACCGAGATCACCGAGGACGGGGCCGAGTTCACCCTGGAGATCTCCACCGGTCACGCGCCCCAGTAGGCCGGACTCACCCGACCGAAGCACGGAGCCGGGACCGAGATGCCGGTGCGCGATCGGCATGTGACGCTGTGCTCGTCCTCATGCGCAGCTCGTCACAGGAGGCGTCACCGATGACTGCAGCCCTCGCTCGTCGAGGCCGCCGCGCGGTGCCCACGGTGCTGCTCGCGGCCGCGCTGTCCGCCGGTCCGATGCCCCTCGCGTACGGCGAGGAGAGCCCCGGCCCCCCGGGGGCGAGCGCCTCCGCCGGTGGGAGTGCCGGACCGCCCGAGCCCACGGGCACGGGCGGCGGCGGGAGCGGGGCTTCCCCGGAGGCTTCGATGTCCGGGGGGCCGGGGCCCAGCGGCTCGGCTTCGCCCGGGCCGTCGCCCTCCGGGCCGACGGCGACGTTCTCGCCGGGGCCGTCGCTGGCCGGGCGGCCCGCCGGGGCGGGGCGTACGCGGCCGGGGCGCACCAAGGTCCCGTGGCGGATCCCGTCGGTCTCCGTCACCCCGTCGGCCTCCGTCTCACCCGTCCCTTCGGACTCCGCTCGTACCGAAACGGCAACAGTCCCATGGCGCCGCGACCGCGAGGGCCCGGCGCTGGAGGCCGTACCCGAGGTGGACTCCCCGGCGGCCGTTCTCCGCCGGCCCACGCCGTCCGCCGACACGTGGCGGTCCGGCCCGCAGGCCACCGGGGCCGTCGCTGACCGGCGGGTTCCCGTTCTCACGCTCGGCGTCGGGCTCGCGCTGATGGGCCTCGGCATCGGCTTCCTCGGCCTCCGGCTGCGCCGCCGCTGAGCGGCCCGTCCCTCTCAAGGGGGACCTCCGCGATCAGTCCCGAGTCGGTTGTCCCCCTCGGCATACTCGGTATACATACTGAGTATGTCGATCCGCCACGGCCTCCTGGCCCTCCTCGAACGGGGACCCCGCTACGGCTCCCAGCTCCGTACGGAGTTCGAGTCCCGCACCGGCGCCACCTGGGCGCTGAACGTCGGCCAGGTCTACACGACCCTGAGCCGCCTGGAGCGGGACGGCCTTGTCGCCCAGGACGGTGAGGACGCGGCGGGGCACCCGCTCTACGTCATCACCGACGCGGGGCGCGCCGAGCTCCGTACCTGGTTCGAGCGGCCCGTCGACCGCACCAGCCCGGCGCGGGACGAGCTGGCCATCAAGCTCGCCATGGCGGTCGGGGCGCCCGGCGTCGACATCCGCGCGGTGATCCAGGCGCAGCGGCGCCACACCGTGAAGGCGATGCAGGACTACACCCGCCTCAAGGCCCAGGCGCTGACCGCCCTGGAGGCCGGGGACGATGCCGCGCGGGAACGTGACGACGTGGCGTGGCTCCTCGTACTGGAGCAGCTCATCTTCCAGACCGAGGCCGAGGCGCGCTGGCTCGACCACTGCGAGGCACGCCTCATCCGTCTCTCGGCGGCATCGGCGCCGGCAGACGACGGACGGATCACCTCCCCACCCGTGGCACCGGCCGTCCAGGAACTGACCCATCCCGGCCGGCCGCGCGCCACGCCCTGATCCGCCCGCACCCGCATCCACACCCGCAGCCGCAGCCACACCCGCCCGCAGCCACACCCACCCATCACCGAACGACCGACCGCTCCGTGCGCGCCCACCCGCGTACGCCAAGGGGGGACCCCTTCATGTCATCACCCACGCCCCAGCCGTCCCGCCGGCCCGTGCTGCAACTCCAGCAGCTGACCCGGGTCCACGGCACCGGGGCCACCGAGGTGCACGCCCTGCGCGGCATCGACCTCGACGTCTTCCCCGGCGAGCTGGTCGCCGTCATGGGACCCTCCGGCTCCGGCAAGTCGACGCTCCTCACCATCGCGGGCGGCCTGGACATCCCCACATCGGGCCGGGTCGTCGTCGAGGACACCGACATCACCACCGCCGACCGCCGCACCCTCGCCGCGCTGCGCCGCCGCAGCATCGGCTACGTCTTCCAGGACTACAACCTCATCCCCGCCCTCACCGCCGCCGAGAACGTCGCCCTGCCGCGCGAACTGGACGGCATATCCGCCCGCAAGGCCCGCGGCGAGGCCGTCGCCGCGCTCGACGAGATGGGCCTCGGCCACCTCGCCGACCGTTTCCCCGATGAGATGTCCGGCGGCCAGCAGCAGCGCGTCGCCATCGCCCGCGCCCTCGTCGGCGAGCGCCGCCTTGTCCTCGCCGACGAACCGACCGGCGCCCTCGACTCCGAGACCGGCGAATCCGTCCTCGCCCTGCTCCGCACCCGCTGCGACGCCGGTGCCGCCGGTGTCCTCGTCACGCACGAGCCGCGCTTCGCCGCCTGGGCCGACCGCGTGGTGTTCCTGCGGGACGGCGCCGTCGTCGACCAGACCGTACGCACGGACGCCGACTCCCTGCTCGCGCAGCAGGCGGGCCTCTCCGGCCAGGCGGGCGGCGAGCGGTGAAGAACTGGTTCCACTCCTGGCGCGCCGCGGTGCGGATCGCCCGCCGCGACGCCTGGCGCTTCAAGGGCCGCAGCTTCCTCGTCCTCGCCATGATCGCGCTGCCCATCCTGGGCGTGAGCGCCGCCGACCTGACCCTGCGCAGCGCCGAGCTGTCCCCACAGGAGAAGGCGAGCCGTCTGCTCGGCGCCGCCGACGCCCGTCTGATGGACCCCGGCATGGGCGGCGCCGCCATCCACCAGTCCCCGGACGGCCAGATGTACACGCCGGCCAAGGACACCGGCGACGAGCCGTGGCCCGACGGCGGGACCGACGTCACCAAGGCGTTCCCGGCCGGGGCGACCACCCTGACGGACACCACGGGCTACGCGAAGCTGCGCACCGCACACGGGCTGCTCCAGGCGGAGGTCCGCGAGCTGAAGGCGGCCGACCCGGTCGCCCGGGGCATCATGGCCCTCCTGGACGGGCGGTTCCCGCAGAAGGACGACGAGGTCGCCGTCTCCGCGCGGTTCCTGGAGAACAGCGGCCTGAAGGTCGGCTCGACGCTCGCCGCGCGCGGCCTCGACCGCGAGTACACGGTCACCGGCGTGTACGAGCTGCCCGACGACCTCAAGGCCGTCCAGGTCAACGTCCTGCCCGGCGCGCTCCTGAAGCCGCTCGGCAAGGCACTCGGAGCCGCCGGACTGGCGGGCGGCGACACCTCCACGACCCACCTCGTGCAGCTCGGCGGCGGAGCGGCCGGCGCGGCGGGCTCGGCCACCGGCTCCACCGGCTCCACCGGCTCAGCGGGTGATGGTTTCACGTGGAACATGGTCCAGGAGGCCAACGCCAAGGGCGTCCACGTCGTCTCCCGCGCCGTCCTGATCGACCCGCCCGCCACGTCGGACGTGCCGCTCTTCCAGCGGGACGGCTGGGGCTCCTTCGCGGAGAGCCCGGGCGCCGAACGGGCCGCTCTGGTGGCCGCCGCGACCGTCGTCGGCCTCGCCATGCTGGAGATCTGCCTGCTCGCCGGCCCCGCCTTCGCCGTCGGAGCCCGGCGCTCCCGCCGCCAGCTCGGCCTGGTGGGCGCCAACGGCGGCGACCGCCGCCACATCCGCTCGATCGTCCTGGCCGGCGGCCTGGTCATCGGCGCCGCGGCCGCCGTGGCGGGAACGCTGCTCGGCCTCGTCCTGACCTTCGCGCTGCAGCCGGTCCTGGAGGACGTCATCGGCCAGCGGTTCGGGTCGTTCGACGTGCGGCCGCTGGAGCTGCTCGGCATCGGCCTCCTCGCCGTGCTCACCGGGCTGCTCGCCGCGATCGTGCCCGCGATCACCGCGTCCCGCGAGACCGTCCTGGCCTCGCTCACCGGCCGGCGCGGCGTGCGCAAGGCCAACCGCGTCCTGCCCGTCATCGGTCTCGTGGCCGCGCTGGGCGGCGCCGCTATCGCCCTGTACGGCTCGCTGTTCAGCGACCAGTTCATCATCGTGGCGGGCGGCAGCGCCCTCGCCGAACTGGGCGTCGTCGCCATGACGCCGATGCTGGTGGGCCTGTTCGGGCGCGCGGGCCGCTGGCTGCCGCTTTCGCCGCGCCTCGCGCTGCGGGACGCCGTGCGCAACCGGGGCCGTACGGCGCCCGCCGTGGCCGCCGTGCTCGCCGCCGTCGCCGGGACGGTCGCCGTCTCCACGTACACGGCGAGCCGAGACGCCCAGGAGCGCGCGGATTACGTGGCCCAGCTCCCGCACGGGGCGGTCAGCGCGCTGGTCGCCGAGGACGGCGGCCGGGACGTCCCCGCCATCCGGGAAGCCGTCCGGAAGCACCTCCCGGTCGACGTACGGGCCGATGTCGCCCGCATCGCGGTCGGCAAGCCGAGCTGCCGGCCGTGGGAGGGCGGCGACGGCTGCGGCCGCGCCGAGCTCGTCATACCGAAGGCGAACGAGTGCCCGCTCTGGGCGACCACGCCCGACGGCTCCGACCCCGCCGAGAAGTACAGCGTCGAGGAGCGCCGCAAACTGTCCGAGGACTGGCGCTGCGCCACTGAGCGGAACGGCTCCATGGCCACCGACAACGGCGTGCTCATCGCGGACGCGAACCTGCTGAAGGTCCTCGGCGTCGACGACCACGCCGCCGCGAAGGCCCTCGCCGACGGCGGCTTCGTCTCCTTCCGCAAGACGCACGTCGACGCGGCCGGCAAGGTGTCGCTCCGGCTGATCACCGACACGGAGAAGGCCGACGAGGCCGCCGCGAAGGGCCAGGACCCGGGCGGTGAGGTGAAGACCTTCCCCGCGTACCAGGTGGGCGACGACGTCACGTCGTACGGCATCAGCGGCCTCATCAGCCCGGACACCGCGAAGGCCGCCGGCCTCACCACGGTGCCGATCGGCTCGTACTACACGACCGGTCATCCGCCGAGCAGCGAGCAGCGGCAGCGGCTCGACGACGAACTGGCCAAGACGGGCGCGGACGTCCAGCTCCACATCGAGGAGGGGTACGTCAGCGAGTACGGCATCGTGCTGCTCGCGCTCGCCGTGTTCGCCGGCCTGATCACCATCGGCGCCGCCGGGATCGCCACCGGTCTCGCCCAGGCCGACGCGGAGGCCGACCTCAAGACGCTGGCCGCGGTCGGCGCGCCGCCCCGGGTGCGGCGTACCCTCAGCGGGTTCCAGTGCGGCGTGGTCGCCGTCATGGGGGTGCTGCTCGGATCCGCGGCGGGCGTCCTCCCTGCGATCGGGCTGCGGCTGACGGAGCGGCGCGAGGCGATGCGCTGGTACGAGGAGGCCCGCGACGGCGGCTGGGCCGGGTCGGCGGACCTCCCGCACGTGCCGATCGTCCTGCCGTGGGAGACGTTCGGCGCGCTGCTGGTCGCCGTACCGCTGGGTGCCGCGCTCCTCGCCGCCCTGCTGACCCGGTCGCGCGGCGCCGTGGCACGGCGCGCGGTCACGTGACGGAGCGTCCCGGGCACCGGTAGTGCCGACCGCGCCGGGCCTGCCGGTGGCCGGTTGTGCCCCCGTACGAGGGTGGATCACCTTGGTGCGGGGGCACACCGTGCTGTGACGCATCTGTACGAGAGAATGGCGGCATGGAGATGCCGAGGAATGAACGGTCGCAGGAGAGCCCGCAGGTCCTCATCGTCGGGCAGGACGGTATGGCGCTCGGCGGAGGCGACGGTGAAGACGAGTCGCGCGAGATCCCGGTGACGGAGATGGTCGAGCAGCCCGCGAAGGTCATGCGGATCGGCAGCATGATCAAGCAGCTGCTCGAAGAAGTACGGGCGGCACCTCTGGACGAAGCGAGCCGGGTCCGGCTCAAGGAGATCCACCACAGTTCCGTGAAGGAGCTGGAGGAGGGCCTGGCGCCCGAGCTGGTCGAGGAACTCGAGCGGCTGTCCCTCCCGTTCACGGACGAGGCGGTTCCGTCGGACGCGGAACTGAGGATCGCTCAGGCGCAGTTGGTCGGGTGGCTGGAGGGTCTCTTCCACGGCATCCAGACCGCGCTGTTCGCGCAGCAGATGGCGGCGCGCGCCCAGTTGGAGCAGATGCGGCGGGCGCTTCCGCCGGGGGCGGGCTCCGAGGACGAGGAACACGGCCGCGGCAACCACGCGACCCGCTCGGGCGGGCCGTACCTGTAGCAGGGGCGCGTACGACGACGGCCCGGCACTCCTCGAAGGGGAGCGCCGGGCCGTGTGCTGTCCGCAGGGTGCGCGTGGCCGGCGGGACGCTGTCCTCCGGCGTGGCGCCGCGGCCGGCGGGACGCTGTCCGGCGTGTGCCGCGGCGGCGGGTCAGGCCGCCGGGTTGGTGAGCAGCACCTTGCCGACGTGGGCGCTGCGCTCCAGCGTCCGGTGGGCCTCCGCCGCCTCCGTCATCGGGAACGTACGGTCCACGACGGGACGCACCGTGCCCGCGCCGATCAGCGGCCACACGTGCTCCCGTACCGCCGCCACGATGGCCGCCTTCTCCGCCTCCGGCCGGCCGCGCAGCGACGTCGCCATGACCGCCGCGCGCTTCCGCAGCAGGGCGCCCAGGTTCAACTCGGCCTTCACGCCGCCCTGGAGGCCGATGACGGCCAGCCGGCCGTTCACCGCGAGCGCCTTGACGTTCCGCTCCAGGTACTTGGCGCCCATGATGTCGAGGATGACGTCCGCCCCGGCCCCGTCCGTCGCCTTGCGCAGCTCGTCGACGAAGTCCTGCTCGCGGTAGTCGATCAGGATGTCCGCGCCCAGCTCGGCGCAGCGCTGGAGCTTGTCCGGGCTGCCCGCTGTCACCGCGACGCGGGCCCCGACGGCCTTGCCGAGCTGAATGGCCATCGTGCCGATGCCGCTGGCCCCGCCGTGCACCAACAGGGTCTCGCCGGGCCGCAGATGGGCCACCATGAACACGTTCGACCACACCGTGGCGGTCACCTCCGGGAGCGCCGCCGCCGTCGCCAGGTCCACGCCCTTCGGCACCGGCAGCAACTGGCCCACAGGGACGGCGACCTTCTCGGCGTACCCGCCGCCCGCGAGCAGCGCGCACACCTCGTCGCCGACGGCCCACCCGGAGACCCCGGGGCCGAGCGCGGCGATACGGCCCGAGCATTCGAGGCCCGGGTACGGCGACGCGCCGGGCGGCGGGTCGTAGTGGCCCTGCCGCTGGAGCAGGTCGGCGCGGTTGACGGCACTCGCCGCCACGTCGAGGACGACCTCACCCTCGCCGGGCACGGGATCGGGCACCTCGGACCAGACGAGCGCCTCGGGGCCACCGGGTTCCGGAATCGTGATCGCATGCATGGCCGCGAGGCTACTCCCCGCGCGGTACCGAACGGCCGCCGGGCGAGCCGGTGTTGCTCGGCGCGGTGCTGTTGGCCCGCACGATGGTGATGACGCGGTCGGTGAGCTGGAGCGGGCTCGCCTCAGGGTCGTCGTAACCGATCAGCCGGTGCCCGCGCAGCACGCTCACGACGAGGTCGTGGGTCTCCCGTACGCTCCGGCCCACCTCCGCCTTGGTCACCGGGCGCTCGACGAGGTCGAGGCCGGTGCCCTGCTGGATCAGGCCCTCCAGGACGGTGCCGGCGCTGGGGCTCAGCACGGACAGGCCCAGCAGCCGGCCGGCCGCGCTCGCGCTGGTGATCACCGCGTCGGCGCCCGACTGCCGCAGCAGCGGCGCGTTCTCCTCCTCGCGGACGGCGGCCACGATCTTCGCGCCCCGGTTGAGCTGGCGCGCGGTGAGCGTGACCAGGACCGCCGTGTCATCGCGCTGCGTGGCCACGATGATCTGACGGGCCTTCTGCACCTCGGCGCGCAGCAGCACATCGCTCCGTGTGGCGTCGCCGAGGACACCGGTGAGCCCTTCGGCGTTGGCGGCCTCGATCACCTTGTCGCTCGGGTCGATGACGACGACCCGCTCCTGCTTCAGCCCGGTGGCGCGCAGTGTCTCCAGAGCGGAACGGCCCTTCGTTCCGAAGCCGACGACGACGGTGTGCTCGCGCAAGGCGGACCTCCAGCGTTTCTGCCGCCACTCCTCGCGGGTGCGTTCGGCGAGCGCTTCGAGGGTGGTGCCGATCAGGATGATCAGGAACACCACGCGCAGCGGCGTCACGACAAAGACATTGATCAGCCGGGCGGCGTCGGTGACCGGGACGATGTCACCATAGCCCGTGGTCGAGAGTGTCACCGTGGCGTAGTAGACGGCGTCGAGCAGGCTGACGTCCACGTCCTTGTTGTCCCGGTAGCCGTCGCGGTCGAGCCAGACGATCAGGACGGTGAGCGCGAGGACCCCCAGAGCCATCATCAGCCGCTGTGCGACCTGGCGGAGCGGGTGCTCGACGATCGCCTTGGGCAGCTTCACGCGGGCGCCGGTGAGATGCTCGTCGGCCTGGCGTGCCATCACGTCGCGGCCGGGCAGTTTCACGTGAAACCTCCAGGGGTGGTGGCCCACGGGAGGGCGAGGATCTCCAGTTCGTCGCCGGGGCGGGCACCGCCCGGGGGGACCACGGCGAGCCCGTCGGCGGTGGCGAGCCCGCGCAGCATGGCGGGGCCGTTGTAGTGCAGCGGCACGGCTTCCGCAGCGCGCCGGACGACCGGGACGAGCCGGGTGTCGTGCGGATGCCCGTGCACGGCGTCGCGTACGGGAAGCCGGTACGGCTCCGGGGTGCGGCGGCCGGTCGACTCGCGGAGCAGCGGCTCGGCGAGGGTCAGCAGCCCGGAGACGGCCGCCAGCGGGTTGCCGGGCAGCCCGACGAGGTGCCGGTGCGGTGCCCGTGGCGGGTGCCGGTGCTGGGGCCGGTCCGTGCCGGGGGCTTCGCGGGAGGCTTCGACCGGGGCTTCGCGCGGGGCTTCGAGGCGGGCGAGCAGCATGGGGTGCCCGGGCCGTACTTGGACGCCGTCGACGAGGAGTTCTGCGCCCGCCCGGTGGAGGACGGGGTGGACGTGGTCGACGGGGCCCGAGGCGGTGCCGCCCGTGGTGACCACCAGGTCGGCCGCTGTGCCGGTCACGGCCTCGTACAGCGCTTCGGCGTCGTCGCCGACGCGGCGTACGGCGATGACGTCGGCGCCCAGCGCACGCAGCCACGGCCCGAGCATGGGGCCGAGGGCGTCCCGGATGAGCCCGTCGTGCGGAACGCCGGAGGTGAGCAGCTCGTCGCCGAGGACCAGGACCTCGACCCGGGGTGGCTCCACGGTGACCAGCTCGTCGTACCCGGCCGCCGCGGCCATGCCCAGGACGGCGGGCGTGGCGAGCACGGCGGCGGGCAGCAGCTCGTCGCCGGTACGGCACTCCTGGGCGCGCGGCCGGATGTCCTGGCCGGGAACGACCTCGCGGAGGGCGTGGAGGTGCTGCTCGGTGCGGCCGGGCTGGACGCGGGCGTGTTCGGTGCGGATGACGGCGGTGGTGTCCGGCGGGACGCGGGCGCCGGTCGCGATACGGACCGCGGTGCCGTCGGGCAGCGCGGGCAGCGCGTCGTGTCCGGCCAGGACGGAGTCGCCCGCGCGGATCTTCCACGGGCCCGGCCCGGCGACGGCCCAGCCGTCCATGGCGGACGTGTCGAACGACGGCAGGTCGGTGAGGGCGGTGAGCGGCTCGGCGAGCACCTGGCCGAGGGCCTGCTCCAGGGGAACGCGGACGGTCCGTACGGGGGCGGTGCGGCCCGCGCGGGCGGCGATGTCCCTGGCCCGGGACCAGGGACTGCCGTGGCGTCCCTCCTGGTGCGGGTCGCCGCCGGGCCGGGCGGTCTGTGGCGGGCGGCCGACCAGGGCGAGTGCTTCGTCGACGCCGTCGACGTCCGGGTCGGTCATCCCGCGTCGGCCTCGGTGCCGGGGCGGGTGCCGGGCCGGGGGTCTGCCTCGGTGCCGGGCCGGGTGTCGGTCTCGTTCGCCCAGCGTGCGGCGAGCGCTGCGGCCTTGCGGGCCGCCTCGGCCACGGCTTCCGGGCCGCCGTTCCCCGCCTTGGCGGCCGCGTACCCCACCAGGAAGGTGGTGAGGGGCGCGGCGGGCCGGGCGACACCGTGGGCGGCGTCGCGGGCGAGGTCCAGCAGGAGTGCGGTGTCGACGTCCAGCTCGATGCCCAGTTCCGCCTTGACCGCGGTGATCCATTCGTCCAGCACGTTCCCATGCTCCCTGATGCGGGCCCGGGCCGCGGCGAGGTCTTCCCAGGTGTCGCAGTCGAAGGCGGCGAGCGGCTGGGCGGGGACCCGGGCGAGGTCCAGTTCCTGCGTCAGCAGACGCAGGGGCAACCCTGAGAGACGGCCGTGCTCGGTGGCGAGGAGAGCGATCTCGCGGCGCAGGGGCTCGGTGCGGTACGCGGCGACGAGCGGCTGGTCGCGTCCGTCGGCGTCCACGGCCAGGACGGCCTCGGCGCCCCGGACGGCGTGAGCCGTCCCGTCGTTCCCGGCCGTGCCGGTGGCGAGCGCGTCCACGAGGCCGCGCACCGTGGCGCGGTCGAGGAACGGCAGGTCACCACCGAGTACGACGACCGTGTCGGCCTCCACATGCCGTACCCCGGCGGCCAGGGCGGCGAGCGGGCCACCGCCCGGCGGGTCCTCCCGAGCCCAGACGACAGGCCGTGAGGTCGCCCGGCGACCGCCCACGACGACGGCACGCCCGGCGTCCCGGCAGGCGTCCAGCACACGGTCGAGCAGGGCGCGACCGCCCACGCTCAGCCCGGGCTTGTCCGCGCCACCGAGTCGTCGGGCGGCCCCTCCGGCCAGCACGACGGCGTCAAATCGGGTCACGCGCCCAGTATGGTCGCCCCCGCTCCGCGGACGCGGCGGGGCCCCCGGCCCTGCGGAAGCGGGGCCGGGGACCCGTGGTGCGGCGGGTGCCGCCTGAGCGGGTGCCGCGCGCGGGTTCCCCGCGGGTTCTCCAGGTGCCCTACAGGTGCTCTACAGGGCTCTAGAGGTGCTCTACAGGGTGCGCAGGAGCACCGCGGGCTGCTCCACGCAGTCCGCGACGTACCGGAGGAAGCCGCCTGCCGTGCCGCCGTCGCACACCCGGTGGTCGAAGGTGAGCGACAGCTGGACGACCTGTCGTACGGCCAGCTCACCCTGGTGCACCCACGGCTTGGGCACGATCCGCCCGACGCCGAGCATCGCCGCCTCGGGGTGGTTGATGATCGGCGTGGAGCCGTCGACGCCGAACACGCCGTAGTTGTTCAGCGTGAACGTCCCGCCGGTCAGGTCCGCCGGGGTCAGCGCACCCTTCCGCGCCTGCTCCGTCAGCCGGGCGAACTCCGCCGTCAGGGACTCGGCGGACCGCCCGTGCGCGTCCCGGACGACGGGCACGACCAGGCCCCGCTCGGTCTGCGCGGCGAACCCGAGGTGCACCTCCGGAAGGCGCACGATCTCCCGCGCCGCCAGATCCACCCGGGAGTTGAGCTCCGGGTAGCGGGCGAGCGCGGCGGTGCAGATCCGTGCGAAGAGCGCGAGCACGGAGATCTTCGGACCTCCCGCGGCGTTCATGGCGGCGCGGGCCGCCATCAGCTCCGTCGCGTCGGCGTCGACCCAGCAGGTCGCGTCGGGTATCTCCTGGCGACTGCGGGTCAGCTTGTCGGCGACCGCGCCGCGCACACCGCGCAGCGGCACCCGCTCACCACCGGCGGCGGCCGGAGCGGCGGCGACCGGTGCTGCCGGGGCAGCGACCGCGTTGGCCGGTGCGGCCGCGGCGCGCTCGACGTCGGCGCGCAGGATCAGCCCGTCCGGGCCGGAACCCCGCACCTGCCGGAGGTCGATCCCCTTGTCCCTGGCGAGCTTCCGCACCAGCGGCGAGATCACCGGAACGGGCCCGTCGCCCGCCACAGGCGCGGCAGCCACCGACGGGGACGCGGCAGCAGCCGGCGTCAGCGCGGCAGCGGTCGGCGTCGGTGCGGCAGCGGCCGCCGACGTCGATGCGGTGTGA
>NZ_JABWDV010000075.1 GCF_013362995.1 Streptomyces sp. TRM64462 | reverse complement strand
GGCGACGCCGACGGCGACGCGGAGGGGGACGCGGACGCCCCGGAGGGCAGCGGCGTCGTCCGGGGCGTGGCGCTCGGCGACGACAGGCCGCGGTGCCGGGGCGCGTCGGCCCGGACCGGGATACGGTCACCGCCCGGCGCGACCGGGCTCAGCGCGCCCGGCTCCGTGCTGCGCAAGGACTCCGGCCGCTGCGGCGCCCGGCCGCCCTCGTGGGACGGCTGGAACGCCAGGGCCAGGGCGCCGGCCACCCCCATGGCGGTGGTCGCCCTCACCACGGTGAAACGGGCGCCGCTCGCCCTGCGCGGTTGCCTGTGCTTGCCCATGGGGTGCCTCCGGGGCCCGAGTTGTGCGATCCGACGGTCGGAACAATGGGCTGTCCGGGGCGAAAGTGACGGCCGATGCGTACAACCCGGCGTCCTGTGGCGAAGTTGCTACACACGACACGGCCCGTCGGTTCGCCGCGCACCTGAGACGCGCCCCGGCCGAGGACGCCGGGGGCGGGACGGGGAGGGCCCCGCCGTTCCCTGGCGGGGCCCCCTCGTGGCCGTACGAACGGCCCTGCCTACCGCGTCAGCAGCTGACGCGACACCCCCTCCGGCACCGGCGCGTACCCGGCGGGCCGGGTGGTGAAGGTGCCGCGGCCCTGGCTGCGGCCGCGCAGGCGGGTCGCGTAGCCGAACAGCTCGGCCAGCGGCACCGTCGCGGTCACCACCGTCGTACCGGCCCGGCCCGTCGAACCGGTGACCCGGCCGCGCCGTGCCGCCAGGTCGCCGAGCACCCCGCCCACGGCGTCGTCCGGCACGGTCACCGTGACCTCGGCGACCGGTTCCAGGAGCGCCATCGCGCACGCGTCCCGCAGGGCGTCCCGCAGCCCGAACCGGCCCGCCGCGCGGAACGCGAGCTCCGACGAGTCCTTGGAGTGCGTCGCCCCGTCCACCAGCGTGACCCGCAGCCCGGTCACCGGATGCCCGCCGAGCGGCCCCTCCGCCAGCGCGTCACGGCAGCCCGCCTCCACGGCCCGTACGAACTCCGGCGGCACCCGCCCGCCGGTCACCGCCGACCGGAACGCGAACGACCCCGCCGCACCCGGCGCGAGCTCCAGCGGCTCCACGTCCAGCACCACATGGGCGAACTGCCCGGCACCGCCGTCCTGTTTGACGTGCCGGTACACCACCCCCGACACGCCGCGCGCCACGGTCTCCCGGTACGACACCCGCGGTCGGCCGACCGCGACCTCCAGGCCGTGGCCGCGGCGGACCTTCTCCACCGCGACCTCCAGATGCAGCTCGCCCATCCCCGACAGCACCGTCTGTCCGGTCTCCGGATCGCTCCGCACCACCAGCGACGGGTCCTCCTCGACCAGGCGCCCCAGCGCCGAAGCCAGCCGCTCCGTGTCCAGGCTCCGCCGCGCCTCGACCGCCACCGACACCACCGGCTCGGCCGTGCGCGGCGGTTCGAGCACCAGCGGCGCCCCGGGCGCGCACAGTGTCGTCCCGGCGCGTGCCGCCTTCAGCCCCACCACGGCGACGATGTCCCCGGCCACCGCCGCGTCCACCTCCGTGTGCCGGTCGGCCCGCACCCGCAGGATCCGGCCGATCCGCTCTGTACGCCGTGTCCCCATGTCCAGCACGGTGTCCCCCTTCCGCAGCGTGCCCGCGTACACGCGCACGTACGTGAGCCGTCCGGTGGCCGTCGACTGCACCTTGAACGCCAGCGCCGCGAACGGCGCCGCCGGATCCGCCGCACGCTCCTCCACCGCGCCGTCGAGGGCGCCGCGTACGGGAGGAACGTCCAGCGGCGACGGCAGATACGCCACGACGGCCTCCAGCAGCGGCTCGATCCCGCGGTTGCGGTACGCCGAACCGCACAGCACCACGACGGCGTCACCGCTGCGCGTCAGATCCCGCAGCGCGGCCGCCAGCGTCCCGGCGGACAGCGAGGACTCCGCGCAGAACTCGTCCAGGGCGCCCGCGTGGAGCTCCGCCACCGCCTCCTCAAGGAGCGCGCGCCGCCGCAGCGCTTCCTCGCGCAGCGCCTCGGGCACCGGGCCCTCCTCGTAGGTGTCGCGGCCGTCCGCCCACACCAGCGCCCGCATCCGCAGCAGGTCCACGACGCCGGTGAAGCCGTCCTCGCGCCCGATCGGGAGCTGCGCGACCAGCGGGACCGTGCCGAGGCGTTCCCTGATCGACGCGACCGCCGCGTCCAGGTCGGCGCCCGCGCGGTCCAGCTTGTTGACGAACGCGATCCGCGGAACGCCGTGCCGGTCGGCCTGCCGCCACACGGCCTCGCTCTGCGGCTCGACACCCGCGACCGCGTCGAACACGGCGACGGCGCCGTCCAGTACGCGCAGCGAACGCGTCACCTCGTCGGAGAAGTCGACGTGCCCGGGGGTGTCGATGAGGTTGATCCGGTGACCGTCCCAGACGCAGCTGACCGCCGCCGCGAAGATGGTGATGCCACGGTCGCGCTCCTGCGCGTCGAAGTCCGTGACGGTCGTGCCGTCGTGGACCTCGCCCCGCTTGTGCGTGGTGCCGGTGAGGTACAGGATCCGCTCGGTGACGGTCGTCTTGCCGGCGTCGACATGGGCGAGGATGCCGAGATTCCGTACGGTGGTGAGCTGGTCGATGAGTGCGGTACGCACGGCCCAGGGCCTTTCGTGATGAGGTGAACTCGTCAAAGGGCGGCGCGATTTCCACGACGAGCCCCGCCGCGCGCCGTGCGGACGCGTGCGTCGTGCGGGGCGTTTTTTTGGGGGGAGTCTCGTCGTGGGCAGCCGGTGCCGGCCGCGCAGCGGGCACCGGGCTTACGAGGACACCAGGATCACGTCGTACCGTGACGGGGGAGCGACGACAGCGGTGCGGTACCGCATGGCCGGACTCCCCTCGTTCGTACGTCACCGGTCGGAGCGCCGCGGCGGTGTCGCGATGTCGCGATGTCGCGGGGCGGCGCGCACGGCGAGTGTAGGGAGCGCGCCCGCGCGGGTGCACCGGGTTTTACGCCCCCGGGAGGAACGGCGAGGCCGGCGGGCCGGGGTGCACCCGAGGCCCGCCGGCCTGCCGCTGGATCAGCCGGACCTGACCGGATCAGGTGCGGTACGCGTAGTACGCGGCGTTCGGGTACGACGCGATGATGCTCGCCACCGACTTCCGGTACGTGTTCACGGAGTGGTACGTCAGGTACGGCACGCCGGTCCAGCCGCGGTAGCTGACCACCATGGTGTGGTCCTTCGAGCCGTTCCGGTCGAAGTCCATCTGCATGATGTCACCGACGTCCATCTGGTAGACGTTGGCGAGGTTGGTCGCCCGCTTCTGCGACAGCGTGAACCACGACCACTCGTCCGCGCCGACCCACGACGTCGACTGGTACGAGTCGCCGTACCACCAGGTGCGGTAGTCGTTGTAGCTGCCCGGCGCGTGCTGCCAGCCGCCGGCCTTCAGCGACTGGGAGACGAAGTTGGTGCAGTCGCCTCCCATGTCGTTGAACTTGCGGTAGGCCGGGTTGTAGTTCTGCCAGTACTTCTCCGCGTAGGCGGCCATGGCCCGGTAGTCGTACGTCCCGGAGTCGAGGTTCTTCGGGGCGCTCGCGGCCGGCCAGGACGTGGCGGCCGGCGTGGCCTTCGGCAGGGCGTCCGTCGTCGCGACGCGCGCCGCCACCGGGGCGGGCTGGTTGATCGCCAGCGGCCCCGAGTCCGTCGGGCGGATGCCCGTCAGCTCCCAGCCGCCGGCCGAGCCCCGCTTGAAGTTCAGCTCGTGGTGCGCCTGGAACCCGGTGGTCCCCGGCTCGTCACCGCGGATCTTCTTGTATGTGAGGGTCGTGGTCTCCGTCACCTGGACCAGGGCCCGTTCCCCCAGGACCCGGACCCTGTCCACGGCGACGCGCGTGTCCGCGCCGCTGTACGCCTCGCCGAGCACCGCGAGACGCGCCTTGCGCGCCTTCAGGTCGGCCAGGCCGCCTCCCTCGGCCCGCGCCAGGGCGGCGGCGACGCGTATGCCCCGGTCCTGCCGCAGTGCCGTCCGGGAGGAGGGACCGCGGTCCAGGAGCGCCGCCGTACGATCGCTCAGCACGGCGTCCGCGAGCCGCTCGAACGACGCGGCGGTCGCGCCGTCCACCGTCGTCCGCACCCGCTTGTGCGCGGTGCCCTTGTACCACGCGGCGTCGGCGGACGCCGGCGGGGCGACCACGGCCGACAGGACCGCGGCCGACGCCGCGGCCACGACGAGTCTGAGTGTCTTTCGCTTCATTGCTTCCCCTTGTCACCCCGGCCCGACACGGCCGGGACACGGAATCCTCGCATGAACTCCTCGGATATGGACAGAAAGTGAGACTCCCTGATACCGACCGCCTGGGCGTTATGTCCCGTCGTGGGGGGTGGTGGGAGAAGTCGCGCCGGACCGTACGTAAGGTGGGCCCCGTTCGAGGGGGTGCGCCGGACTGACCGCCGCACCTACTGCACGCCTTGGGGGGAACATTTCATGGGTAAGCGGGGAAAACGCCCGGAGCGGGGGAGACGGGCGGCGCGTACGGCGGGGAGGGCGCGCACTCCGGTCACGGCCGCCCCCTGGGCGCAGCGGCTGCTGCCGCTGCTGCGGCGGGCGCGGCCCCGGTATCCCCGCCCCGGGCGGACGGGGTACCGGCGCTGGATACCGTCCTGGCGCCAGACGCTGGGCCTGTTCGGCACATGCACCGGCGTCCTGGTGTTCCTGGTGGCACTCGCGTACTGGACGACGGAGATACCCGACGAGCCGAACGCCTTCGCCACGCAGCAGGACAACGTCTACTACTGGGCCGACGGCACCAAGATGGCCAGGACCGGCTGGGTCAGCCGGCAGGAGATGCCGCTGGAGAAGGTGCCCGAGGACGTCCGCTGGGCGGTGCTCGCCGCCGAGAACGCCAGCTTCTACTCGGACCCCGGCATCTCCCCGTCCGGAATTCTGCGCGCCGTGTCCCGCATGCTCGGCGGCGGTGAGACACAGGGCGGTTCCACCATTACGCAGCAGTATGTGAAGAACGTCTACCTGACCCAGGACCAGACGCTTTCCCGCAAGTTCGACGAGATGATGCTGGCCCTCAAGCTGGACAACAACTTCAGCAAGGACGAAATCCTGGAGGGATATCTCAACACCAGCTGGTTCGGCCGCGGCACGTACGGAATCCAGCGGGCGTCGCAGGCGTACTACGGAAAGGACGTCTCGCAACTCAACGCCAGCGAAGGCGCGTTCCTCGCGTCCCTCCTGAAGGGCGCCGGCCTGTACGACCCGACGCTCAGCCCGGCGAACCGCGAGCGCGCCGTCGAACGGTGGGAGTGGACCCTCGACCGCATGGTCGAGATCGGCCGGCTCACGCCCGCCGAGCGCGCCGCGTTCACGAAGTTCCCGGAGCCGACCGAGGCCACCGGCGGCCGCACCGACAGCGGCCAGCAGGGCTACATCACGGAGCTGGCCAAGCAGTACATCACGCGGGTGGCGAAGGTCCCCGAGAAGGAATTCGACCTCGGCGGCTACCAGATCTACACGACGTTCGACAAGAAGAAGACCGAAGCGCTCGACAAGGCGGTCCGTGAGGCCCGCAAGGATCTCGACCCGAAGAAACGGGAGAGCGACGCGTTCGTACGGACCGGCGCCGCCACGGTCGCCACCGACGGACGTATCGTCGCCCTCTACGGCGGGCCCGGCTTCCTCAAGCAGGGCTTCAACGAGGCCAACGCGGTCACCGTCCCCGCCGGCTCCGCGTTCGCGCCCATCGTGTACGCCGCCGCCCTCACCGACGGCGTCGTACGGGAACGGGAGGCGCCCCGCACCCCCGTCACCCCCGAGACCCGCTACAACGGGCAGCACAACGCGTCCGTCATGACCCCCGAAGGCCCCTACTGGGACCGCAACGGCAAGGTCGTGAAGGGCAAGAACGACGGCGAGAAGGACTGGGGCACCAGGATCACGCTGCGCAGCGCCCTGGTGAACTCCGTCAACTCCACGGTCCTGCAACTCGGCATGGACGTCGGCCTCGACCGGCTGCGCGTCCACTCCCGGAACGCCGGCCTCCTCGCGGACAGCCTCGGCCCGCAGGTGCCCGGCCTGGCCCTCGGCAACTCGACGCCCAGCGCCATCCGGATGGCCACGGCCTACAGCACCTTCGCCTCCGGGGGCGTCGCCGCCGAGCCGTACTCGGTGCTCCGGGTCACCCGTAACGGCTCGGAGATCCCCCTGCCCGCGCACACGACGCGCCGGGCCTTCCCGGAGAAGGTCGCCGCCCAGGTCACCGACGCCCTCGAAGGCGCCGTCGCCGAGGGCACCGGGCGCGACGCCCGCATCCCGGGGCTGCGGCCCGCCGGCAAGACGGGAACCACCGACGACAACAAGGCGGCCTGGTTCACCGGCTACACCGGCGCGGAGGCGACCTCGGTCGTCATGTACCGGATGGACCTCAGGAAGCTGGAACTGATGCCCCTCGACGGCACGGCGGGCTCCATCGAGGGCATGCCGGGCAACTCGATGCCCCTGGACATCTGGCGGGACTACACGGAGGCGGTGGCGGCACCGCGCTCCTGACGGGGCGCGCGCCGCTGCCGCGCGACCCTCACGCGGCGGTCACTTGACGACGTTCTTCCAGAGGGGCGCCTGCGCCGGGTCCAGCCCGCGCAGGCGCTCCAGCACCGCCGGGTCCTGGGCGTCCAGCCAGTCCGCCAGCTCCCGGAACGACACGCACTTGACGTCCTCGCGCGGGCACACCTCCCGCATGACGTCCTCCACGGCCTTCATGTAGATGCCGCCGTTCCACTGCTCGAAGTGGTTGCCGATGAACAGCGGGGCGCGGCTGCCGTTGTAGACCCGGTTGAAGCCGTTCATGTACGCCTCGCGCGTGGTCTTCTCCCACGT
The DNA here is from genome assembly GCF_013362995.1 of Streptomyces sp. TRM64462. Classification (GTDB taxonomy): domain Bacteria; phylum Actinomycetota; class Actinomycetes; order Streptomycetales; family Streptomycetaceae; genus Streptomyces. The sequence continues at coordinate 15,693 of NZ_JABWDV010000075.1, read as the reverse complement.
CGGGTACATCGCCGGGTCGCCGTCGGTCTCACCCTTCGACTGGTTGTAGAGGAAGTTGAAGTCCATGGCGAGGACCTGGATCTCCTTGCCCGGGTAGGGCAGCATCTGGAGCGGGAAGTCCCATATCTCGCCCTTCTTGCGGGGCCATATCTGGAAGTCGCCGGGGGAGCTGGCGTCGTAGCGCCAGCCGAACTGCTCGATGGCGGGCAGCAGCGTCTTCTGGCCCTCCAGGCAGGGGGCGCGGCCGCCGACGAATTCACGGTCGGCGTCGAACGGCAGCGCCGGGAGATCCTCGTAGCCGGTGTTCGTCTTCCACTTCTTGACCATGTCGTAGGTCTGCTGGATCTCGCTCTTCCACTCGTCGACGCTCCAGTCGTCGCCGCCCTTCTCGCCGCAGAAGTGGCCGTTGAAGTGCGAGCCGATCTCGTGCCCGTCCTTCCACGCCTTGCCGAGCTGCTCCAGCGTGGTCCTGATGTGCTCGTCCGTGGGGTACGAGATGGCGGCGGCGCCGCGTTCGTGCTGCGGCGGGTCGTAGAGGTTCTTCTTCGACTGCGGCAGGAGATAGATGCCGGTCAGGAAGAACGTCATATGGGCGTCGCTCTCCTTCGCGACCTGCCGGAAGTGCGAGAACAGGTGGTCGTCGCCCTCCAGGGCGCCGTCCCAGGAGAAGACCACGAACTGCGGAGGCTTCTCACCCGGCTTGAGCTTCTCGGGCTTCAGCTGCCCCGGCTGCGGGCCCGTGTACGACGTGGAGCCGTCGCCCAGGACCTTCACCTTGCCGTCCCAGGGCTCCTCCTCGCCCTTGGCTCCCTTGGCGCCGTTCGCCGACGGCTGCCCGTCGCCCCCGGCACCTGCGGCGCTGTCCTTGCCGCCGCCCCCGGCACCGCCGGCCGTCGTGTCGTCGTCGCCCGTCAGGAACTTGCCGAGGACGAAGGCGATCGACGCGAGCACCAGCACCGAGACGGCGACGACGGCCGTACGGGTGCGGGTGCGTGCGCGGCTGCGTGCCCGCCTGCGGGCACGTCCGGGGGTGCTTCGAGTCATCTGACGCTTCTCTCAGAAGGAGGGAAAGTCGTACTTTGGTCCAAGGTGTCGATCTGAAATATAGAACGGGTATCTGACAGCCGGCGGTTGGGGTCGTGACCGGGGCCGGTGGCACACAGAGAGCAGAAACCGATTTCTCCTCGTTCGCACCCGCACCACGGCCCACCGCCACGACCCCATCCCCGACGGCGTCGCGGCCCTGCGCGCCCTGGGCGCGGAAGCCGGCTGCGGCGTGGCGGAGGACCGGTGGTACGAGGCGAAGCCGCCCGCTACCTGCCGTTGACGCAGACGTTGCCCTGCGGCTGGTTCTGCCCGGTGGGCGCGGCGGGTGAGGACGCGTCCCACTGGTTGCCGCAGTGGTTGACCGGGCGGTGGTCGGGGCGCTGGACGATGTTGCCGTCGCTGTTCCCGATGCCGAACGGGCTCCACGGCGTGTCGTCGGCCGCCGCGCCGCCGACGGTGGCGGTGAGTGCGGCGAAGGTGGTGACGGCCAGGGCCGATGCGGTGAGCAGGGTGCGGAGTCGCATGGTGTCCTTCCCTTCCTGTTCAGGGACACGAGGTGCGACGCACACTGTGGCGGAGCCGCCCCGCACCCGGCCGCGCATTGCGCCGTGCGGGGGCGTGGCACCCGCCGGGCTCAGCCGCGCGGCGGAGCACCCGTCGTACGGCGGATCTCCAGCGACGGGCGGGACAGGTGGACGCCGCCGGGCCGGGCGCGGTCCGCGAACCGGTCCAGGAGGCACCGGGCGGCCCGCCGGCCCACCTCGTGGCCCGCGTTGTCGACGGTCGTCAGCCACACATGGCGCAGCTGGGAGATGCTCGTGTTGTCGTAGCCGACCAGCGACAGGTCGCGCGGCACGCGCAGGCCCAGTTCCTCGGCCGCCGAGAGGACGCCGATCGACGCGATGTCGTTGACCGCGAACACGGCCGTTGGGCGGGCCCGCCCGCCGAGGAGCCGGACGGCGGCGCGGTAGCCGCCCTCCTCGGTCATGTCGCTGGGCTCGACGACGGCCTCCTCCGCCAGGCCATGGGCGCGCATCGTCTCTTCGAAGCCGCGCCGCCGCAGCTCACCGACCTTGCCGTAGCCGGCGACGTGGGCGATCCGGCGGTGGCCGAGGCCGACCAGGTGCTCGGTGGCGAGCCGCGCGCCCAGCTCGTCGTCCCCGGCGATCACGTCGACGCCCGGCAGCTCCGGCTCGCGGCTGCCCGCGACGACCACGGGCATACGGGCGGCCGCCGCGTCGAGGGCCGCGGGGTCGGGGAGGACGCCGACCGCGATCAGGCCGTCCACCTGGAGGTCGACGAACGGCTGGGCGAGGTCCTGTCCGGCCCTGCGGTTGAGGCGGCCGTCCGAGAGGAGCATGTGCAGGCCGTTGTCGTGGAGGAGCGAGTTCAGGCCGTCGAGGAGGTCGACGTACCAGGGGTTGCGCAGGTCGTTCAGGAGGACGCCCACCGTCCGGGTGCGCTGCTCGCTCAGGCTGCGCGCCGCCGCGTTGGGGCGGTAGCCGAGCTCCTCCATGGCGGCCAGCACGGCCTGCCGCTTCTCGGGGCGCACCTGGTCGGAGCCGCGCAGGACCAGGGAGACCAGGGACTTGGACACCCCGGCGCGCTCCGCGACCGTGCGGATCGTGGGCCGCTTGGCCGTCGCCACGTGCTGCCTCCTGCTGTGCGTCACCCGGAGTGGATCGGATCGGTCCATCCGCTGGGGTGCCAGTCTGGCAGGGCCGCAATCGTCCCGTCAAAGGTCTTGACAGGCGCATCCCTGCGTCCCAGGGTACAGGGGACAGTGCTTTGGACCGATCCAAGTAGGCATTCCATGGAGAACGACCTCAACGTCGCCGTCGTCGGATTCGGCTGGATGGGGCGCGTCCACGCCCAGGCGTACAGCCGAGTCCTCCACCACTTCCCCGACCTGCCCGTACGACCCCGCCTCCGCACGGTCAGCGAGGACGTGCCCGGCCGGGCCGAGGCCGCTGCGGCGCAGTACGGATTCGCCGGCACCGCCCGCGACTGGCGCGAGGTGGCCGCGGACCCCGCTGTGCGGGCGGTGAGCATCACGACCCCCAACTTCCTGCACCGCGAGATCGGCGTCGCCATGGCCGAGGCGGGCAAGCACATCTGGATCGAGAAGCCCGTCGGCCTCACCACCGCCGACGCCCGCGCCGTCGCCGACGCCGTCGAGAAGGCCGGCGTGCAGGGCGCCGTCGGCTTCAACTACCGCAACGCGCCCGCCGTCGAGACCGCCCGCGCCCTGATCGCGTCCGGCGAACTCGGCACCGTCACACATGTCCGCTTCCGGTTCCTCAGCGACTACGCGGCCCACCCCGATGGCGCCCTGACTTGGCGTTACGAACGGGAGCGCGGCGGATCCGGAGTGCTGGGCGACCTCGCGTCGCACGGCGTCGACCTGGCCCGCCACCTGCTCGGCGACATCGCGTCACTGGTCGCCGACACGGCCGTGTTCCTGCCCGAGCGCGCCCGCCCCGCCGGCGCCACGGCGGGCCACACCCGGGCCGCGGGCGGCGCGATGGGCCCGGTCGAGAACGAGGACCACGTCTCCTGCCTGCTGCGCTTCGCGTCCGGCGCGCGCGGCGTGCTGGAGGCCTGCCGGGTGTCGGTGGGGGAGCAGAACAACTACGGCTTCGAGGTGCACGGCACGAAGGGCGCCGTCTCCTGGGACTTCCGCCGCATGGGCGAGCTGCGCGTCAGCCGCGGCACCGCCTACCAGGACCAGCCCGTCACCACCCTGTACGCGGGCCCCGGCGACGGCGACTACGCCGCGTTCCAGCCCGGCGCGGCCAACAGCATGGGCTACGACGACCTCAAGGTCATCGAGTGCCACCGCTTCCTGCGTTCCGTCGCCGATGGCACGCCGTACGGCGCCGGGCCGCGGGACGCCGTGGCGAGCGCGGCGGCCCTGGACGCCATGCTGGAGTCGGCCCGGAGCGGCACCTGGGTCGCCGTCGCACCGTAGGCCGCGGCGCGCACCGCAGGCCGCGGCGCGCACCCGCACGCGCCGTCTCCGCCGGGCGGTTCCACAGACCGAAGGCCCAGGTCGTCGACCTGGGCCTTGGGTGAGCGTCCCGTCGAAGCCCGCCGCCTTCAGCGTCGAACGCGTCGGCCAGATGGACGTGCGTGAGCAGATCACCGCGTACGCGACGATGCCCGGCGCGTCGTCACCGATTCGATCCACTCGTATCCCAACTCGGCCTCACGAGCCGATCCTCCGGAGTCGGTCGTCGTCAGCGGTACAGGGCCGGGCGCTCGACGAGGTCCACCTCGACGCGGCGCCCCTCGGTCTGGGCGCGGACGCCCGCCTCGCAGACCGCGGCCGCGGCGTAACCGTCCCAGCAGCTCGGCCCGGTCACCTCACCGCGCCGGGTCGCGTCCACCCAGGCCTGCACCTGCCGGTCGTACGCCTCCTCGAACCGCTCCACGAACCCGGGCGCCACGGAACCGCCCCACCGCCCGGCCGTGTTGACGAGCAGCCCGTGCGCGTCGCCGATGCGGGCCGTGCCGTTCTCGCAGACGGCCTCCGCCTGCACCTGGTAGCCGAAGCGGCAGTTGACGTTGATCTCCACGTCCACGAGGGCGCCGCCGTCGGTCTCGAAGACGACGAACTGCGGGTCGTGCAGCCCCTCGGGGGCGTTGGCCGAGGCCCTCGCGGGCCGCATGACGGTGACCGCCGTGATCTCCTGGTCCAGGAGCCAGCGCGTCACGTCCATCTCGTGGACGACCGAGTCGTTGATGATCATGGCGTTGGTGAAGCCGGGCGGCGTCGACGCGTTGCGGTGCCGGTTGTGCAGCATCAGCGGCCGCCCCAGCTCGCCGCTGTCGAGCAGCGCCTTGAGCCGCACGTACTCGGCGTCGTACCGGCGCATGAAACCGACCTGCACGAGCCGGTGGCCCCGCTTCTGCTCGGCCTCCAGGACCCGCAGCGCGGACGCCGGGTCCGGCGTCAGCGGCTTCTCGCACAGCACCGGCAGGTCGTGCGCGAAGGCGGTCAGCAGCGCCGCCTCGTGCGCGGGACCCGGCGACGCGATGAGCACGGCGTCGACGTCGGGCGCGGCCATGGCCGCGGCCGGGTCGGTGTACGGGGTGCAGCCGTCGACGCCGTCGGCCACCGCCTTGACGCGTTCGGCATCGACGTCCACGACGGCGGCGACCCGCGCCCCGCTGATCACCTCGTCGATCCGGCGTACGTGGTCGGCGCCCATCCGGCCCGTTCCGATGACGGCCACACCGAGCGTTCCGCGCTGAGTCATGTTCGAGAGTTCCCTTTCGGTGGGGAGGGGCCGGTCAGGCGCCGCAGGAGCGGAGGAACCTGCGGGTCCGTACGGCGATGGGCAGCGGCTGGTCCGGCGGGCACGGGTACATGTCCTGCTCGACGATCGCGAACAGGTCCACGCCGAGGCCCTGGGCGGCCGTCAGCACCGGCTCCAGGGCCGGTACGCCGCCCGGCGGCTCGCACATCACGCCGCGCCGCACGGCCGGACCGAACGGGACGCCGTTCTCGACGACGTCGGCGAGGATCTCCGGGTCGACCTGCTTGAGGTGCAGATAGCCGATGCGCTCCCCGTACGTCTCGATCAGCTTGACGCTGTCGCCGCCGCAGTACGCGTAGTGCCCGGTGTCCAGGCAGAGGTTGACGAGGTCGCGGTCCGTCGAGTCGAGGAACCGTTCGACGTGTTCCTCGGTGTCGATGTGGGTGTCCGCGTGCGGGTGCACGACGATGTCGAGCCCGTACGTCTCGCGGACCTGGTGGCCGAGCCGTTCCGTGCCCTTGGTGAGGTGGGCCCACTGCTCGGCGGTCAGCTCGGACGGCTCGATGATCTCGGCGGTCTTGTCGTCCCGCCAGAACGACGGGATGACGACCAGGTGCCGCGCGCCCATGGCCTGCGTGAGGGCGGCGACCTGGCTGACGTGCTCCCAGGTGGACTCCCACACGGAGGGCCCCCGGTGCAGGGAGGTGAAGACCGTGCCGGCGGAGACCTTCAGGCCGCGCCTGCCGGTCTCGTCGGTGAGCCGGGCCGGGTCGGTCGGCAGGTATCCGTACGGGCCGAGCTCGATCCACTCGTAGCCGGCGTCGGCGACCTCGTCCAGGAACCTCTCCCACGGCACCTGCTGCGGGTCGTCGGGGAACCAGACGCCCCACGAGTCGGGGGCGGAGCCGACCCTGATGCGGTCCAGGGACGGGGTGCTGGGCGTGGTGTCCATGCGGCGTGTCCTTTCACCCGGGCGGGTGCGCGTACGGAGAAGGGGGAGGCGGAGAAGGGGGAGGCGGGGGAGAGGGGCGGGGAGCGGGGAGCGGCGGGGCGTCCGGCCGGGTCGCGGGCGAGGGTCAGGCCGTGGCCTCGACGTCGGAGTCCTCCGGGAGCTCCTCGGTCGCCACGCCGGTCACCTGTGCCAGCTCGTGCTTGAGCGCGGCCAGTTCGGCGCCGCCCGCCATGCGGTTGGTCAGCTCTTCGAGGCTGACCTCGCTGCGGTCGGTGTTCAGCTCCATGGTGCCCAGGCGCAGCACGTTGAAGTGGTCGCCGACCATGTAGGCGTGATGCGGATTGTGGGTGATGAACACGACGCCGAGGCCACGGTCGCGTGCGGCGGCTATGTACTTGAGCACCACACCGGACTGCTTGACGCCCAGCGCGGCGGTCGGCTCGTCCAGGATCAGGACGCGCGCGCCGAAGTAGACGGCGCGGGCGATGGCGACGGACTGCCGCTGGCCGCCGGACAGCGTGCCGATGGGCTGGTCCAGGTCGTCCAGAACGACGCCCATGGCCCGCAGCTCCTGGTCCGCGGTCTCCTTCATCCGGGCGATGTCGAGGCGGCGCAGCGGCCAGGGGCCCCGGGTCATCTCCGAGCCGAGGAAGAAGTTCCGCCACACGGGCATCAGCGGCACCGTGGCGAGGTCCTGGTAGACGGTGGCGATGCCCCGGTCCAGGGCCTCGCGCGGCGTGGAGAGCCGGACGGGCTCCCCGTCGATCAGGAACTCGCCCTCGGTGTGCTGGTGCAGCCCCGAGATGATCTTGATGAGGGTGGACTTGCCGGCGCCGTTGTCGCCGAGGACGCAGGTCACCCGGCCGGCGCGGACGGCGAGGTCGACGCCGTGGAGGGCGCGCACGTTCCCGTACGCCTTGCCTGCGCCGCGCAGCTCCACCAGGGGAGTCTCGTTCGTTGTCATGGGGATCACCTCCGGGTCGCCGTGCGGCGGACCCACAGATTGACGAGGGCGGCGAGCAGCAGCATCACGCCGAGGAACGCCTTGAACCAGTCGGGGTTCCAGTTGGCGTAGACGATGCCCTGGGAGACCATGCCGAAGATGAAGGCGCCGATGACCGGGCCGATCGCGGAGCCGTAGCCGCCGGTGAGCAGACAGCCGCCGATGACCGCGGCGATGATGTACAGGAACTCGTTGCCGACGCCCTCGCCGGACTGCACCGTGTTGAACGAGAACAGCAGGTGCATACCGACGAACCAGGCGCCGGCGCCGACGCCCATGAAGAGGGCGACCTTGGTGAGGTTCACCGGGACGCCGACGGCGCGGGCACTGTCCTTGTTGCCGCCGACCGCGAAGATCCAGTTGCCGAACCTGGTGCGCAGCAGCAGCCAGGTCGCGGCGGCCGCGAACAGCAGCCACCACACCACGGTCACCTTCACCTGGACGCCGGCGACGGAGAACTCGGAGGCGAAGACCCGCTGGGCCTGCGCGAAGCCGTCCATGTCCCGGATGGAGTCCGTCGCCACGTTGCCCGTGAAGATCTTGGTGACGGCGAGGTTGGCGCCCTGCAGGATCAGGAACGTGCCCAGCGTGATCAGGAAGCTGGGCAGCCCGGTCCTGATGAGCATGTAGCCGTTGAACGCGCCGATGGCGAGGGAGGTCACCAGGGCGACCACGACACCGGTCCACACGTTCATCGAGAGCTGGAAGCTGAGCATGCTGGCGGTGAGCGCGGAGGCGGTGACCGCGACACCGGCGGAGAGGTCGAATTCGCCGCCGATCATCAGCAGGGCCACCGGCAGGGCCATGATGCCCATCACCGACGCCTGGTACAGCACCGTGGCCAGCGCGCCGGCGTCCCGGAAGGCGGGGGCGACGGAGAAGAAGAACGCGTACACGCCGATCGCGGCGATGAGCGCGCCGATCTCGGGGCGGGCCATGAGCCGGCGCGGCAGGGAGCGGCGTACCGTGCGGCCGTCCTTCTGCGGGGCCCCGGGGGCCCCCGCGGCCGGCGAACCGGCCGCGGGGGAGGCGGGGGAGGACGCGGCGGGCGTGGAGCCCGACGTCGTCGCCTGGGTCATCGCCATCACCGGGTTCCCTTCGCGGCGAACGCGGCGATGGCGTCGGCGTTGTCCTTGTCGACGAACGCGGGTCCGGTGAGGACGGGCGCCACGCCGCCGCCGCTGTAGTTGCCGTTGTGCCGGTAGAGCCACAGGGCGTCGACCGCGAGGTAGCCCTGCAGGTAGGGCTGCTGGTCCACGGCGAACTCCACGTCCCCGCTCTTGACGGCCGCGACCAGCTCCTTGTTGAGGTCGAACGTGGCCACCTCCGCCTTGCTGCCCGCGTCCTTCACCGACTGCACCGCGGTGAGCGCGAAGGGGGCGCCGAGGGTGACGACGCGGTCGATGGCGCCGTCCTGACGGAGCTTGGCCGTGATGGTGGACTTCACGGACGGCATGTCGGTGCCGTTGACGTACAGGTTCTCGGTGGTGCCCTTGAACGTCTTCTTCACACCGGCGCAGCGCGCCTCCAGGGCGACGTGGCCCTGCTCCTGGATGACGCAGACGGCCTTCTTGGCCCCCACCGTGTTGAGCCTCTCGCCGAAGGCCTCACCGGCGACCTGCTCGTCCTGCCCGAAGTACTCCAGCAGGCCCTGCTCCTTCCAGGCGTCGATGCCGCCGTTGAAGCCGACGACGGGTATGCCGGCCGCCTTGGCCTTGGCGACGACGGCCTTCATCGCGTCGGGCTTGGCGAGGGTGAGGGCGATGCCGTCGACCTTCTGGTCGATCGCGTTCTGCACCAGGTTCGCCTGGTTGGCGGCGATGGGGTCGGAGGAGTAGACGAGTTCGACGTTGTCCTTGGCGGCGGCCTGCTGGGCGCCCTTGCGGATGAGATCCCAGAAGGTGTCACCGGGGGCCGCGTGAGTGATCATCGCGACCTTCATCCGGGGAGTGTCGGCCTTCCCGGCGGCTGAGCCGGAGCCGGTGCTCTCCTGGGCCTGCTTGCCTCCGGAGCTGCTGGAGCATCCGGTGATCACCAGAGCGGACGCCACGGTCAGGGCGGCCAGGGCGGCGAGTCTGCGGGGGCGGGGCTGAAACGGGCGGGAGGAAAACCTGCGGTCCATCGGTCCTGCACCTCATTGCGCGACAGGGGGATGGGCGGGGCGGGCCCGGGGGAGGAGGGTCCGCGAGAAGCCCGGGACATCAGCCGCGGCTGGGCGGCGCGGCTGTTGGGACGGGATACAAGCCCGTGGGGACGCCACCTGTCAATACTTTGTTAAGACATCATTTCAGAAGCAGGTGAGAATGTCTGTACAAACTATTGACAGGGCTTCGGGTGAGGTCATAAACCTTGGACAACCCCAGCCCAGGCAGCACGCATCAGGAGCGACGCGCATGGCCGATTCCGCCGAGACCTTCGATCTGATCACCATGGGACGGGTCGGGGTCGACATCTACCCCCTCCAGACCGGCGTACCGCTGCCGCGGGTGGAGAGCTTCGGCAAGTTCCTCGGAGGGTCCCCCACCAACGTCGCCGTCGCCGCCGCCCGCCTCGGCCGCACCGCCGCCGTCATCACCCGCACCGGCGACGATCCGTTCGGCACGTACGTCCACGAGGCACTCAAGGAGTTCGGCGTCGACGACCGCTGGGTCACCCCGGTCGCCGCCTACCCCACACCGGTCACCTTCTGCGAGATCTTCCCGCCGGACGACTTCCCGCTCTACTTCTACCGCCAGCCCAAGGCCCCCGACCTGGAGATCCACCCCGGCGAACTGGACCTCGACGCCGTCCGCCGCGCCCGGATCTTCTGGATGACCGGCACAGGACTGAGCGCCGAACCCAGCCGCACCGCCACCCTCGCCGCCCTGGAGGCGCGGAACAAGGCCGGTGAGGCCCCGGCCGCCACCGTCTTCGACCTCGACTGGCGGCCGATGTTCTGGAAAGAAGGGGCCGGGGACGACCCCGCCGAGGCCCGTACCTACTACACCGAGGCCATGCGCCACGCCACCGTCGCCGTGGGCAACATCGACGAGTGCGAGATCGCCACCGGCGTACGCGAACCCCGCGCCTGCGCCCAGGCACTCCTCGACGCCGGCGTCGAACTCGCCGTCGTCAAACAGGGACCCGCCGGCGTCCTCGCCGTCCACCGCGACGGCACCACCGCCGAGGTCCCGCCCGTCCCCGTCGACGTCGTCAACGGACTCGGCGCGGGCGACGCGTTCGGCGGCTCCCTCTGCCACGGACTGCTCGCCGGCTGGGACCTGGAGAAGACCGTGCGGTACGCCAACGCCGCCGGCGCCATCGTGGCCTCCCGGCTCGCCTGCTCCTCCGCGATGCCCACCGCGGCCGAGCTCGACGCCCTCATCGCCCGCGGCTGACCCGCGGCGCCGCCCGCGCCGCCGTCCCTCACACGGAGCCCGTCTTGACCATCAGCATCTCCGAGCTCGCCACGGTGCGGGCCCGGCACCCCGAGGCCATCGCCGAAGCCGCGGCCCGCCGCACCCGCCGCCCCCTGATCGGCGACAGCGGCCGCCTCATGGTCGTCGCCGCCGACCACCCCGCGCGCGGCGCCCTCGCCGTCGGCGACGACCGCCTCGCCATGGCCAACCGCGCGGACCTGCTCGAACGGCTGTGCACCGCGCTGTCCCGGCCCGGCGTCGACGGTGTGCTCGCCACCGCCGACATCCTGGAGGACCTGCTCCTCCTCGGCGCCCTGGACGACAAGGTCGTCATGGGCTCCATGAACCGCGGCGGCCTCGCCGGCGCCCGCTTCGAGCTCGACGACCGCTTCACCGGCCACCGCGCCGAGGACATCGCCCGCCTCCGCTTCGACGCCGGCAAACTCCTCATGCGGATCGACTACACGGACCTCGGCTCCCTCACCACCCTGCACACCACCGCCCGCGCCATCGACGAGATGGCCGCACTGCGCCTGCCCGTCTTCGTCGAACCGTTCATCTCCCACCGGAGCGACAGCGGCGTACGCAACGACCTCAGCGCCGAGGCCGTCACCCGCTCCATCGCCATCGCCTCCGGCCTCGCCGGCACCTCCGCCTACACCTGGCTCAAGCTGCCCGTCACCGAGAACCCCGACGACATGGCCGCCGCCCTGGAGACCTCCACCCTCCCCGCCGTCCTCCTCGGCGGCGAGGTCGGCAAGGACCAGGACGCCGCGTACGAGAAGTGGCGCAAGGCCCTGCACCTGCCCACCGTCCAGGGCATGGTCGTCGGCCGCTCCCTCCTCTACCCCGCCCACGGCAGCGTCGAGGACGCCGTGGACACCGCCGTCGGCCTGCTGTGACCCGGACCAGTGAGGACCCGCCCATGACCACCACCCCGTACCACCTGCCCGCCGGCAAGGCCGCGAACGGCCCGTACGCCGTCGACATCACCCCCGAGTCCGCCGGCTGGGGCCACTCCAGCCTCCGCGTCCTCGAACTCCCGCCCGGCGGCCGGCACTCCTTCGACACCGGCGACAGCGAATGGATCGTGCTGCCGCTGAACGGCGGCTGCACCGTCGCCGCCGACGGACAGACGTTCCGGCTCACCGGCCGCCCCGACGTCTTCAGCGCCGTCACCGACTTCGCGTACGTCCCCCGCGACGCCCAGGTCTCCGTCACCTCACGCGACGGCGGCCGCTTCGCCCTCACCGGCGCCCGCTGCGACAACCGGCTCACCGCCCGCTACGGCCCCGCGTCCGCCGTCCCCGTCGAACTCCGCGGCACCGGCGACTGCTCCCGCCAGGTCAACAACTTCGGCGCGGCGGACGTCTTCGACTGCGACCGGCTCATCGCTGTGGAAGTCCTCACCCCGGGCGGCAACTGGTCCTCCTTCCCGCCGCACAAGCACGACGAGCACCGCCCCGGCGAGGAGTCCGAGCTGGAGGAGATCTACTACTTCGAGATCGCCCCCCACGACGGCACCCCCGGCCTCGGCTACCACCGCGTCTCCCCGTCCGGGCACGGCCGCAACACCGACGTACTCGCCGAGATCCGCGACGGCGACACCGTCCTCATCCCCGACGGCTGGCACGGCCCCTCCATCGCCGCCCCTGGACACACCATGTACTACCTCAACGTCATGGCCGGGCCCGGAGCCGAACGCGCCTGGCTCATCTGCGACCACCCCGACCACACCTGGATCCGCGACACCTGGCCCGGCCGGCCCGTCGACCCCCGCCTCCCCCTGTACACCGCCCCGTCCCAGTGAGGTAACCACCGATGAGCCAGTTCACGCGCCGTCTCACCGTCGCCCAGGCGCTGGTGCGCTTCCTGTCGGCGCAGTACACCGAACGCGACGGCGTACGGCACCGGCTGATCGCCGGCACGTGGGGCATCTTCGGCCACGGCAACGTTGCCGGACTCGGCCAGGCACTCCTGGAGGCCGGCGAGGACACCATGCCGTTCCACCAGGGCCGCAACGAACAGGCCATGGTGCACGCCGCCGTCGGCTACGCCCGGCAGCTCAACCGGCTCTCCGCCATGGCCGTCACCACCTCCATCGGCCCCGGCGCCACCAACCTCGTCACCGGCGCCGCCCTCGCCACCGTCAACCGGCTGCCCGTACTCCTCCTGCCCGGCGACTACTTCGCCAGCCGCACCGCCGACCCGCTGCTCCAGCAGCTCGAACACCCCGTGTCGGCCGACGTCTCGGTCAACGACACGCTCCGCCCGGTCTCCCGGTTCTTCGACCGGATCACCCGCCCCGAGATGCTGATGCCGTCCGCGCTCCAGGCGATGCGCGTCCTCGCGGACCCCGCCGACACCGGCGCCGTCACCCTCGCCCTCCCGCAGGACGTGCAGGCCGAGGCGTACGACTGGCCCGAGGAGTTCTTCGCCGACCGCGTCTGGACCGTACGCCGCCCCGCGCCCGAGCCGGGCGAGCTGGCCGAGGCCGTCCACGCCGTACGGGCCGCCCGCCGCCCCCTGATCGTCGCCGGCGGCGGCATCCACCACAGCGAGGCCGAGGACGCGCTCAAGGCACTCGTCGACGCCACCGGCATCCCCGTCGCCTCCACCCAGGCCGGCAAGGGCTCCCTGCGCCACGACCACCCCGCCGACCTCGGCGGCATCGGCCACACCGGCACCGCCGTCTGCGACGACATCGCCCGCACCGCCGACCTCGTCATCGGCGTCGGCACCCGCTACACCGACTTCACCACCGCCTCCAGCACCCTCTTCGCCGACCCGGACGTACGGTTCCTCAACCTCAACATCACGCCGTTCGACGCCCACAAGATGGCCGCCCGCACCCTCGTCGCGGACGCCCGCGCCGGCCTCGCCGCGCTCACGGAGGCCCTCGCCGGACACCGCGTCGACCCGGCGTACGAGGCGGAGTACCGCGCCGGCAAGGAACGCTGGGACCAGGTCGTCGCCACCGCCTACCGGGCCGACGACGACAGCGCCGTCCCCACCCAGACCCAGATCCTGGGCGTCCTGGACGCGGTCGTCGGCGACGAGGACGTGGTCGTCAACGCCGCCGGCTCCCTCCCCGGCGACCTGCACAAGCTGTGGCGCGCCCGCTCGCCGCGCCAGTACCACCTGGAGTACGGCTACTCCTGCATGGGCTACGAGATCCCCGGCGGTATCGGCGTCCAGCTCGCCGCGCCCGGCACACCCGTCTGGTCGCTGGTCGGGGACGGCACGTACCTGATGATGCCCACCGAGATCGTCACCGCCGTCCAGGAGGGACTCCCCGTCAATCTGGTCCTCATCCAGAACCACGGCTACGCCTCCATCGGCGGCCTGTCCGAGCACACCGGCGGCGAGCGCTTCGCCACCGACTACCGCTACCGCGCCGCCGACGGCACCTTCACCGGCGACCCGCTGCCGCTCGACCTGGCCGCCAACGCCGCGAGCCTCGGCATGGACGTCATCCGCACCAGGACGGTCGGGGAGCTGCGCGACGCGCTGCGGACCGCCCGCGCCTCCGACCGGCCCACGTGCGTGTACGTCGAGACGGACATCCTCAACCCCGGCTCGCCCGGCGCCGAGGCCTGGTGGGACGTCCCCGTAGCGGAGGTCGCGTCGCGCGAGGCCGCCGTCGAGGCCCGCAAGACGTACGAAGCCCACGCCGCCGGCGTCCGCCGCCACCTCTGAGCACCTGTCACGAAAGGCCCGCACTCCCCATGAAGACCCTCACCCACTGGATAGACGGCAAGCCCGTCGACAGCACCTCCGGCCGCTTCGGCCCGGTCTACGACCCGGCCACCGGCGCCCAGGAGAAGCAGGTCGTGTTCGCCACCACGGAGGAGGTCGACGCCGCGGTCGCCTCCGCGAAGTCGGCGTACGCGACCTGGGGCACCGCGTCCCTCGCCCAGCGCACCGCGATCCTCTTCAGGTACCGGGAGCTGCTGGACGCCCACCGCGACGAGATCGCCGCGCTGATCACCGCCGAGCACGGCAAGGTCCACTCGGACGCGCTGGGCGAGGTGGCGCGCGGTATGGAGATCGTGGAACTCGCCTGCGGGATCACCGAGAAGCTGAAGGGCGAGCTGTCCACGCAGGTCTCCACCCGGGTGGACGTCGCGGCGATCCGCCAGCCGCTCGGCGTGGTCGCGGGCATCACGCCGTTCAACTTCCCGGCGATGGTGCCGATGTGGATGGTCCCGCTCGCCATCGCGTGCGGCAACACCTTCGTCCTCAAGCCCAGCGAGAAGGACCCGTCCGCCTCCTTCCGCCTGGCCGAACTGGCCACCGAGGCAGGCCTCCCGGACGGCGTCCTCAACATCGTCCAGGGCGACAAGGTCGCCGTGGACCGCCTGCTGGAGCACCCGGACGTGGCGGCCGTCTCCTTCGTGGGCTCGACCCCGATCGCCCGCTACATCCAGCAGAAGGCCGTCGAGCACGGCAAGCGCGTCCAGGCGCTCGGCGGCGCCAAGAACCACATGCTGGTGCTGCCCGACGCCGACCTGGACTTCGCCGCCGACCAGGCCATCAACGCCGCCTACGGCTCCGCGGGCGAGCGCTGCATGGCGGTGTCGGTCGTCGTCGCGGTCGGCGGCATCGGCGACGAGCTCGTCGGCAAGATCGCCGAGCGCGCCCGGAAGCTGCGGATCGGCCCGGGGAACGACCCGACGTCCGAAATGGGCCCGCTCATCACCCGCGAGCACCGCGACAAGGTCGCCTCGTACGTCACCTCGGCCGCCGCCCAGGGCGCGGAGGTCGTGGTCGACGGCACGGGACACCGCGTGGACGGCCACGAGGACGGCTTCTTCATCGGCGTCTCGCTCCTCGACAAGGTGCCGGTCACGGCCGACGCGTACCGCGACGAGATCTTCGGGCCCGTGCTGTGCGTGGTACGCGCCGAGTCCTACGACGAGGCCATCACGCTCGTCAACAGCTCGAAGTGGGGCAACGGCACCGCGATCTTCACCCGCGACGGCGGCGCAGCCCGCCGGTTCCAACTGGAGGTCGAGGCCGGCATGGTCG
>NZ_JABWDV010000074.1 GCF_013362995.1 Streptomyces sp. TRM64462 | reverse complement strand
GGCGCGGCCGAGCGGCTGTGGGGGGTGCGCGAGGGCGGCCTCGGCGCGACCGCCTTCGGCCCGGACGGCACGGACCACTGGCCCGGCTGGGAGGACTCCGCCGTGCCGCCGCACCGGATCGGCGACTACATACGGGACCTGCGCGGGCTGCTGGACCGGCACGGTCTGCACGGCGCCCTGTACGGCCACTTCGGGCAGGGCTGCGTCCACAGCCGGATCGACTTCGACCTGCGGAGCCCCGAGGGCCTGGCCGCCTACCGGGCCTTCCTGGAGGACGCCGCCGGGCTCGTCGTCTCGTACGGCGGTTCCCTGTCCGGCGAGCACGGCGACGGGCAGCAGCGCGCGGAGCTGCTGGAACGGCAGTACGGCCCGGAACTCCTCGACGCGATGCGGGCCTTCAAGGCGATCTGGGACCCCGAGCACGGCATGAACCCGGGCAAGGTCGTCGACGCCTACCGCCTCGACGAGCACCTGAAGCTCGGCGACGGCTACCCCAGGGCCCGCCCGGAGGTGAGGTTCGCGTACGCGGAGGACGGCGGCGACTTCGCGCACGCCGCGGTCCGCTGCGTCGGTATCGGCAAGTGCCGCGAGTCGGAGGCCTCGGCGACGATGTGCCCCAGCTACCAGGTCACGCGCGAGGAGCAGCACACCACGCGGGGCCGGGCGCGGATGCTGTACGAGATGCTGCGCGGCGAGGTCGTGACGGACGGCTGGCAGTCGCGTGAGGTCTTCGACGCGCTCGACCTGTGCCTGGCGTGCAAGGGGTGCACCAACGACTGTCCTGTCGGTGTCGACATGCCGACGTACAAGGCGGAGTTCCTGTACCACCACTACCGGTCGCCGCGCCGCCCGCGACCGCGGCACGCGTACGCCTTCGGGTTCATCGACCGGTGGGCGCGGCTCGCCTCCGTGGTTCCGGAGCTGGCGAACCTGGCGACGCACACGCCGGGCGCCGCCCGGCTGGCGCGGCTCGTGGCGGGCGTCGACCGGCGGCGGCCGCTGCCGCGGTTCGCGCCGATGACGCTGCGCCGGTGGTTCGCCAGGCGGGGCGGCACCGTCAACCCGTACGGGCCGCCCGTCGTCCTGTTCCCCGACACATTCACCGACCATTTCCGCACCGAGGTCGGTGTGGCCTGTGTGGAGGCGCTGGAGGCCGCGGGGCGGCAGGTCGTCATGCCGGAGGTCCGGCTGTGCTGCGGCCGCCCGCTGTACGACTACGGGTTCCTGGACGCGGCCGAGCACTATCTGCGGCGGGTCCTCGACGTGCTGCGGCCGTACGTCCGGGCGGGGATCCCGGTGGTGGGCATGGAGCCGAGCTGTGTGGCGGTGTTCAAGGACGAGCTGGTGAAGCTGTTGCCGCAGGACGAGGACGCGGCGCGGCTGGCCCGTAACGTCCACCATTTCGCGGAGTTCTTCCGGTCCTTCGGGGTGGCGCCGCCGCGGTTCGAGGCGGGCGGCAGGGCGCTGCTGTGGACGCACTGCCATCAGCGCGCCACGGGTGGTTCGGACCCGGAGCGGCTGCTGCTCCGGGACATGGGCCTGGAGGTCGAGGACCTGGTGGGCGGCTGCTGCGGTCTGGCCGGGTCGTGGGGCTTCGAACCGGGCAAGTACGGCATCTCGATGGACTGCGGGGAGCAGGCGCTGCTGCCCGCGGTGCGGGACGCGGGTCCTGACACGTTCGTCGTGGCGGGCGGGTTCTCCTGTACGACGCAGATCGG
>NZ_JABWDV010000073.1 GCF_013362995.1 Streptomyces sp. TRM64462 | reverse complement strand
GTTCGCGCTGAACGTCGAGTACTGCACCGACCTGTTCGACGCGGCGACGGTCGCCCGGTTCGCCGGGCACGTGGGCCGGGTCCTGGAGTCGGCGCTGGCCGGCCCGGACGGGGCGGTCGGCCGTCTGACGATGCTGTCGGACGCGGAGTACGCGGAGCTGACCGGCCCGTCGGGCCCCGGTGGATCGGGCGGCGCGGGCGGGGCGGGCAGCGGTGTGGCGCAGGTGCCGCCGTTCGCGGTGACGGGCGCGCCGGACGCCGTCGCGCTGGTGTGCGGCGGGGACAGCGTCACGTACGGCGGTCTCGACGGGCTGACGGGCGGCCTGGCGGCCGCGCTGACCGCGGCGGGCGTCGGCCCGGAGACGGCGGTCGGCGTGTGCCTGCGCCGGGGCGTGTGGTCCGTCGCCGCGATGGCCGCCGTGTGGCGCGCGGGCGGTGTGTACGTACCGCTGGATCCGCAGCTCCCTGAGGAGCGGCTGCGGTTCATGGTGGAGCGGGCCGGTGTGCGGCACGTCGTCACGGACGCGGCGACGGCGCCGCTGGCGGCGAAGCTCGGCCCGCCCGTCCTGGGAGTGGAGGCGGTACGGCCGGACCCGGGCGCG
>NZ_JABWDV010000072.1 GCF_013362995.1 Streptomyces sp. TRM64462 | reverse complement strand
CGCCGACCAGCTCGGCGCGACGGTCACACTGCGCCGCTCGGTGTACGGCGGCACGTCCGCGGTGGTGATCCTCCCGCAGCGGCTCCTGGTGCCGACGGAGCAGGACCCGGTGGCCGCGCCGGTACGCACGGAACCGGCCCCTCCGCCACCGTTGCCCCTGCCCCTGCCGCTCCCGGCGCAGACCCGCGCGCCCGAGCCGGCACCGGCCCAGGCACCGGCCCCGGCCCCCGCTCCCGCCCCGGTGCCGACGCCGACGTCGCCGGAACCGGTGCTGCACGTCGTGCCCGGCCCGCAGAAGGCCCGCCCGGCCCTGCCCGAGCGCGTCCCGCAGACGCACATGGCCGAGCAGCTCCGCACCCCCCGCACAGGCCCGGCGGCCGGAGGCGACGGTGAGGGCGGCACGACGGCATCGCCCGCGGCGACGCCCGAAGAGGTGGCCGACGCCTGGGCCGACTACGAGGACGGGACCAGGAAAGTGGAAGAAGAGCTCCGACGGGATCAGCCATGACAACAGCGAACGACATGATCTACAGCGTCCTGGACAACAACCTGAGCAGGATCGCCGGCATCCAGGGCGCCGTGCTCCTGTCCAACGACGGCATCAAGCTCAGCGCGTACCTGCTGGACCGTCCGCAGGCGGAGCGCATCGCCGCGGCGTCCTCGGGCATCGCCGCCACGATGAAGGCGATATCCCGGGAGGTCGACGGCGGCCGGGTGATCCGCCAGCTCGTCGAGATGGACGACCGGTACCTGTGCATCGTGGGCTGCGGCGAGGGCAGCACGCTCATCGTCGTGACGTCCCGCAAGGCCAGGCTCGGTGAGCTGGGCGGCGAGGCCGTACGGACCGCGCAGGCGCTCGGCGAGTGGCTGGGCACCCCCGACCGCGCCCAGTCCCCCGCCTCGTAATGTCCGACGAGCCGCGGCGCCCGGGCCGCCGGACACGGCTGTACGCGCTGACCGACGGCCGCACGGACGCCCCCCGCACCGTCCTGACCATGGACACCACCATCACCGCGGCGGTCGCCGGGGACGCGCTCGACGGCCTGCCCACCGAGTGGCAGGTCGTCCTCGGGCTCTGCCCGGCGCCGAACGGCAGGGCGGTCGCGGAGCTCGCGGCGCGCATGGGGATGCGACTGACCCCGATGGCGCTGCTGCTCGGGGAGCTCGCGGACCGCGGGCTGATCCACCACCGGCCGCCGCTGGAGGGCGCCGGGACCACCAACGTCCATCTGCTCATGAGAATCAGGGACAACCTTGCCCGGATATGACACCGTCGCGGCCGAAGGCCAGGAGCCGGCCCCCGTCAAGCTGCTGATCGCCGGAGGGTTCGGGGTCGGCAAGACGACGCTCGTCGAGACGGTCTCCGAGATCGAACCGCTGCGCACCGAGGAACGGCTGACGTCCGCGGGCATCGGCGTCGACGACCTCGGCGGCATCGAGGCCAAGACGGCCACCACCGTGGCGATGGACTTCGGCCGGATCACCCTGGACGACGCCGGCGTGGTGCTCTACCTGTTCGGCACGCCCGGCCAGGAGCGGTTCTGGTTCATGTGGGACGACCTGCTGAACGGGGCGCTCGGCGCCGTCGTGCTCGTGGACACGCGGCGGCTCGACCGCAGCTTCCCGGCCGTGGACTTCTTCGAGAGCCGCGGGCTGCCGTTCGTGGTCGGCGCGAACTGCTTCCACGGGGAACAGGCGTACACGGCCGACGAGATCAGGGCGGCGCTGCGGCTGCGCGACCCGGGGACGCCGGTGCTGATGCTGGACGCGCGGGAGCGCGGCGATGTGCGCGAGGTGCTGCTCGCGCTGCTCGACACGGTCATCACCAAGGCGCGCACCGCCGTCTCCTGACGGGGTGTACGCCGGTGACGAGGTGTAGGCCTGTGACGGGGTGTACGCCGGTCAGTCGAGCCGCATGGCGAAGCTGACCGTGCAGCCGCCGGCCGGGCACGGCGCCACCGTGAACCGGTCGGTGACCAGCCGGCTGAGCCACAGCCCCCGCCCCGGGCCCGCGCCGCCCACGCCGGGCGCCGGGTCGGGGATCACGTCCTGCGTGAAGCCCGGCCCCCGGTCGGTGACCCGGCACTCCAGCTCCTTCGGAGTCCTGACCAGAGCGAGGTCGCCCCCGCCGCCCGCGTACCGCACGGCGTTGCCCGCGACGGCGTCCACGGCCACCACGAAGTCACCGCGCCGGGGTTCGGGCAGCCCCGCGAGCGCCGCGTGGCCCGCCACGAGCATGCGCAGCCGCGGGATGTCCGGGCCGCCGAAGGAGCGGCGCAGCAGGATGTCCTCACCCTCGCCGGGCGCCGTCCCGGCCGTGTCCCTCTCCGTGTGCGGTGCCATGTGCCTACCCCGCCGTGTCCAGGACGGCCGGGTCCGCGCCGCAGCGCCGCAGCAGCAGCGCGTGCCCCGGCGAGCAGCGGATCCGGACGGGCGGGCGGGCCGGTGCCCGGGCGACCGCGCGGACCAGCTCGGCCGCGCAGTCGGCGCCGAGGAAGCCGGTGCGCAGCAGGTCGACGGTGACGGGCCGGTCCCGCGGCGGGTCCCGCAGGAGGTCGGCGACGGCCCGGCCGAACCGCTCGTACGTCGCCGTGTCCGCGTCGCCGATGACGCGCAGTACGGAGGCGCCGCGCTGGATCCTCAGCTGCCCGAGGGCGGGGAGCAGGTTGCGGGGATGGGCCCGGCACATGGCCTCCAGGACGGGCCCGGGGAACCGGGTGCGTTCGTAGGCGCAGATCTCGCTGTAGAAGCCGTCCGTGAAGAGGTGCCCGGCGCGGCGTTCGCGGTCCATCATCAGGTCGAAGTCGCCTTCCCCGACGTCCAGGACCCAGCCCATGTCGATGTAGGCGCGCAGTCCGCTGTAGCCGTCGTCGCGGGCCGCCCTGGCCTCCTCGGTGATCCGCTGCCACTGGCGTTCGGCGGTGAACCGCCGTGCGGGCAGGATCAGTTCGCGGATGCTGCCGAGCGTGAGCTGCGCGCTCTCACAGCCGGCCGCGACCAGCGGCCCCGGCGCGTCGCTGAGCCTGGTCCGTAGCTCCGCGTCGCTCAGCCGCGGCGGTCCGAAGACGATGACCTTCTCGCCCCGGGCGAGCCCCGTCCACACGAACGCGGTGAGGACGTCCCAGCCGGGGGTTTCGCTGTCGTAGCAGAGGAACGCGTGGTCCCCGGGGCGCAGGTGCTGTACGGGAAGCGTTCCGGGATGGCGTTCGTCGCCGACGGGCCGGCCCATGTCACCCTCCCCCGTGTAACGGCGGCATGGCTCCACGCTAGCGAACCCGGCCGTCGCCGGAGGAGGGACAATGGGCACGTACGTCCGCCCCGCCCGCCGCTGAGGAGAGCACCCGTCTTGTCGCCGCGCACCTCGCACCCCCGTCACACGCCGCACACCGAACGCGCCGACCTCCGAGCCGACTGCGCGAACTGCTTCGGGCTGTGCTGTGTGGCGCTGCCGTTCGCCCGGTCGGCGGACTTCGCGGCGGACAAGCCCGCGGGCACGCCGTGCGGCCATCTGCGGGCCGACTTCCGCTGCGGAATCCACGACCGGCTGCGGGACAGCGGCTACAACGGCTGCACGGTCTTCGACTGCTTCGGAGCCGGCCAGAAGGTGTCGACGGTGACGTTCGGCGGCCGCAGCTGGCGCGAGGACCCGGAATCGGCGCGGGCGATGTACGAGGTGTTCCCGGTGATGCGGCAGCTGCACGAGCTGCTGCGGTACACGGCGGAGGCCCTGGACCTCCCGGCGGCCCGGCCGGTGCACAGGGATCTGCGGAGGGCGCACGCGCGGGTGGACGCGCTGACGCGCGCGCCCGCGGACGAGCTGCGCGCCCTGGACGTGGCGCCGGTGCGGGCGGAGGTGGGCGCGCTGCTGCTGCGCGCCAGTGAGCTGGCCCGTGCGGGGGTTCCCGGGCGCCGCAGAGACCACCGGGGCGCCGACCTGATGGGGGCACGGCTGCGGGGCGCGAAGCTGCGCGGGGCGAGCCTGCGGGGCGCGTACCTGATCGGTGCCGACCTGTCGGGGGCGGACCTGCGGGACGCGGACGTGATCGGCGCGGACCTGCGGGACGCCGATCTGTCGGGGGCGGACCTGACGGGCGCGCTGTTCCTG
>NZ_JABWDV010000071.1 GCF_013362995.1 Streptomyces sp. TRM64462 | reverse complement strand
ACCTGCGGGCCGGCGACGCGTCGGTGGGGGACGCGGTGGAGCGGGCGCTGCGGCAGGCGGGGCGGGTCGTCGCTGCGGCGGGCGGCGACTGGAGCGCGTACCCGGGGGCACGGGAGCGTGGCGCCGAGGCGCTGCCGGCGCGGGTCGCCCGGGTGGCGCGGGGCGCGGGACGGCCGCTGCTCGTCCTTCTGGACGGCCCGGAGGAGATGCCGCCGGCGCTCGCGGCGGACGGGCGGGCGCCGGCCTGGACGGAGGGGACGGCCGGGTGGCTGCGTGACCACGGCGCCCGGCTGGTCGTCGCCTGCCGCCCCGAGTACTGGGAGGAGGCGGGCGCCCTGTACCCGCCCGGCACCCTCCACCGCCCGGACGAGCCGGCCGAGCGGCTGCCGGACGCGGTGCCGGTCGGTGAGCTGGAGGCGGACGAGGCGGAGGCGCTGAGGAACCGGTACGGACTGACGCCCGCGGCCGCCGGGGAACGCGACCCGCTGGTCCTGAGCCTCCTCGCCGAAGTACGGGCCGAGGTACGGGCCGAGGTACGGGCCGAGGTACGGGCCGAGGTACGGGCGGATGCCCTCGGTGCCGTGCCCGACCGCCCCGCCAGGGCGCAGGTCCTCGCCGCCTACCTGGACCTCCTGTGCCTGCGCGTCGCCCGGCGCATCGCGCCCCAGGACGCGCGGCGGCTCGCGCCCCAGGTGGCCGAACACGCCCACGAGGCGGCCCGCCTCTGCCTCGCCACCGGCAACGGCGAACTGCACCGCGAGGCGTTCCAGCACCTGTTCCCGAGGGAGACGGGCTGGGCCTCCGCCGCGCTGGCGGAGCGCCTCCTCGTCCCCGCGGGCCACGGCTACCGCTTCGCCCACGAGGAGCTCGGCGACTGGCTCCAGGCCGGCCACGTCGACGTGGACGCCACCCTGACCGCCCTGCTGCACCCCCGCCCGCCGCAGCCAGGCCGCCAGGAGGGCGCCATTCGGGCGGCCGCCCACCCCGCGGCACCCACCCGAGGTCCCGGCCCTGGATCGTGGGCCCCGCCCTGGGAGCATCGGCCCGCCCGGCCGGCGGACAGCCCCGGACCCGCCGCCCCGACGCCGTGGCCCACCCCCGGCGACACGGAAGGCCGAGCCGGGCCCCCGGGGACGGGGACGGGGACGACCGGACCGGTCCCCGGGCCATCGGACCTGGAGCAGCGCCCCGACAGGGCCGGGGACCGTATGGCCGGGGCCGCCGGGGGCGCGCCTGCGGACGGGGTGCCCGGGTGCGGTGCTGTGGCTCGGTGGCGGGCGGGCGTGGTGCGGCATGCGCTGCTGCGGCTCGAAGTCGCACAGGGGACTGCCGCGTTGGCGCGGCGGCTGGAGGTGCTGGTCGGGGCGGTCGGCGCGGTCGCGGCGGTTGGCGCGGTTGGCGCGGTCGGGGACGGCGGGTGGTGGGCCGGGCGGCTGCTGTACGGGGTGCTGCTCCGGGTCCGGGACGCGCGGCCGTACCTCGGGGTGCTGCGGCTGCTGGCCGCCCGGGTCGCCGCCCGCGGGTCCGCCGACTTCGGGCCGGAGTTCTGGGAGCTGGTACGGGTGGGCGAGGACGAGCGGCTCGATCTGTTCCGGCGGGTGCTGCCCGCCGACGGCGCCCACGCGCGGCCGCGGCATCTGGAGGCCGTCGCGCGGCGGCTCGCGGCCGATCCGCGGGGCGTGCAGCCGCTGCTCTGCCGCTGGTTCACGGACGAGCGGCCGCTGTACGCCGAGCCCGGCGCCCCGGCAGGGCCCACCGTCGCGGGGATCGCCCAGGCCCTGCTCCACACCCACCGGGACCTGGCCGTCGACGACCTGTGCGAGGCGCTCGCCACCACCGTCCACGCCCGCGCCGACGAACTGCTGCGCGCCCTCGTCGACGACGAGCCCTCCGCGATGTGCCGCGCCGTCGACCGATGGGCCCACGACGACCTGCGCCCGGCCCGGCGCGTCGCGGCCGCCGCGTACGGACGGCTGCTCGCCGAACGCGTCACGGACGACGCCGACCGCGAACTGCTCCGCTACGCCGCCCGCGCCCTCCTCGCCCGCCCCGGCGACCCGCACCTGCACGGACACGCGCTCGCCCTCCTCGTCCGCGACCCGCACAGCCGCTCCCGCCACCTCCCGCAGGCCCTGGCCGCGTTCCGGTCCGGCGCCCCCGGCCTGCCCGCCACCGCGCTGCTCACCGCCCTGGTGACGCACCCCGAGCCGGTCCTGGCGGCGTTCCACGCGCGGCTCCGCGACGACCACGGCACGCCCGGCGTGCTCGACGCCCTCGCGGCCGTACGCAGCCCCGCCCTGGCCCGGCGGGCGGCCGCGCTGGTCCGGGCGTACACCGACCGCCACCCCGGGGGCGCCGCGCACATCGCCGCGTACGTGGACCGGTGCCTGGAGCAGGGCCCGTACGCCCGGTCGGTGCTGCTCCCGCTCGTGGAGGATCTGGTGCGCGGCCGTCCCGTGGAGGTCCGCGCCGCGCTCGCCCGCGTCCTCGCGGCGCCCGGCACGCCGGCCTCGCGCCCGGTACGGGACGAACTCCTCGACGTACTCCTGGAGAACGAGCGGTACGCGGGGGCCGACCCTGCCGTACCGGACGCGGTACTGCGGGCCGCGGCGCAGGCGACGGGCGCGCGGCCCGGGGACCGCACCCGGGAGCTGGTGCTGCGGACGGGCACGCTGCTGATCCGTACGCCCGAGGGCGCCACCCGCTTCGACCGGCGGCTCGCCGAGCTGGCCCGCACCGTGGCGGGGTTCGCCGAGCTGGTCAGCGGCTGGCTGGCGGAGGACCCCGGGGCGTGGGCCGCGGTCGTCGGCCCGAGCACCCGCCTCACCATCCAGCGGCTCGCCGCACCACCGCACTCCGCGCCCGCCGGTACGGCCGTGCCCGTGGCCGTACCGGCACGGAGTGCGATGCCGATGCGGGCCGAGCCATGCGGGCATGGCACCCTTAGACCTGCGTATCGGTCATGACGTACTGACGTAGTTGACGTACACGGGTTCGGGCGAGGAGCGGTCACAGTGCAGCGCTGGCGAGGCTTGGAGGAGATTCCCCAGGACTGGGGGCGCAGCGTCGTCACCATCGGTTCCTACGACGGTGTCCACCGCGGGCACCAGCTGATCATCGGCCGGGCCGTGGAACGCGCCCGTGAGCTGGGCGTCCCCGCCGTCGTCGTCACCTTCGACCCGCACCCCTCGGAGGTCGTGCGCCCCGGCAGCCACCCGCCGCTGCTCGCCCCGCACCACCGGCGCGCCGAGCTGATGGCGGAGCTGGGCGTCGACGCGGTGCTGGTCCTGCCGTTCACCACGGAGTTCTCGAAGCTGTCCCCGGCGGACTTCATCGTGAAGGTCCTCGTCGACAAGCTGCACGCGCGCGTGGTCGTCGAGGGCCCCAACTTCCGCTTCGGCCACCGGGCGGCGGGCACCGTCGACTTCCTGGCCGAGCTGGGCGCGACGTACGACTACGAGGTCGAGGTCGTCGACCTGTACGTGACGGGTGAGGCGGGCGGCGGGCAGCCGTTCTCGTCCACACTGACCCGGCGCCTGGTCGCCGAGGGCGATGTGGCGGGCGCCGCCGAGATCCTGGGCCGGCCGCACCGCGTCGAGGGCGTGGTCGTCCGCGGCGCGCAGCGCGGCCGCGAGCTGGGCTACCCGACGGCGAACGTGGAGACCCTGCCGCACACGGCCATCCCGGCGGACGGCGTGTACGCGGGCTGGCTGACGGCGAACGGCGAGCGGATGCCCGCGGCGATCTCGGTCGGTACGAACCCGCAGTTCGACGGGACGGAGCGGACGGTCGAGGCGTACGCGATCGACCGCGTCGGACTCGACCTGTACGGGCTGCACGTGGCCGTGGACTTCCTCGCCTACGTGCGCGGCCAGCAGAAGTTCGGGTCGATCGAGGAACTGCTGGAGGCCATCGCCGCCGATGTGAAGCAGTGCCGGGACCTGACGGCCGCGTACGACGCGGAGTAGGCGGCTCTCCGGTTACGGAAGGAGGGCCCGCACCGCCGTGACGGTGCGGGCCCTCCTGTCGTATGCGCTGCTGTGCTGCTCTGTGCTGTTCTGGCGGCGGCCGGTTACTGCTGGGGCGGCTGCTGCGGCTGCTGCGGCTGCTGCGGCTGGGCCTGCGGGGGCTGCTGAGGCCAGGCCGGTGGCGGAACGGGCGCGTTGGGGTCGGGCTGCTGGCCCGGGTGGCCCGGCTGGCCCTGCTGTGCGTGCTGGCCCGGCTGGCCCTGGGCGGGCGGCTGCTGGGGCCACCCCTGCGGCGGGACACCGGGCTGACCGGCGGCGGGCGCCGGGGGCTGCTGCGGCGCGTACGGCTGGCCGGGCGCGGGCTGACCGCCGTACGGCTGGCCGGCGTACGGCTGCTGCCCCGGCGCGGGCTGACCGGGCATCGGCTGACCGGGCACCGGCTGCCCTGGGAACGGCTGGCCTGGGAACGGCTGGCCCTGGACGGGCTGCCCCGGCACCGGCTGACCGGCCATCTGCTGCCCCGGCATCGGCGGGGCCACCTGCGGGGGCATCCCGCCGTGCCCGTCACCGGTCCACAGCCCCTGCGCCTGCTGCGCCCGCGCGAAGTCCTCGGCGATCAGCGCGGCGAGGTTGAAGTACGCCTCACGGGTCTTCGGCCGCATCATGTCGAGGTCGACCTCGGCGCCGGCCGCCAGATGCTCGTCGAACGGCACCACGACGACGCCGCGGCAGCGCGTCTCGAAGTGCTGGACGATGTCCTCGACCTTGATCATCTTGCCGGTCTCGCGGACCCCCGAGATGACCGTGAGGGACCGCTGCACCAGCTCCGCGTACCCGTGCGCCGACAGCCAGTCGAGCGTCGTCGACGCGCTCGACGCACCGTCGACCGACGGCGTCGAGATGATGATGAGCTGGTCGGCGAGGTCCAGCACGCCGCGCATCGCGCTGTAGAGCAGACCCGTACCCGAGTCGGTGAGGATCACCGGGTACTGGCGGCCGAGGACGTCGATCGCGCGGCGGTAGTCCTCGTCGTTGAAGGTCGTCGAGACGGCCGGGTCCACGTCGTTGGCGATGATCTCCAGACCGGAGGGCGCCTGCGAGGTGAACCGGCGGATGTCCATGTACGAGTTGAGGTACGGGATCGCCTGGACGAGGTCACGGATCGTGGCCCCGGTCTCGCGCCGTACGCGGCGGCCGAGCGTACCGGCGTCCGGATTGGCGTCGATCGCGAGGATCTTGTCCTGGCGCTCGCTGGCGAGGGTGGCGCCGAGCGCGGTGGTGGTCGTGGTCTTGCCGACACCGCCCTTGAGGGAGATGACCGCGATCCGGTAGCAGGAGAGGACCGGCGTACGGATCAGCTGGAGCTTGCGCTGCCGCTCGGCCTCCTCCTTCTTGCCGCCGAGCTTGAAGCGCGACGCGGAGGACGGGTTGCGGCTGCTCTTGGGCTTCTGCTTGGCGTTGCGCAGCAGGCGGTCGGACGACAGCTCGACGGCCGCGGTGTAGCCGAGCGGGGCACCCGGAACGGAGCGCTCGCGCTGGTCGTGGGTGACGGGGGAGGGCCAGGCGCCGCCACTGCGCGGGTCGGCGGGCGCGGGTGCCGGTGCGGGTGCCGGTGTCGGTGTGGGTGCGGTCGGCGCACCGGGCGCGGGGGGCGCCGCCTGCGGGTGCGGAAAGCCGTAGCCGGCTTGCGGCTGGGCCTGCTGGCCGGGCCCGGGATGCGGGAATCCGTACCCGCCCTGCGGCTGCGCGGGCTGGCCGGGCTGCGGGAACCCGTACCCGCCCTGCGGCTGGGCCGGCTGGCCGGGCTGCGGGAAGCCGTAACCGCCCTGCGGCGCAGGGGAGTTC
>NZ_JABWDV010000070.1 GCF_013362995.1 Streptomyces sp. TRM64462 | reverse complement strand
CCGGCCTCCACCCCCGCACCCGCCCCCGCACCCCCGCTCGCCCTGCCGCTCCTGGGTGCCGCCGTCTGTGGCCTCCTCGCCGCCGCCACCGGCCCCCGGCCCGAGCTCGTCGTCTGGCTGGTGGCCGCGCCCGTGGCGCTGCTGCTCGCGGCCGTCGACCGGCGGGTGCACCGGCTGCCCGATCCGCTGACGCTGCCCCTGGCCGGTGCCGTTCCGGTGCTGCTGGGTGGTGCCGCGTCCGTTCCCGGGCACGCGGGGGACTGGGGGCTCGCCCTGCTCGGCGGCCTCGCCCTCGGGGGCGGCTACCTGCTGCTGTTCCTCGTCAACCCGGCCGGCATGGGCTTCGGGGACGTGAAGCTCGCCCTCTCCCTCGGCGCCGCCCTCGGCTGGTACGGGTGGGAGGTGCTGGTCGCGGGGGCCTTCGCCGGGTTCGTGCTGGGCGCGGGGTACGGCTTCGGGCTCATCCTCCTGCGGCGCGCGACCCGCAGGAGCGCCATCCCGTTCGGGCCATTCATGATCGCGGGCGCGTTCCTGGGCGTCCTCGCCGGCGCGCTCGCCCGCTTCCCCGCGTGAGCCCGCGGCCGGACCCGTCAATTCCGCGCCCCGAACGCCCCGTACCCCCTGGGGAGGACCCTGGATCCCCCGGCGGCCCGCCCCGCACCGCAGTCCCGCGCTTTCGGAGCGTAGCGGTGGCGCGTCGTGGCACCCATCACCACTTACGAAGGGTTATGGTGGAAACCCCCCCTCGGGCCGGTCCGTATCCCCCCCACGGACCGGCCCGTTTTTCGCGCCCCCGCCCGCGGCGCGCCCGAGTCAGCTCCGCGCCGCCCAGATGTTGACCCCCGCCGTGTCCACGGCGAAGGAGTCGATCTCCTTCAGCTCCTCCTCCGTCAGCGGCGCACCGCCCAGCGCCGCCACGTTCTGCTCAAGCTGCCCCACGCTCGACGCGCCGATCAGCGCCGACGTCATCCGCTCGTCCCGCAGCACCCACGTCAACGCGAGCTGCGCCAGCGACTGCCCCCGCCGCCGGGCGATCTCGTCCAGCCCGCGCAGCCGCCGCAGCACGTCGTCCGACAGCAGGCCCGGGTCCAGCGACTTGCCCAGCGAGGCCCGCGACCCCTCCGGGATGCCCCGCAGGTACTTGTCCGTGAGCATGCCCTGCGCGAGCGGCGCGAAGGAGATGCAGCCCATGCCCTCCGCCTCCAGCGTGTCGAGGAGGCCGTCCTCCTCCGTCCACCGGTTGATCATCGAGTAGGACGGCTGGTGGATCAGCGCCGGTACGCCCATCTCCCGCAGCAGCCGCGCCGCCTCGGCGGTCTGTTCGCTGCTGTACGAGGAGACACCCGCGTACAGCGCCTTGCCCTGCCGCACAGCGGACGCCAGCGCACCCATCGTCTCCTCCAGCGGGGTGTTCCGGTCGAAGCGGTGCGAATAGAAGATGTCGACGTAATCGAGACCCATCCGCTGCAGCGAGGCGTCGAGCGACGACAGCAGATACTTCCGCGAACCCCACTCGCCGTACGGCCCGGGGTGCATCAGATAACCGGCCTTCGTCGAGATGACGAGCTCGTCGCGGTAAGGGCGGAAGTCCTGGGCGAAGATCTTTCCGAAGTTCAGCTCGGCGGACCCGGGCGGCGGCCCGTAGTTGTTCGCCAGGTCGAAGTGCGTGATGCCGAGATCGAATGCGCGGCGCAGGATCGCGCGCTGCGACACGAGCGTGCGGTCGTCGCCGAAGTTGTGCCAGAGGCCCAGCGAAATCGCGGGCAGCTTGAGGCCGCTGCGCCCGGTACGGCGGTACTCCATGGAGTCGTACCGGTCGTCGGCCGCGCGGTAGAGGGAGGACATCGGGGAATCGGACATGCCTTTCTCCCTATCACGGACTTGTGACATACCGGGTTGGGCCGCCGCCACCCGCGCGCAGTAATGTGGCGGCTTCGGGGACGGCCCGTGGCGCCGCCGGCGGACGTGAGCCATGCCGCATTCCCCCTGGGGCCGGTGGTCCGGCATCCCGCAAGCGAGAGGTGAGATCGGTGAACTTGCGCGACCTGGTGTACAGGCTTTACGCACGCCGGGTGGAGGGCCGCCTCGACCACGCACAGGTGCCCAAGCACATCGGCGTCATCCTCGACGGCAACCGGCGCTGGGCGAAGGCCTCGGGCGGCACGCCCGAGCAGGGCCACAAGGCCGGCGCCAGCAAGATCATGGAGCTGCTCGGCTGGAGCTCCGAGACCGACGTCGAGGTCGTCACCCTCTGGATGCTGTCCACGGACAACCTCAACCGGCCCGAGGAGCAGCTCGTCCCGCTCCTCGGCATCATCGAGGACGCCGTACGGGCCATCGCGGCCGACGGCCGCTGGCGCGTCCACCACGTCGGCACGCTGGACCTCCTGCCGCCCCGCACCCAGAAGGTCCTGAAGGAGGCCGAGGAGTCGACCCGTCACATCGACGGGATACTCGTGAACGTGGCGGTCGGCTACGGCGGCCGTCAGGAGATCGCCGACGCGGTCCGCTCCCTCCTCATCGACCACGCCGAGCGGGGCACGTCGTTCGAGGAGCTCGCCGAGATCGTCGACACCGACCTGATCGCCGAGCACCTCTACACGCGGGGCCAGCCCGACCCGGACCTCGTCATCCGTACCAGCGGCGAACAGCGCCTCTCGGGCTTCATGCTCTGGCAGAGCGCCCACTCCGAGTACTACTTCTGCGAGGTGCACTGGCCGGCCTTCCGCAAGGTCGACTTCCTGCGCGCCCTCCGCGACTACGCCGCCCGCCACCGCCGCTACGGCACCTGACCCGGACGCCCCGCCCGCGGGTGACGGCGTGTCATATGCCATCGGCCGTGTGGGCATGGGGGTGGGGGATCGGGGGCATACCCCTTCCAGAGTGAGCGGTACGGAGCCCGCTCGCCCGGGAGGCCCCTTGCACCAGGACGATCGTGCAGCACAGGCGCCGGAGCCGCGGCCCCTGCATCGTGGCCGGCCCGGTCCATCCCCCCGCGACGCCGTCGCAGTCGCACCCCGACCTCTTCCGAGGGGGTACGTCCTACGTGGTGACCAGCACTAAGCGCCGCCTCAACGACCGGCGCACCTACGTTCTCGACACCAGCGTCCTGCTGGCCGACCCCAACGCCCTGTCCCGCTTCGACGAGCACGAGGTCGTGCTCCCCGTCGTCGTGGTGACGGAGCTGGAGGCCAAGAGGCACCACCCGGAACTCGGCTACTTCGCCCGGCAGGCCCTGCGCCTCCTGGACGACCTGCGGGTACGGTACGGACGCCTCGACGCCCCGCTCCCCGTCGGCGGCCTGGGCGGGACCCTGCGCGTGGAGCTCAACCACTCGGACCCCGGCGTCCTGCCGGCCGGCTACCGCCTCGGGGACAACGACTCGCGCATCCTGGCCGTCGCACGCAACCTCCAGGCCGAGGGGTACGACGTCACCGTCGTCTCCAAGGACCTGCCGCTCCGTATCAAGGCGTCGTCCGTCGGGCTGCTCGCCGAGGAGTACCGCGCCGAGCTCGCCATCACCGACTCCGGCTGGACCGGGATGTGCGAGGTGCCCGTCTCCGGCGAGCAGGTCGACCTGCTGTTCGCCGAGGAGAGCCTGTACGTGCCCGAGGCCGCCGGGCTCCCGGTGCACACCGGGCTCGTCCTGCGGTCCGAGCGCGGCAAGGCGCTCGGCCGGGTCGGCGCCGACGGCACCGTACGCCTGGTCCGCGGCGACCGGGAGGCGTTCGGCATCCGCGGCCGCAGCGCCGAGCAGCGCATCGCCCTGGACCTGCTCCTGGACCCGGACGTCGGCATCGTGTCCATGGGCGGCCGGGCCGGCACCGGCAAGTCGGCGCTCGCGCTGTGCGCCGGCCTCGAAGCCGTACTGGAGCGCCGCCAGCACCAGAAGGTCATGGTGTTCCGGCCGCTGTACGCGGTCGGCGGGCAGGAGCTCGGCTATCTGCCGGGCACCGAGGCCGAGAAGATGAACCCGTGGGCGCAGGCGGTGTTCGACACGCTCTCGGCGGTGACGAGCCGCGAGGTCATCGACGAGATCCTGGCCCGCAACATGCTGGAGGTCCTCCCGCTCACCCATATCCGCGGGCGCTCGCTGCACGACGCGTTCGTCATCGTCGACGAGGCCCAGTCCCTCGAACGCAACGTCCTGCTGACCGTGTTGTCCCGGATCGGGGCGAATTCCCGGGTCGTTCTCACCCATGACGTGGCACAACGGGACAACCTGCGGGTCGGCCGGTACGACGGAGTCGTCGCCGTGGTCGAGAAGCTGAAGGGGCATCCGCTCTTCGCGCATGTCACCCTCACCCGCTCCGAGCGCTCCCAGATCGCCGCGCTGGTGACCGAAATGCTGGAGGAAGGGCAGGTTTAGGGGAGTTCCCAGGGGCTCTTCAGGGAGTTGGGTGCCGCCCGGCAAAGCGCGAGAGCTTAGCCGGGCGGCACCGTGCTGGGGAGGGGATCCACCAAAACTCCTGTGACTGGCGGGGTGTGAGCTTTCACACGTAACGAGGAATTGCCTTGGCTCATCGGCTTCCGGCAGAGTCTTGCTTCCGTCAGGCCCCGCATACGGCACAGCCACATCCTCACGGACCCGTGGCGGTCAGTCACAACTCAACAGCCGTCCGCCGTATGCCGCCCGAGCACCACGCGGCGCTCCCGTCGGGGAGTCGCCCACCGGGCCCGTGTTCCCCGTGACCCAGTGAGTGGGGGACCAGTGCCAGGGGCACGATCGCGCCCGCGAGGTCACCTGTGCGGGCGGTGCTGGAAGGAAACCGTGTGAGCCGGATCTCGGTCCGGGGATTCGCGGTGGCGTCGGCCACCGCGGTCACCACTGTCGGCGCCGTTGTCGGCGTCGCCGCGGGCAACCCCGCCGCGACGCAGGAGAAGTTCGAGGCGACCGCAGCCGACGCCACCCTCCTGGCGGACATACCCGCCGGCGAGCAGGCCCAGGTACAGGTCGCGTCGCTGACGCAGCAGGCCGAGGCGCAGGCCGCCGCGGCGGACACGGCAGCCCTCAAGTCGGCCGAGGAGGCCGCCCGCGTCAAGGCGGCCAAGGACGCCGAGGCGAAGAAGGCCGCCGCCGACGAGAAGGCCGAGCAGGAGCGCAAGGAACGCGAGGCGAAGGAGCGCGAGGAGCAGGAGCGCGCCAGCCGCAGCGCGGTGCGCGACGCGTCCAGCTTCGCCGCCCAGTCCTCGTACACCGTGGCCGAGGTCCAGGCCATGGCGCGCCAGATGGTCCCCGGCGACCAGTTCCAGTGCTTCAGCAACATCGTGGACCACGAGTCCACCTGGAACTACAAGGCGGTCAACCCGTCCTCCGGCGCCTACGGCCTCGTGCAGGCCCTCCCGGGCTCCAAGATGGCGTCCGCGGGCGACGACTGGCGGACCAACCCGGCCACCCAGATCAAGTGGGGCCTGAACTACATGAACGAGCGCTACGGCAGCCCCTGCGGCGCCTGGTCGTTCTGGCAGGCCAACAACTGGTACTGACACCGCCGCTCAACTTCTCGGAGCCCCTCACCGTCCTAGGGTGAGGGGCTCCGTGCGTGTACCGTCAGGAGGCCGGAACTCCGGGGGGAGTGGTCCAGGGGGAAGAGAGAGACGTGTCGAGAGTGCCAGGGTGGATCGACCGGCTGGGTGCCGGAGTCAGCCGCATCGGCCGCCGCCTCGCGGAACGCCGCGCCCAGGCGGAGGCGGAGGCCGAGGCGGAGACCCCGACGGGCGGCGCGGTGGAACTGCCTCCGCGTGCGGCCGCCGCACTGCCGGCCGCCGCGCCCGGTGGGCCCGGCGTGGCCGGTGCGCCCGGTGTGTCCGGTGCCGCCGAGGGCGGTGCGCCCGGCAGCGTGCCCGCCCCGCCCTCGTACGCCCCCGCCGTCGCCGCCCGGCCCGACCCGGCCGCCGCCATACCGTGGGGCATGCGCGTCGCCGCCGAGGCCGGATGGCGGCTGCTCGTCCTGGCCGGGACGCTGTGGGTGCTGATGAAGGTCATCAGTACGGTGCAGCTCGTCGTCCTCGCCTTCGTCGCCGCGCTGCTGGTCACCGCCATGCTCCAGCCCACCGTGGCCCGACTGAAGAAGCTCGGGCTGCCGCGCGGGCTCGCCACCGCCGTCACCGCCGTCCTCGGCTTCGTCATCATGGGCCTGGTCGGCTGGTTCGTGGTGTGGCAGGTCATGGACAACCTCGACAACCTCTCCGCGCGCGTCCGCGACGGCATCGAGGAGCTCAAGCAGTGGCTCCTGAACAGCCCGTTCCATGTGACCGAGAGTCAGATCAACGACATCGCGAAGAACCTCCAGGACACGATCGGCACCAACACCGAGGAGATCACCTCCGCAGGTCTCCAGGGCGTGACGGTCATGGTCGAGGTGCTGACCGGGATACTGCTCGCGATGTTCTCCACCCTCTTCCTCCTCTACGACGGGAAGAAGGTGTGGGAATGGGCGCTGAAGCTGGTGCCGGCCCAGGCCCGCCCGGGTGTGGCGGGGGCCGGGCCGCGGGCCTGGCGCACGCTCACCGCCTATGTGCGGGGCACGGTGATAGTGGCCCTCATCGACGCCATCTTCATCGGCCTCGGCCTCTACTTCCTCGACGTGCCGCTCGCCGTGCCGCTCGCCGTCTTCATCTTCCTCTTCGCCTTCATCCCGCTCGTCGGCGCGGTGATCTCCGGCGCCCTGGCGGTCGTCGTCGCGCTGGTGACGAACGGGGTGTTCACGGCGCTGATGGTGCTGGCCGTGGTGCTGGCCGTGCAGCAGATCGAGGGCCATGTGCTCCAGCCGTTCATCCTCGGCCGCGCCGTCCGGGTGCATCCGCTGGCGGTGGTCCTCGCGGTCGCGTCCGGCGGCCTGGTCGCGGGCATCGGCGGCGCCGTGGTCGCGGTGCCGCTGGTGGCGGTCACCAACACGGTCGTCGGGTATCTGCGGGCGTTCAGCCAGGAACAGGCGCTGCGGCGGCTGGCCCCGGTCCTGCTGCCGGGCGGTACGGCGCCGGGACAGGGCGAGGGCGGAGAACCGAAGGGGACCGCGTGATATCCGAGCCGGAGCTGGTGGGCGGCCCCGAGGACGGCGCAGGCGACGGCCACGGGGATGTGCTGGACAGCACGCGTGTACGGGACTCCCGCCCCCGCCCGTACCGCCGCTGGCTCTGGGCGCTGGGCGGCGCCCTCACCGCGTCCGCCCTGTGGGCGGCGGGCCTCGTCGCGTACCAGGGGCGCGGCCCCGACCTGGGCGGCTACCGCGCCAGCGACGACCTGTGCGCCGAGGCCGAGCTGCCCGCCCTGGTCACCGCGCTCGGCGAGCGCGGTACCGGCGGCGGTCTCGACGAGGAGGCACGCCACGAGGCACTGGACGAGTCGCGCTGCTCCATGACCCTGGGCCCGCCCCGTGCGCAGTACGACGTCGGCCTCAGCTACGAACTGCACAAGAAGACCGATCCGGGGCCGGAGTTCAGCGCCCGTGAGGGATCGGTTCCGGGGTACCGGCCGCCGACGGTCCGGGTCCCCGGCCTGGGCGATGAGGCGTTCTTCACCGACGCCGACACCGGGTACGCGGTCCTCAGCGTGGTGGACGGGCAGGCCGTGCTGGCCCTGACCGTCAGCGCGGCGTACACCGGGGACCCTGAGGACCCGGACCAGCCGCAGGAGCCGGGCCAGGAGGTCGTCGCGGCGCTGTCCGGTGTGAAGGAGTTCATGGTCGAGGACATGAAGGCGCTGATGGCCCGCCTCAAGTCCCCGGCACCGCCCCCTTCCCCGTCGGCCTCGGGCCGCGGCTGACGGACGGTACGGCGAAGGGCCCGCCGGCATCGCTGCCGGCGGGCCCTCACCCCGTACGCGTACGCCTTACTCGGCGAGCACGGCCTCCGCGTCCAGCGTCGTGGCGACCGCCTGGATCACCGCGGCGATCTTGAAGGCCTCCTGGACCGTCTCGCGGTCCACCCCGGCCTTGCGCAGGACCTGCTCGTGCGAGTCGAGGCACTGGCCGCAGCCGTTGATCGCGGAGACCGCGAGCGACCACAGCTCGAAGTCGACCTTCTCGACGCCCGGGTTGCCGATGACGTTCATCCGCAGACCGGCGCGCAGCGTGCCGTACTCCGGGTCGGAGAGCAGATGACGCGTCCGGTAGAAGACGTTGTTCATCGCCATGATCGCGGCGGCGGACTTGGCCGCCGCGTACGCCTCGGGCTTGAGGTTCTCGCGGGCCTCGGGCTCCAGCTCGGCCAGCACCTTCGGCGACCGCGCGGCGATCGCGCAGGCCAGGACGGTGCCCCAGAGCTGCTGCTGGGGCAGCTCGCTGTTGCCGATGACCGAGCCGAGGTTCAGCTTCAGGTCCTTCGCGTAGTCCGGTATGGCGGACTTGAGTGCGTCCAGGGACATCTCAGATCACTCGTCTCTCGATCGAGGGGCTCGACTGCTCGGTCACTCGCCGGACAGCAGCTTGACCGGGTCGAGGGTGTCCTCGCCCTTGGTCCAGTTGCACGGGCACAGCTCGTCGGTCTGCAGGGCGTCCAGGACCCGCAGGACCTCCTTGGGGTTACGGCCGACGGAGCCGGCGGTCACCATGGCGAACTGGATCTCGTTGTTCGGGTCGACGATGAACACGGCGCGCTGCGCGAAGCCGTCCTCACCCTCGACGCCGCAGTCCCGCATCAGCTCGTGCTTGGAGTCCGCCAGCATCGGGAAGGGCAGGTCACGCAGGTCGGCGTGGTCCTTGCGCCAGGCGTGGTGGACGAACTCGGAGTCGCCGGAGACGCCGAGGATCTGGGCGTCGCGGTCCGCGAACTCGTCGTTCAGCTTGCCGAACGCGGCGATCTCGGTCGGGCACACGAAGGTGAAGTCCTTCGGCCAGAAGAACACCACGCGCCACTTGCCCTCGTAGGACTTGTGGTCGATCTGCTCGAACTCCTTGCCGCTCTCCAGCGACACGCAGGCGGTCAGGTCGTACGTGGGGAACTGGTCACCGACAGTGAGCACACGCTCTCCTAGGAGTGGGGATGTCCCTTGTGGGGTCATCCGTGGGGGTTGGACGACGGCCAGCATGGCACGCGGTGCATTGATCAGTGAAATAGCTAGACTGGGTCATGTTGATCGAAGGCGGTTATCAGTGATGTATCAGTGATGTCGGTGCAGAAGAACGCGCATAAGGCCAAGCAGCCCAGCCTCGCCCAGCTCAGGGCGTTCGCGGCCGTGGCCGAGCATCTGCACTTCCGGG
Source organism: Streptomyces sp. TRM64462 (assembly GCF_013362995.1). Taxonomy (GTDB): domain Bacteria; phylum Actinomycetota; class Actinomycetes; order Streptomycetales; family Streptomycetaceae; genus Streptomyces. Next base: position 9,531 of record NZ_JABWDV010000070.1, on the reverse strand, counting down.
ATGCGGCCGCCGCGATAGGGATGAGCCAGCCGGCGCTGTCGGGCGCGGTTTCGGCTCTCGAAGAGGCACTCGGTGTCCAGCTCCTCGAGCGTACGACGCGCAAGGTGCTGCTGTCGCCGGCGGGGGAGCGCCTGGCGGTGCGCGCCAAGGCGGTGCTGGACGCGGTGGGGGAGCTGATGGAGGAGGCCGAGGCGGTCCAGGCGCCCTTCACGGGGGTGCTGCGGCTCGGCGTGATCCCGACGGTGGCGCCGTATCTGCTGCCGACGGTGCTGCGGCTGGTGCATGACCGCTACCCGGACCTGGACCTCCAGGTCCACGAGGAGCAGACGTACTCGCTGCTCGAAGGACTGGCCGCGGGGCGGCTCGACCTGCTGCTGCTCGCGGTGCCGCTGGGCGTGCCGGGCGTCACCGAACTGCCGCTGTTCGACGAGGACTTCGTCCTGGTCACGCCCGACGACCACCCGCTCGGCGGGCGTACGGGCATACCGCGCGACGTGCTGCGCGAGCTGGACCTGCTGCTGCTCGACGAGGGGCACTGCCTGCGCGACCAGGCCCTGGACATCTGCCGCGAGGCCGGCCGCACGGAGGGCGCCGCGGTCACCACGACCGCGGCGGGGCTCTCCACGCTGGTCCAGCTCGTGGCGGGCGGCCTCGGCGTGACGCTGCTGCCGCGGACCGCTGTCAAGGTCGAGACCGGCCGCAACCCGAGCCTCGTCACCGGCTGGTTCGCCGACCCGGCGCCGTCCCGCCGCGTCGCCCTGGCCATGCGCACCGGAGCTGCCCGCTCGGCCGAGTTCGAAGAACTCGCCACGGATCTGCGGGCAGCCCTGTCGTCGCTCCCGGTCCGCGTACTCCGCCCCGACCCGACGTAGCGCACACCGCCGCCGTTTCCGCTGTGGGCATGCATTCCTCCCCCAAGGACTTCGTCCAGGGGGGACCCCCAGGGCGATGGGGGTCCCCCCTGCTCGAGCGAAGCCGAGAGCTTGGTGGAGGGTGGGCACAGCAGCGCCACCCCGAGGCCCACACCGACCGCGGTCAGGGCCGTACGCGCCCAGGACCGGCGCCCGCCCGCGACGGCGAACCGCACACCGAGCCCGAAGTCCCGTACGGCACCGCGCAGTCCGGCTATCGCGGTCCGTGCGCTCACAGCGTGCCCGCCATGTCCCGCACCCTGCCGTCCCGTACGACGACCTCACGGTCCGCGTACGCCGCGACGCGCGCCTCGTGCGTGACGAGGACGACGGCCGCGCCGGTGTCGCGGGCCGCGTCGGTGAGCAGCTCCAGCACCCGCTCGCCGTTGAGGGAGTCCAGGGCGCCGGTCGGCTCGTCCGCGAACACGACACGGGGCGCCGTGACCAGGGAGCGGGCGACCGCCACGCTCCCCCTAGGCCTTGATCGCCTGGGGGGACCCCCAGCCCTGACCGCCGGAGATCTCGCCCGGCCGCTTGCCGGCGACCCCGGTGGCCTCCAGGCGCTCCAGCCACTCCACGGCCCTGGCCTCGGCGGCCTCGCGGCGCTCGCCGTTGAGGCGGAGCGGCAGGGCGACGTTCTCGACGCACGTCAGCTCGGGCACCAGCTGCCCGAACTGGAACACGAACCCGAAGTCCCCGCGCCGCAGGGCGCTCCGCGCGGCGTCGCCCATGGCGGTCAGGTCGCGGCCGTCGTACGTGACGGTCCCGGCGTCCGGGCGGACGATGCCCGCCAGGCAGTGCAGCAGCGTCGACTTGCCGGAGCCGGACGGGCCCATGACGGCCACGACCTCACCGGCCCGGACCGAGAAGGCGGCCCCGGTCAGCGCCGGCGTCGGCCCGTACGCCTTGCTCAGCCCCCTCGGCGTGGAGCAGCGGTGCCGTGGTCATCCGGCGGCCCCCGTGCCCCGTACGGTCTCGGCGAGCCGGCCGAGGCACGTGGCGGTCAGTTCCAGCCAGCGCAGATCGGCCTCCAGGTGGAACAGCGCGTGGTCGCAGATGAGCTGGTCGGCGAGATCGCCGTCCTTCTTGCGGCGGGTCAGCTCCCGCATCAGCCGCAGATGTTCGGCGCGCTGCGTGTCGAGCAGGTCGTGGGCGCTGCGCCCGGTGAGGAGCGCGAGGACGACCTTGGTGTAGAGCGTCGACTGGAGGTACGGCTCCGGTTTCTCGGGCCGGGTCAGCCACTGCTCGACGTCGGTCACGCCGGCCTCGGTGATCGCGTACCGCTTGCGTTCCGGCCCGTCGCCGGGCTCGACGGCGTCGACCTGGACGAGCCCGTTCTTCAGGAGCCGCGACATGGTCGAGTAGACCTGCCCGTAGTGCAGCGGCCGGTCGTGGCCGAACTTCTCGTCGAAGGCCCGCTTCAGGTCGTAACCGTGACGCGGCCCGGACTCCAGGAGCCCCAGGAGAGTGTGACCGATGGACATACCAGCCACTCTACAGTGCGTGTATACATGGGGTGTATAGCTGGCCGGAAGGGGGCGTCGGAAGGGGGCGTCATAAGAGGGGCGTCAGAAGAGGGCGTCAGAAGGCCAGCCGGGCCGCGACCGGCAGATGGTCGCTGCCGGTGGGCGCCAGCGTCCAGACGCGGGTGACCTCCGCCCCGCGGGCCATGACCTGGTCGATACGGGCCAGGGGCGCCGACGCGGGCCAGCTGAACGCCAGGCCCGCGGACGCCGGGTCCAGCCGGGTCGTCAGCGGCGCGAGGCCGCGGTCGTCGACCGTGCCGTTCAGGTCGCCCAGCAGCACCACCCGGTCGAGCCGCTCGGCCGCGAGCGCCGCCCCCAGCAGCGCCGCGCTCTCGTCGCGGCGCACCGAGTCGAAGCCGCGCGTGGCGGTGATCCGCACCGACGGCAGGTGCGCCACGTACACGGCGACGTCCCCGTACGGGGTCTCGGCCGTGACCCGCAGCCCGCGCTGCCAGTCGGGGCCGATGCCGTGCGGCCGGATGTCCAGGGCCTGCACGTCCGTCAGCGGATACGCCGACCAGAGCCCGACCGTGCCGTGCACCGCCTGGTACCGGTAGCGCCCCACGAGGGCGTCCGTGTACGCGGGCAGCGCCGCCGGGGTCACCTCCTGGAGGGCGATCAGGTCCGCGCCGGCCGCCAGGAGGGCCCGGGCGGTGCCCGCCGGGTCGGGGTTGTCGTCGGCGGCGTTGTGCTGCACCACCGTCATACCGGTCCGCCCCGTGGTCCCTTCGTCCCACAGCAGGTGCCCGAAGTGCCCCAGCCAGGCGACTGCCGGCAGCAGCGCCGCGAGCAGCGCGGTCACCGACCGGCGCACCAGGGCCCCGACGAGCAGCACCGGAACGGCGAGGCCCAGCCACGGCAGGAACGTCTCCAGGAGGCTGGCAGGGCGCCCCGGCAGGTCCGGCACGGTCGCGTGGAACACGAGCAGCCACGCGACCAGGGCGGCGAGCCCGGCCAGCACCCGGCCGCGCGTCCAGAGCGTGCGTCTCCGCCCGCCCGCCGCGCCGCCCCTGCCCCGGCTGCCGCTCTCCTCGTCGGCCGCAACGCCCGCCGTCGCACTGTTGTTCACATCGAACGACGACGCAGCGGCGGTGCGCCCGGTTCCCCGGCCCGCCCCGCCGCCGGGCCGTTCCGAGGCCGGTTCACGTGCCGGCTCCCGGGCCGGTTCCCCGTCGTGCCCCGGCGTCACGTCCCGGCGCTCGCAGGACCGGCCGCCGGGCCCTCGCCCCCGCCGCGCTCCTGGCCCCGCTCATCGCCCTGGCCCCGCTCCCGGCCCTGACCGTGCCCCGCCCCCCGGGCCCCCTCCGGTGGTGAGGCGTCCTTCGGGGGGCGGCCCCGCCGGGGCAGCGGCCCCGGCGTGGACGGCATGCGGTGGGCGTCCGCCAGCGCCCTGCGGAGCAGGAACTCGATCTGGGAGTTGGCGCTGCGCAGTTCGTCCGCGGCCCAGCGCGCCAGCGCCTCGTACACCGCCGGGTCGAGGCGGAGGAGGACCTGTTTGCGCTCGCGGCGGGACGTCATTGGTAGAGCGTGCCCGTGTTCACGACCGGCTGGGCCGAGCGGTCACCGCACAGCACCACCATCAGGTTGGACACCATCGCCGCCTTCCGTTCCGGGTCCAGATCCACTATGTCCCGCTCGCTGATCCGGTCCAGCGCCGCCTCGACCATGCCGACGGCGCCCTCCACGACCTTCTGGCGGGCCGCCACCATCGCGCCGGCCTGCTGACGCTGGAGCATCGCGGACGCGATCTCCGGAGCGTACGCGAGGTGTGTGAACCGGGACTCGATGATCCGGACCCCCGCCGCCGCCACGCGCGCGTGGAGCTCGGCCGCCAGCTTCTCGGTGATCTCCTCGGCGTCACCACGCAGCGACAGGCCGCCCTCCTCGTGCGCGTCGTACGGGTACTCGATCGCGATGTGCCGGACCGCGGCCTCGGTCTGCGTGGAGACGAACTGCTCGTAGTCGTCCACCTCGAACAGCGCCTGCGCCGTGTCCTCGACCCTCCAGACGACGACCGCGGCCAGCTCGATCGGGTTGCCGTATGCGTCGTTGACCTTCAGGACGGCCGTCTCGTGGTTCCGCACCCGTGTGGAGATCGCCATGCGCGAGGTGAGCGGGTTCACCCAGCGCAGCCCGTCCGTGCGCACCGTCCCCCGGTACCGCCCGAAGAGCTGCACCACCCTGGCCTCGCCCGGCGCCACCATGTTGAGCCCGCACATCGCGAGCAGCGAGCCGAGGCAGAGCAGTGCGCCCAGGATCGCGAGACCGGCACGCGCGCCCGCGGACGCGTCCTCCGCGAGCCCCGCGCCGGCGACGATCAGGCACACCCCCAGAGCCAGGCCCAGCAGGCCGCACAGCAGCGCCACTCCGCCGCCGACGCTGTACGCCGTGAACTCGCGCACCTGTGGCTCCGGCAACTCCGGCGCCGCCCCTGGCGCGCGCCCGGCCGCGCCGGTCGCGGCGTTGCTCGCGGCGGCGGTCGTGGCGGTCGTCGCGGTGCCGTTCTTGTCCGTGGTCGTGGACATGAAACCCCCGTGGTCCGTGCTTCCCTCGGTGAAGCAAAGTGATATCACTTTAACGCACATCGCAACCCTCCGCACCCCTGGTGAGTCGGTTCCTTGTGGACAGGTGCTCATTGTCACGTCCGGAAAAGACCGGATCCGTTGGTCTTTGTCGTATCCGGCGGGATAGCTTGCTGAGCTGGTCCGGACTGTGTGACCGAAAGACGACGCACGACACCACGAAACGAAGAGCGGGAGCTACGGAGCCATGGGCCGAGCGGAAGCGCGACGGGCCCGGCAGCGCGGGGCGCGCCGGGAGAAGCCGAGCGGCGGCATACGCCGCTTCTTCACCTGGCGGAAGCTGCTGGGCACGTTCTTCGTCTGCTGCCTCCTGCTGATGGGCGCCTTCTACGTCGTCTACCTGCTCGTCCCCGTACCCAAGGCCAACGCCGAGGCGACGCTGCAGAGCAACGTCTACAAGTACTCCGACGGCACGATCCTGGCCCGCAAGGGCGAGGTCAACCGCTCCATCGTCGGCCTCGACAAGATCCCCCTCAAGGTCCAGCAGGCCTTCGTCGCCGCCGAGAACAAGACCTTCTACGAGGACTCCGGTGTCGACATCAAGGGCACCGCCCGCGGCGTCATCAACACCGTCACCGGCAAGGGCAAGCAGGGCGGCTCGACGATCACCCAGCAGTACGTCAAGAACTACTACCTGGACCAGAGCCAGACCGTCACGCGCAAGCTCAAGGAACTGGTCATCGCCCTCAAGGTGGACCAGCGCCAGAGCAAGGACGAGATCCTCGCCGGCTACCTCAACACCAGCTACTACGGCCGCGGCGCCTACGGCATCCAGGCCGCCGCCCAGGCCTACTACGGCGTCGACGCGGGCGAACTGACCGTCGCCCAGGGCGCCTACCTCGCCGCGCTCCTCCAGGCGCCCAGCCAGTACGACTGGACCACCGCGACCCCCACCAGCCGCAAGCTGGTCACGGAGCGCTGGAACTACGTCCTGGACAACATGGTCGAGGAGAACTGGCTCGACCCGTCCGCGCGCGCCAAGATGACGTTCCCCGTCCCCCAGAAGCCGAGGCCCGCCCCCGGCATGGAGGGCCAGACCGGCTACCTCGTCGAGGCCGCCAACCAGCAGCTCATCCGCGAGGGCGGGGTCCGGGAGGAGGACCTCAACGCCGGCGGCTGGACGATCACCCTCAACATCGACAAGGACCGCCAGAAGGAGCTCGTCGAGGCGGTCGACAAGCAGCTGGAGTCCAAGCTCGACCGCAAGGGCGACAAGGTCGACGCGACCGTCCAGGCCGGCGCCACCTCCGTCGACCCCAAGACCGGTCACGTCGTCGCCCTGTACGGCGGTGTCGGCGCCACCGAGCACTGGATGTCCAACGCGACCCGCCGCGACTACCAGCCCGCCTCCACCTTCAAGCCGCTGGTGTTCGCCTCCGCCCTGGAGAACGGCTCCGAGACCCAGGACGGCCGCGCGATCGGCGTCAACACCCGCTACGACGGCACCAGCAAGCGTCCCGTCCAGGGCAGCGACACCCCGTTCGCACCGGAGAACGAGGACGACGTCAGCTACGGCGACGTCACCGTCCAGCGCGCCATGAACAAGTCGATCAACTCGGTGTTCGCCCAGATGATCGTCGACGTCGGCCCTGACAAGGTGAAGAAGACCGCCATCGACCTCGGCATGAAGGACGGCGACGCGTTCGTCGAGCGCCCCGCGATGTCCCTCGGCACCATGGGCGCCTCCACGTGGGACATGGCCGGTGTGTACGCCACGCTCGACAACCACGGCAAGAAGGTCACGCCCTCGATCGTGAAGTCCGCCGAGCACAAGGACCGTACGGTCACCCTGCCCCCACCGGTCGGCGGCCAGGCGATCAGCCGCGAGACCGCCGACACCGTCACGTCCGTGCTGACCGGCGTCGTCAAGAACGGCTCCGGCCGCGAGGCCAACACCTCCGCGTACGCGGCGGCCGGCAAGACCGGTACGTCCGAGAACAACAAGGCCGCCTGGTTCGCCGGCTACACGCCCGAACTCGTCACCGTCGTCGCCCTGTTCGGCGAGGACGCCGAGAAGGGCACCCAGGTGACGCTCACCGGCACCGCCAACTCGGGCCGCGCCAACGGCGGCGGCTTCCCCGCCCGCATCTGGGCCGACTACACGCTGGACGCCCTCGGCGGCGGCTCCGACGCCCGGTTCGACCTGGACGTGGCGGAGACCGCGAGCCCGGACCCGGAGCCCAGCACGTCGCCGTCCGACAGCGGCTCGCCGTCCCCGTCGGTGAGCGAGACGCCGGACGAGCCGTCCAGGTCGCCGTCGTCCTCCTCGTCCGCGCCGCCGTCGTTCACACCGTCCGTGCCGAGCACGCCCGCCGACCCCAGCTCGACGCCCCCGTCCCCGTCGACGTCCCCGTCCGACGCCACGGGCCCCGGCGGCGGCGACCTGGACCCGACGGACCCGGGTACGGACGAGGGCGCGACCGACGACAGGACGTTCAAGCCCAGGCTCTCGTAACCACGACGGCCGCCTCGACGGCCGCCTCGACGGCCGCCACGACGGCCGCCTCGACGGCCGCCTCGACGGCCGCGCTCGTACGAGAAGCGGCCGGCTCCCCGGAAGGGAAGCCGGCCGCTTCTCGCGTGAGGCCGCGTCTAGACCGGGGCCGTGACAGCCGCCTTGGCGGGGGACGTCGCCGGGGCCGGCAGCTCGAACCAGACGACCTTGCCGGTCGACAGGCGCGTCGCCCCCCACCGCCGGGCCAGCCGGTTCACCAGGAACAGCCCCCGGCCGCCCTCGTCGGTGTCCCGCGCCCTGCGCTGCCGCGGCAGCTGCGGCGAGTCGTCACCGACCTCGCACCGCAGCATGTCCGTCCGCAGCAGCCGCAGCGTCACCGGACGCGACGCGTACCGCACGGCGTTCGTCACGACCTCGCTGACCAGCAGCTCCACCGAGTCCGTCAGGTCCTCCAGGCCCCACCGGGCCAGCGCCCTGCGGGCCAGCCTGCGGGCGCGCCCCGGTGCCGCGTCCTCCGGCTCCAGGAACCAGTACGCGACATCGCTCGGCGCGATCCCGTCGAACCGGGCCGCCAGCAGCGCGATGTCGTCGTCCCGGTCGCCCGGACCCAGGATGTCCAGCACGTCGTCGCAGAGCGCCTCCAGCGGCGGCGGGTGGTCGGGGCCCGTCAACTGGGCGGTCGCGGCGAGCCGTTCCCGTAGCTGCTCTATCCCCGTCCACACGTCCCGCAGCCGCGACTCGACGAGCCCGTCCGTGTACAGGAGCAGCGTGGCGCCCGCGGGGGCGTCCAGCTCCACGGCCTCGAAGTCCACGCCGCCCACGCCGATCGGCGCGCCCGGAGGCACCCGCAGCACCTCCGCACGGCCGCCGAGGTGGAGCAGTATCGGCGGCGGGTGACCGGCGTTGGCGATGGTGATGCGGTGCGCGACCGGGTCGTACACGGCGTACAGGCACGTCGCCATGCGGTTCTCGCCGAGCCGCTGCGCCTGCTCGTCGAGGTGGTGCAGCACCTCCTGCGGCGGCAGGTCGAGCCCGGCCAGCGTCTGCGCGGTCGTCCGGAGCTGCCCCATGATCGCGGCGGACGTCATGGAGTGCCCCATCACGTCGCCCACGACGAGGGCGACCCTGCTGCCGGGCAGCGGGATCGCGTCGTACCAGTCGCCGCCCACCCGGGCCGTCTCGGCGGCCGGGAGGTAGCGGGACGCCAGCTTGACGCCGGTCGGCTGCGGCAGGTTCTCGGGCAGCATGGTGCGCTGCAGCTCGTCCGCGATGTACGCCTCACGCCCGTACAGCACGGCCTTGTCGATGCCGAGCGCCGTGTGCGTGGCCAGCTGCGCCGCCACCAGCAGGTCGTTCGGCTCGAACGGCGGCCGGTCGGGGCGGCGCAGGATCACGGCCGCACCGATGACGCGGCGCCGGCCGCGCAGCGGCGCGAGGATCGCGCGGTGCCCGGACGGTACGGAGCGGCCCTCGCCGAGCAGTTCGGGCAGCGCGGCGCGGGCGGCCGCGGAGTCGCCGAACACCGGCCGCACCCCGCGCAGCACCTCCGCGAGCGGCCCGCCGGGCAGCACCTCGCACAGTTCGGCGGCGGGGCTCTGATCGGCGGCGTCGGGCGCCACGACGGGCCCGGTCGTGAGCAGGCCGATGTCGGCGGGGTCGTCCTCCGTTAAACGCAGCCGGTCCGTACGGCGCAGCCGCAGCACGAACGGGTCGACGGGCCGCTCGTCCCCGACGGGCAGCGGATCGCGCAGGTACACGAGGATGGCGTCGGAGAACGTCGGCACGGTCGCGCGGCACAGCCCGAGCACGATCTCGTCGAGGTCGATCCCGCGCGCGATCCGCCGCGTCGCCGCCCCGACGAACCGCAGCCGGTCCCCTTCCCGCCGCGCGGTCCCCACTGGCTCCACGGGTACGGCTCCGCTCCCGCTCCCGCCGACCTCGGCACCGCCACCGCCGCCGCCGTTCCCGGCGGCCGTACCGCCCGGAGCCGTACCGCCCGGGACCGTACCGCCCTGGGCGGGCACCGGGGCGGAGGCCGTGCCGGTGCCGCTCGCGGG
>NZ_JABWDV010000007.1 GCF_013362995.1 Streptomyces sp. TRM64462 | reverse complement strand
TCCCGGAGCCCTCTTCGGCGGCGGCGCCCTTGTCGGCCGTCGGCGCGGCGGCGGCGCCGTCCTGCGGCAGCGACGACGCGCCCACGGCGACGGTCAGCAGCGGGGCGCCGACGGGCAGTTCCTCGCCCTCGTCGCCGTACCGGGCGGTGACCACACCGCCGTACGGGCACGGCACCTCGACCATGGCCTTGGCCGTCTCGACCTCGACGACCGGCTGGTCGACGGCGACGACGTCCCCGACCTCGACCAGCCAGCGCACGATCTCCGCCTCGGTGAGGCCCTCGCCGAGGTCGGGCAGCTTGAACTCCAGCACCTGCGCCATCAGCTCTCCGCCTCCCACTGGAGCCTGGCGACCGCGTCGAGGATGCGGTCGACGCCCGGCAGATGGTGCCGCTCCAGCATCGGCGGCGGGTACGGGATGTCGAATCCGGCCACCCGCAGCACGGGCGCCTCCAGGTGGTGGAAGCACCGCTCGGTGACCCGCGCGGCGATCTCGGCGCCCGGTCCGGCGAAGCCGTTGGCCTCGTGGACGACGACCGCCCGTCCGGTGCGCCGCACGGACGCGCAGACCGTCTCGTCGTCGAACGGCACCAGGGAGCGCAGGTCGACGACCTCCAGGTCCCAGCCCTCCGCCCGCGCGGCCTCGGCGGCCTCCAGGCACACGGGCACGGACGGCCCGTACGTGATCAGGGTCGCGCTGCGGCCCGTGCGGCGCACGACGGCCCGGCCTATCGGCTCGACCTGCGCCGGGGTGTCCGGCGACCAGTCGGACTTCGACCAGTACAGCCGCTTCGGCTCCAGGAACACGACGGGGTCGTCGGACGCGATGGCCGCCCGCAGCAGCCCGTACGCGTCGGCGACCGTCGCGGGCGTGACGACATGGAGCCCCGGAGTCGCCATGTAGTACGCCTCGGAGGAGTCGCTGTGGTGCTCGACACCGCCGATGCCGCCGCCGTACGGCACACGGACGACCAGCGGCAGCGGCATCGCGCCCCGCGTCCGGTTCCGCATGCGTGCGACATGGCTGATCAGCTGCTCGAAGGCGGGGTAGGCGAACGCGTCGAACTGCATCTCGACGACGGGCCGCAGCCCGTACATCGCCATGCCGACGGCCGTGCCGAGGATGCCGGCCTCGGCGAGCGGCGTGTCCGTGCACCGGTCCTCGCCGAACTCCTTGGCGAGTCCGTCGGTGACGCGGAAGACACCGCCGAGCGTGCCGACGTCCTCGCCCATCACGTGGACGGTGGGGTCCTCGGCCATCGCGTCGCGCATGGCGCGCTGGAGGGCCTGGGCCATGGTGGCGGGCTTGGCTGCCACGGTGGTCATCGCACGTCACCTTCCGCCTCTGCGGCCAGCTCGGCCCGCAGTTGCGCCGCCTGTTCCCTGAGCTGTGCCGTCTGCTCCGCGAAGACGTGGCCGAACAGGTCCATGGGGTTAAGCTCCGCGTCGGCGTTCATCCGCTCGCGCAGCCGTGCGGCCATGGCCTCGGCCTCGTCGGCGGCCTGCCGTATGCCGTCCTCGTCGATGAGGTCACGGCTCGTCAGTTCCCGCTCCAGGAGCTGGATCGGGTCGTGGTGCCGCCAGGTCTCGACCTCGCTGTCACCGCGGTACCGGGTCGCGTCGTCGGCGTTCGTGTGGGCGTCGATGCGGTACGTCACGGCCTCGACGAGCGTGGGACCGCCGCCGCGCCGGGCGCGGGCCACGGCCTCGGACAGCACCTGGTGCACGGCGGCCGCGTCGTTGCCGTCGACGAGCCGGCCCGGCATGCCGTAACCGACCGCCTTGTGGGCCAGGGACGGGGCGGCGGTCTGCTTGGCCAGCGGCACGGAGATCGCGAAGCCGTTGTTCTGGACGAGGAAGACGACCGGCGCCTGCCACACGGCCGCGAAGTTCAGCGCCTCGTGGAAATCGCCCTCGCTGGTGCCGCCGTCGCCGACCATGGCGAGCGCCACGACGTCGTCGCCCTTGAGGCGGGCCGCGTGCGCCAGGCCCACCGCGTGCGGGAGCTGCGTGGCGAGCGGCGTGCACAGGGGAGCGATGCGGTGCTCGCGCGGGTCGTAGCCGGTGTGCCAGTCGCCGCGCAGCAGGGTGAGCGCCTCGACCGGGTCGAGGCCGCGCGCGACGGCGGCCAGGGTGTCGCGGTACGACGGGAACAGCCAGTCCCTGTCCTCCAGGACCAGGGCGGCGGCCACCTCGCAGGCCTCCTGGCCGGTGCTGGACGGGTACACCGCCAGCCGGCCCTGCTTGGTGAGCGCGGTCGCCTGCGCGTTGTACCGGCGGCCGCGCACCAGCTCGGTGTACAGCCGCCGGAGCAGCGCGGGGGCGAAACCGGCCGCGGCGTCCGTGCCGAGCACCCGATAGGGCTCGGGGTCCGGGAGCAGCGGCGCGGGATCGGTGCGCGGCTTCCACGCCGGCGGCGGGGTGGGCCGGTAAGAGGCCGCGCCGGGCAGCTCTTGGACCGTCATGACAGCACCTCCTCGTGGGAGTGGGCATAAGACCCGAGGGCGGCGCGGATGTGGCGCGCCTCACCTACCGATTGTTCGGTCGTGGGGCCATTTTGGCCACAGGCGCCCAGACCCTGTGGACAAACGGTTCTCCACAGCCTGGGATAGAGGCAGGTCGTCCACGAGAGGGAGGCGGGGGGACATGGCAGCTGAACAAATGGCCCGCGGCTGGGACCGGGCGGAGCAGGGCGACGAGCACATGCCGCCGCCACGCCCGCTCGACGCGATCGACCGGGACATCCTCCGGATCCTCCAGACGGATGGTCGCGCGTCGATACGGTCCGTGGCCGACCGGGTCCATGTGTCGCGTGCCAACGCGTACGCGCGGATCAACCGGCTCATCGACGACGGGGTGATCCGCGGGTTCACGGCTCGGGTCGACCACGAGCGTGCGGGGCAGGGCGCGTCGGCGTACATCACGCTCAAGATCGTGCAGAACTCCTGGCGCACGGTGCGGGAGAAGCTGCAGGCGCTGCCGGGTGCCGCGCACATCGCGCTGGTCAGCGGCGACTTCGACGTGCTGCTGCTGGTGCACACGCCGGACAACCGCAGCCTGCGGGAGCTGGTCCTGACCAGGATCCAGGCCATCCCGGAGGTGCTGTCCACGCGCACGCTGCTGGTGTTCGAGGAGACGGACCTCGACCGCCGGATCGCTGCCGACGAGACGTAAGGCCCAGGGGCGGGAACCCAAGGCCCAAGGGCCGGAACCCAAGGCCCAAGGGCCGAGACGTACGGCTCAGGGTGCGGTACGCAGTCCGTCGAAGGCGAGCCGTACGACCGTGTCGGCGAGCTGCCGGCGGTCGGCGCCGTCGGGCAGTGGCCGGTACCACTCGACGAGCGAGTTGACCATGCCGAACAGCAGCCGGGTCGCGAGCTTTATGTCGACGTCGGAGCGCAGGTCGCCGTCGGCGGCCGCCGCCTTCATCAGGTCGGCGATGCGGTGGTCGAAGTCGCGCCGCCGCTCCAGCGCCCAGCGCTCGGTGCGTGTGTTGCCGCGCACGCGCAGCAGCAGGGTCACGTAGGGCAGTTCGTCCATCAGCACCTCGACGGTGCGCCGGGTCACGTACTCGACCCGTTCGATCGCCCGCCCCTGGTTGGCCGGCGCCTCGTCGAGCACGGCGAACAGCCCGTCCAGGGCGCGGCTGACGGCCCGCCGCAGCAGCTCCTCCTTGCCCGTGACGTGGTGGTAGATGGACGACTTGGAGATACCGGCCGCCTTGGAGAGGTGCTCCATGGACGTGCCGTCGTACCCGCGCTCGTTGAACACGCGGACGGCGACGGAGAGCAGCGTCTCGGGCGTGTAGGTGTCGCGCCTGGCGGTGGTCATCACTGGTCCTCCGCGTCCTCGGCCCATCCCCGTCGGCTGGTCCCGAGGCAGGGTGCGTAGCGTCCTGTGGGGTAGCGCTTGTGCAGCTCCTCCAGAAGGTCGCGCACGCGCGCGTAGCCGACTCGCTCGCCCCATTCGAGTGGACCCACGGGGTAGTTCACGCCGAGCCGCATGGCCGTGTCGACGTCTTCGGCGGTGGCGACGCCGCGCTCCACGGCGTCCACGGCCACGTCGGCCAGCATGGCCACGGTCCGAGCGACGATCATGCCGGGAACGTCCCCGATCACGGACACCTTCTTGCCGAGCGCCTGGAACAGGCCCACGGCCTCGTTCAGCGCTTCCGGCGCGGTCGTGCCGGCCGTGGACAGGGCGATCCGGGTGGCGGCCGCGTAGTCCAGCGCGAGGTCGAAGTAGATGGGCTGCTCGTGGGAGAACTCGAAGGACGGCTCTCCGTCCGCGAGCTGGAGGCTGCTGCCGGACGGCAGGTCGATACAGCCGCGACCACCACGGCGGCGGACCTTGATCCCGGCCTTTTCGATCATCTCCACCAGGGGCTCGGCCGGCCCGAGGTCACCTCTCACGGTCACCTGCCGGGGCGGCTCCGCCGGGGCCGCGGTGTGCGGTTCGGGCCGCTCGGCCCCGTCCCCGTACGGGTACCAGCCCTGGCCCGTCTTACGGCCCAGGCGGCCCGACTCGACCAGGCGCCGCTGCGCGAGCGACGGCGTGAACTTCGGGTCCTGGAAGAAGGCGTCCCACACGGACCGGGTGACCGCCTCGTTGACGTCCTGCCCGATCAGATCCGTGAGTTCGAACGCGCCCATCCGGAAACCGCCGCACTCGCGCAGCACGGCATCGATCGTGGCCGGGTCGGCGCCCCGCTCCTCGTACACGCGCAGCGCCTCGGCGTAGAAGGGGCGTGCCACGCGGTTGACGATGAAGCCGGGGGTGTCGGCGCAGCGCACCGGGGTCTTGTCCCAGGCCCTGGCCGTCTCGTACGCGCGCGTGGCGACTGCCTCGTCGGTCGCGAAGCCGCTGACGATCTCGACGAGCGGCAGCAGCGGCGCCGGGTTGAAGAAGTGCATGCCGACGAACCGGCCGGGGCGGCGCAGCGCCCCGCCGATGGCCGTGACGGAGAGGGAGGAGGTGTTGGTGGCGAGCAGGCAGTCGTCGGAGACGACGTCCTCCAGCGCGGAGAACAGCTCCTGCTTGACGTCGAGCCGTTCGACGATCGCCTCGACGACCAGCGCCGCGTCCGCGAGCTCGGTGAGACCGGCGGCGGCGTGGAGGCGGCCCGCGGCGGTGTCGCGCGTGTCCTGGGTGAGGCGGCCCTTGGCGACGAGCCGGTCGAGGCGGCCGAGTACGGCCTCGGCGGCCTGCGCGGCGCGCCCGGGCGCGGCGTCGTGGAGCCGTACGGCGTGGCCGGCGACGAGGGCGACCTGGGCGATGCCCTGGCCCATGGTGCCCGCGCCGACGACGGCGACGGTGCTGCCGGGTGGGACGGCGGTCCCGGCCGCGGGGGCGGTGGCCTCTGTGTCGGTCATGTCAGTGATCCTCCCCGATGCGTTGTCCACATGTCCGAGAGACCCCCTTGTCCCGACCGATCGTTCGGTTACTCTAGCTCTGTCCGCCCGTCCCTGCCCAGCTCACCGAGGAGTTGGTCCGTCATGGCCGCCGCGCAGCTCACCCCCGACCACCTGGCCGACAGGCACCGGCCCACGCTCGACCAGGCGCTGGAGGCGATCCGTACGCGCGCGTACTGGTCCCCGCACCCGGAGCACCCCAAGGCGTACGGGGAGAACGGCTCGCTGAGCGCGGCCGACGGTCTCGCCGCCCACCAGGCCGTGCTGGGCGCCCGCTTCGAGCTGGACCAGCCGGGCACGGACGGCTGGACGGGCGGCGAGGTCTCCCCGTACGGCCCGGCGCTGGGCGTGGAGTACCCGCACGCCGACGTGGACGTCCTGCTGCCCGCCATGCGCGCGGGCCTCGCGAGCTGGCGCGATGCGGGCCCGGAGACCAGGGCCCTGGTCTGCCTGGAGATCCTCAAGCGGATCAGCGACCGGACCCACGAGTTCGCGCACGCGGTGATGCACACCAGCGGGCAGGCGTTCATGATGGCGTTCCAGGCCGGCGGCCCGCACGCGCAGGACCGCGGCCTGGAGGCCGTGGCGTACGCGTACGCGGAGCAGACGCGCACCCCCGCCGACGCCGAGTGGTCCAAGCCCCAGGGCAAGCGCGACCCGCTGGAGCTGCGCAAGACGTTCACGCCGGTCGGCCGCGGTGTCGCGCTGCTCATCGGCTGCAACACGTTCCCGACCTGGAACGGCTACCCGGGCCTGTTCGCCTCGCTCGCGACCGGCAACGCGGTGCTGGTCAAGCCGCACCCGCGCGCGGTGCTCCCGCTCGCCCTGACGGTGCGGGTCGCGCGCGAGGTGCTGGCGGAGGCGGGCTTCGACCCGAACCTGGTCGCGCTGGCCGCCGAGCGGCCCGGCGAGGGCATCGCCAAGACCCTGGCCGTCCGCCCCGAGGTCCGGATCATCGACTACACCGGCTCGACGTCGTTCGGCGACTGGCTGGAGACCCACGCCCGCCAGGCCCAGGTGTACACGGAGAAGGCCGGCGTCAACACCGTCGTCGTCGACTCGACCGACGACTACAAGGGCATGCTCTCCAACCTGGCGTTCTCGCTGTCCCTGTACAGCGGCCAGATGTGCACGACCCCGCAGAACCTGCTGATCCCGCGCGACGGCATCGCCACGGACGCCGGCCACAAGACGTACGACGAGGTCGTCACCGACCTGGCCGCCGCCGTCGACGGCCTCCTGGGCGACGACGCCCGGGCGAACGCGCTGCTCGGCGCACTCGTCAACCCGGACGTGAAGGCCCGCCTGGAGGCGGCAGCCGAGCTCGGCGAGGTCGCCCTGACCTCCCGCGAGGTGGCCAACCCCGACTTCCCGGACGCCGTCGTACGCACACCGCTGATGGTCAAGCTCGACGGTTCCAAGCCGGACGCCGAGGCGGCGTACATGTCGGAGTGCTTCGGCCCCGTCTCGTTCGCCGTCTCCGTCGACTCGACGGACACCGCCCTGGACCTGCTGCGCCGCACGGTCCGCGAGAAGGGCGCCATGACGGTCGGCGCCTACACGACGTCGGACGAGGTGGAGCGCGCGGTCGAGGAGGTCTGCCTGGAGGAGTCGGCGCAGCTCTCGCTCAACCTGACGGGCGGCGTGTACGTGAACCAGACGGCGGCGTTCTCCGACTTCCACGGCTCGGGCGGCAACCCGGCGGCGAACGCCGCGCTGTGCGACAGTGCCTTCGTCGCGAACCGCTTCCGCGTGGTGGAGGTCCGCCGCCCCGCCTGAGACCGGGCCCCGACCCCGAGGCCCCGGGCCCGAGCCGGCGGGCCCCTCGGGCGGGAGCCGCTGTCAGACGGACGGCTCGGCGATCTCCGCGTACCGCTGCACCCAGGCGTGCATGGCGATCGCCGCGGCCGCCCCGGCGTTGATCGACCGCGTCGACCCGAACTGGGCGATCGAGCAGACCGTACGGGCGTGCTTCCGGGCCTCCTCGGTGAGGCCCGGGCCCTCCTGTCCGAACAGCAGCACACAGCGGCGGGGCAGCACGGTCCGCTCCAGCGGAACGGCGCCCGGCAGGTTGTCGATCCCGATGATCGGCAGATCCTCGGCCTCGGCCCACGTGGTCAGGGACGCCGTGTCCGGGTGGTGCCGGACGTGCTGGTACCGGTCGGTGACCATGGCGCCGCGCCGGTTCCAGCGCCGCCGCCCCACGATGTGGATCTCCTTGGCGAGGAACGCGTTGGCGGTGCGCACCACGGACCCGATGTTGAAGTCGTGGCCCCAGTTCTCCACGGCCACGTGGAAGTCGTGCCGGCGCGTGTCCAGGTCGGCGACGATCGCCTCCCGCGTCCAGTAGCGGTAGCGGTCGACGACGTTGCGCCGGTCCCCGTCGGCGAGCAGCTCGGGGTCGTACCGCTCGTCCTGCGGCCAGGGCAGGGGGTGCGGTCCGACCCCGACCTCGGGGCCGTAGCCGTCGTCGTACTGGAGGGGCTCGGTGCCGGTGGGGGTCTCGCTGCTCACCCGACGAGAGTACGGCCCTCGCGCGCGTCCTCGTCCGGCGCCGGCTCCTGGACCGGCACCGGGGCCCGCCTGCGTCCCAGCCGGTGCCGGAGGCCGCGGCCGCGGCCCTCCAGCCACAGCAGGAAGACGGTCGGCAGGAAGACGGCGTCGGCGGCGATCATCGCGAGCGAGAAGAACGGCAGTCCGAGCAGCACCGCGATCCCCGCGTGCTCCAGCATCATCACCGCCAGCAGGACGTTCTTGACCCGCCGGTTGAACAGCGTGAACGGGAACGCCACCTGCACGACGACCGTGCCGTACGTGAGGAGCATGACAACCAGACCGCCCTGCGCCAGCAGATCGGACAGGGCCGGCCACGGCGTGAAGTAGTCAAGTTTGAGCGGGTAGTACAGCGCGGTGCCGTCCTGCCAGCGCGAACCCTGGATCTTGTACCAGCCGGCCGTGGCGTAGATCAGGCACACCTCGGCCATGATCACCGCGAGCGTGGCGTTGTGCGTCAGATTCGCGATGACGTCGAGCAGCGTGCGGGGCTCTCCCGGCGCGAAGGTGCTCATCAGCCACCACACGCCCTGCGCCAGCCACAGCAGCCACAGGAGCACCAGCAGCCAGGGCTCGCCGGAACGGTCGCGGAACAGCGTCGCGGCCACCAGGCCGAAGCCGAGCACCGCCCAGAGCACCGCACCGCCCGGATCGAAGGCGTCCCCACGGCGGGCCCGCCGGCGGGCATCCACCGACCAGACCTGCCCGCAACGGGTCAGGACCAGGTAGAACGCCATGAGGTGGATGACGTTGTCGCCGCCGTCGCCCATGAAGACGGAGCGATTCTGCAGCGACAGCACCCCCACCATGAAGATCACCGAGGTGGCCCGGGTGCGCCAGCCGGCCATCAGCAGGGCACTGGAGAGCACGGCGACCGCGTACACGATCTCGAACCAGATCGTGGAGTCGGACCACATGAGCACGGTGAAGGAGTGGTTCTCCCCGATGAGCTGCCGGGCCATGTCCCAGGCCCAGGGACCCTCGGGTCCGTACAGCTCGTGGCGGTGCGGGAACTCCCGCAGCAGGAAGAACAGCCAGGTCGCGGCGAAGCCGATGCGCACGACGGCGGTCTGGTACGGACCGAGTGCGGCTCCGGTGATCCGCTGGAGCCCGCGCAGCGCCCGGCGGTCGAACGGCTCCCGACGCGGCGCGGCCGCCTCGCGACCGGGGGCGGCCGCCTCCCGATCGGGGGCGGCAGTCTCGCGACCGGGGATGGCGGGATTCACCGGGCGCCCTCCTCGGTGGAGCCGCCGGACACGCCGCCCGCGAGGTCGGCTGCGGTCACGGTCCACCACGGCAGGACCCGGTGGTAAGGGCGCGTGTCGATCTTCTCGTCGCTCCACGGAGGTGCGGGGACGCCCGTCGTCGCGGAGCGCACCTGTATCCGCTCGATCTTCCCGCCCAGGTCGTGCTCCTCCAGCCGCATCAGCACGATCCGCCGGATGTAGCGCTCGGACAGCTGCCCGCGCAGACCGTTCGGCTCGTTGCCCTCGCCATGCCAGTTCACATAGAAGTCCCAGGCCCGGCGCAGTTCGTTCTGGTGCACGTGGCTGGGGAAGGGGTTGCCGCGGATCGCCGCGCCGTCCTCGGCGGACAGGTCGATCCAGGGGGTCGTGCCGCGCGCGCCGCCACGGTTCACCTCGGCGCGGACCTGCACGGCGATGTTCTGCTGGAGCGGGTTGGGTGCGAAGAGCTTCCAGTTCTGCTCGAACTCCGGCATCACCCAGTCGTTGACCGCCTCGCCGTGCTCCTTGGTGACGGTGTTCGCGGGAGCGACGTGCAGGAACACCATGGCCAGGTGGTAGCAGGCGAGGAACCCGATCGCCGCGAGCGCGACACCGGCCACGACCTGCCCGGGAAGCGAGAGTGCGGCTATACCGCTCCGGGACGCGTCCGCGGACGCCTCGACGGCTGCGGGCCCGGGGGGCTCCGCGGGCACGGGCGGCTCAGCAGGGACGGCGGGCCGAGGTGGGTCGGCGGGGTCCGCGAGTTCCGCGAGTTCCGCGGGGTCGGCTGCGTCGGCTGCGTCGGCGTTCAGGTCACCGGCGGCCCACCGGGTCCCCCCGCGCTGCTCGTCGTACGACTCCATCCCGCCCCGATCCGCATCGATCCACCGCAGTTATCCACAGGGTTGACACCATACGGGCCGCCGACCGACCATTGAAGTCATTCAACCGAACGATCGGTCGGTAGGGGGCCCGATGACGGCAGTGACCACGGACTCTCCGGAGGCGTACGAGGCGGTGTTCGACGCCGCCGTCGCCGCCGATGAGCGCATCGAACCGCGCGACTGGATGCCGGACGCGTACCGCGCCACGCTGGTCCGGCAGATCGCGCAGCACGCCCATTCCGAGATCATCGGAATGCAGCCCGAGGCCAACTGGATCACGCGGGCACCTTCACTGCGGCGCAAGGCCATCCTGATGGCCAAGGTGCAGGACGAGGCGGGCCACGGCCTGTACCTGTACAGCGCCGCCGAGACGCTCGGCACCGGCCGCGACGAACTCCTGGACAAGCTCCACACCGGCCGCCAGAAGTATTCGTCGATCTTCAACTACCCCACGCTGACCTGGGCCGACGTCGGCGCCATCGGCTGGCTCGTGGACGGCGCCGCGATCACCAACCAGGTGCCGCTGTGCCGCTGCTCCTACGGCCCGTACGCCCGCGCGATGGTCCGGATCTGCAAGGAGGAGTCCTTCCACCAGCGCCAGGGATACGAGGCCCTGCTCGCCCTGTCGAACGGCACCCCGGCCCAGCACGCGATGGCGCAGGACGCGGTGGACCGCTGGTGGTGGCCCTCCCTGATGATGTTCGGCCCGCCCGACGACGAGTCGGCGCACTCCGCCCAGTCCATGGCGTGGAAGATCAAGCGCCACTCGAACGACGAGCTGCGTCAGCGCTTCGTCGACATCTGCGTCCCGCAGGCCGAGTCCCTCGGTCTCACGCTCCCCGACCCCGACCTGCGGTGGAACGAGGAGCGGGGGCACTACGACTTCGGCGTGATCGACTGGGAGGAGTTCCGCCAGGTCCTCAAGGGCAACGGCCCCTGCAACGAACAGCGGATCACACAGCGCCGCCGGGCCCACGAAGAGGGAGCCTGGGTCAGGGAGGCGGCGGCCGCGTACGCCGCGAAGCACGCCACGAACGGCACGCACAGCAAGACCGGCACGACCGGCGAGAACGGCACGACCGGCGAGAACGGGGAGGCGACGGCATGACGACCAGCGACTGGCCGCTGTGGGAGGTGTTCGTGCGCTCGCGCCGCGGGCTGTCCCACACCCATGCCGGCAGCCTGCACGCCCCGGACGCGGAGATGGCCCTGCGCAACGCCCGCGACCTGTACACGCGCCGCAACGAAGGCGTGTCGATCTGGGTCGTGCCGTCCGCCGCGATCACCGCGTCGTCCCCCGACGAGAAGGACCCGTTCTTCGAGCCGTCCGCGGACAAGCCCTACCGACACCCGACCTTCTACGAGATCCCCGAGGGGGTGCAGCACCTGTGACCGCCTCCGTGAACACCGCGGCCGCTCTCGCCCTCGGTGACGACGCCCTGGTGCTGTCGCACCGCCTGGGGGAGTGGGCGGGCCACGCGCCCGTCCTGGAGGAGGAGGTCGCCCTCGCGAACATTGCCCTGGACCTGCTCGGCCAGGCCCGGGTGCTGCTCTCCCTCGTCGGTGACGAGGACGAGCTGGCTTTCCTCCGCGAGGAGCGCGCCTTCCGCAACGTGCAGCTCGTCGAGCAGCCGAACGGCGACTTCGCCCACACCATCGCCCGCCAGCTGTACTTCTCCACCTACCAGCGGCTCCTGTACGGCCGGCTGTCCGCGGACGGCGGCCACGGCGACCTGACGGGCCTCGCCGCGAAGGCGGTCAAGGAGGTCGCCTACCACCAGGACCACGCCGAGCAGTGGACGCTGCGGCTCGGCGACGGCACGCCCGAGAGCCACGAGCGGATGCAGCGGGCCTGCGAGGCACTGTGGCGCTTCACGGGGGAGCTGTTCCAGCCGGTCGAGGGCGTCGACGTGGACTGGCGGGAGCTGGAGTCCGACTGGCTGGCATCGGTGTCCGCCGTACTGGAGCGGGCCACGCTCAGCCTGCCCGAGGGGCCGCGGAACACGGCCTGGAGCGCGGGCGCCGGCCGACAGGGCGTGCACACCGAGTCCTTCGGCAGGATGCTCGCCGAGATGCAGCATCTGCACCGCAGCCACCCGGGGGCGTCATGGTGACCATGACGCCGCTCGAGGAGGAGCTGAGCCGGCTGGCCGGCTCGGTCCCCGACCCGGAGCTGCCCGTGCTGACCCTGGAGGAGCTGGGCGTCCTGCGCGGCGTGGAGGTCCTCGGCCCCGGCAAGGTGAAGGTGCAGCTGACCCCGACCTACACCGGCTGCCCGGCCATCGAGGCGATGTCCTCGGACATCGAACGGGTGCTGCACGAGCACGGCATACCCGAGGTCTCCGTCGTCACGGTCCTCTCCCCCGCCTGGTCCACCGACGACATCAGCGACGAGGGCCGCCGCAAGCTCGACGAGTTCGGCATCGCCCCGCCCCGCCGGCAGGAACAGGGCGGCCCGGTGCCCGTCTCGCTCGCCATCCGCTGCCCGCACTGCGGCTCGACCGACACCGAGCTGCTGAGCAGGTTCTCCTCGACCGCGTGCAAGTCACTGCGCCGCTGCGCCTCCTGCCGCGAACCCTTCGACCATTTCAAGGAGTTGTAGATGTTCCATCCGCTCCGGGTGAGCGAGGTCGAGCGGCTCACGGACGACTCGGTGGCCGTCACCTTCGCCGTACCGGCCGAGCTGCGCGAGGCCTTCCGCCACACGCCTGGCCAGCACGTCACCCTCCGCCGCACCTCCGAAGCCGGCGAGGAGATCCGCCGCACCTACTCGATCTGCTCCCCGGCCGCGCCCCCCGGCACGGACCCGGTGCTGCGGGTGGGCATCCGGCTGGTCGACGGCGGCGAGTTCTCGACGTACGCCCTCAAGGAGCTCGCGGTCGGGGACGTCGTCGAGGTCATGGAGCCCATGGGCCGGTTCGTCCTGGCCCCGCGCCCCGGGCACTTCGCGGCCATCGTCGGCGGCAGCGGCATCACGCCGGTGCTGTCGATCGCGGCGACGCTGCTGGCCGAGCGGCCGGAGGCCCGGTTCTGCCTGATACGCAGCGACCGCACGGCCGCGTCGACGATGTTCCTGGACGAGGCGGCGGACCTCAAGGACCGTTACCCCGACCGGTTCCAGCTGATCACCGTGCTCTCCCGCGAGGAGCAGCAGACCGGTCTGCCGTCGGGCCGTCTCGACGAGGAGCGCCTGACGCGGCTCCTGCCGGCGCTGCTGCCGGTCGGCGAGGTGGACGGCTGGTTCCTGTGCGGACCGTTCGGTCTTGTCCAGGGCGCCGAGCAGGCGCTGCGGGACCTCGGCGTGGAGAGGAACCGCGTCCACCAGGAGATCTTCCATGTGGACGACGGCTCGGCCACGACCCGCGCCCGGGTGCCCGGCGAGGCCGCGCACGCGACGCTGACGGCGACCCTCGACGGACGTTCCGGGAAGTGGCCGGTCCAGGAGGGCGAGTCCCTGCTGGACACGGTGCTCCGCAGCCGCTCGGACGCCCCGTACGCCTGCAAGGGCGGTGTGTGCGGCACCTGCAGGGCGTTCCTGGTCTCCGGCGAGGTCCGCATGGACCGCAACTACGCCCTGGAGTCGGAGGAGACCGAGGCCGGCTACGTCCTGGCCTGCCAGTCGCACCCGATGACGCCCGAGGTGGAGCTGGACTTCGACCGCTGACGACCGCTGAAGACCGCTGACGCCCCGGGCGGCCGCAGGCGGTTACAGGACGACGGGTGCGGCGCCGTGGTCGGTGGTCATGGGCCGGCCGGCGCCCTCCCAGGCGAGCATGCCGCCGTCGATGTTCACCGCGTCGATGCCCTGCTGGACCAGGTACTGGGTGACCTGGGCGGACCGGCCCCCGACGCGGCACATCACATAGGCGCGCCGCCCGTCGGCCACCGCCTCGGTCACCTCGCCGAAGCGAGCGACGAAGTCGCTCATCGGGACATGCAGCGCGCCCTCGACGTGCCCGGCCGCCCACTCGTCGTTCTCCCGGACGTCCAGGACCAGCGCGTCGGCGGGCACGGACGCGACGTCCACGGTGGGCAGCGGTGCGAAGTTCATCGATCAGGCCTTCTCTTGTGGCAGCGGGCGGGACATGGCGCTGAGTCCCAGGATGGCATCCCGGCTCAGGAACCCAGGAGAACGGCGAGTTCCGCCTCGCGCTGGGACACCTGGGCCAGCAGTTGCTCGGCGACCTCGTCGAGGAGCCGGTCCGGCTCCTCGGGCGCCAGCCGCAGCATCGCGCCGATCGCGCTCTCCTCCAGCTCCCGGGCGACCGCCGTCAGCAGCTCCTTGCGGTGCGCCAGCCACTCCAGGCGGGCGTAGAGCTCCTCGCTCTCGCTCAGCTCCGGCACGGCCGGCGCGGGCCCCGCCGCCCACTCCTCCGCCAGCTCCCGCAGCTGCGCCTCGTCCCCGCGGGCGTAGGCGGCGTTCACGCGCGTGATGAACGCGTCGCGCCGCTTGCGCTCCTCCTCGTCCCTGGCGAGGTCGGGGTGCGCCTTGCGGGCCAGCTCGCGGTAGAGCTTGCGGGCCTCGTCGCTCGGCCGGACGCGCTTGGGCGCCTGCACGGGCTGCTCGTTCAACATCGCCGCGGCCTCCGGGGAGAGGCCGTCGGAGTCGATCCAGTTGTGGAACAGCTCCTCGACGCCGGGCATCGGCAGCACCATCGCCCGGGCCTCCTCCGCCTTGCGCAGGTCCTCCGGGTCCCCGGTGCGGGCAGCCCGGGCCTCCGCGATCAGCGCGTCCAGCTCGTCGAGACGCGCATACATGGGGCCCAGCTTCTGGTGGTGCAGCCGCGAGAAGTTCTCCACCTCGACGCGGAAGGTCTCCACGGCGATCTCGAACTCGATCAGCGCCTGCTCCGCCGCCCGCACAGCCCGCGCCAACCGCGCCTCGGGCGCCTCGGGTGCCTCGGTGGCGGCAGCCGCCCCCGGTACGGCCTCGGGCGCCTCGGGTGCCTCAGGGGCGTCGGGCGCCAGGGGTGCGGGGGTGCCGGTCACGTCGTCGCTCGGGGTCGTCACCCGACCAGACTACGGGCGACCCGCACCCGTACGTCACACCCCCAGCTCGGCGGCGACGCGCCCGCTGCGGACGGCCGCCACCAGGTCGGCGTGATCGGCCTCCGTACGGTCCGCGTACGCCACCGCGAACCGCGCGACCGCCGCGTCGAGCTCGTCGTTCTTACCGCAGTACGCCGCGATCAGCCGCGGGTCGGCGCTGTGCGCGTGCGCCCGAGCCAGCAGCGCGCCCGTCATCCGCCCGTAGTCGTCGACCTGGTCGGCGGACAGCGCCGCCGGGTCCACGCTGCCCTTGCGGTTGCGGAACTGCCGCACCTGGTACGGCCGGCCCTCCACGGTCGTCCACCCGAGCAGGCTGTCGCTGACCACCTGCATCCGCTTCTGCCCCAGCACGACCCGCCGCCCCTCGTGCCCCGTCTCCTCGGCCGCGAACCCGGCGGCGGGCAGATACGGCACCATCGCCGAAGGCCGCGCCTCCTTCACCTGGAGGACCAGGGGCTCGCCCCGGTGGTCCAGGAGCAGCACCACGTACGACCGCGTGCCCACACTGCCCGTGCCGACGACGCGGAACGCCACGTCGTGGATCGCGTACCGCGCCAGCAGCGGCAGCCGGTCCGGCGGCAGCGTCTCCAGGTACGGGCCCAGCGCGGCCGCGACCGCCGCCGCCTCCCCGTCCGGCACCCGGCGCAGCACCGGCGGCGCATCGACGAACCGCCGCCCGCCGTCCTCGCACCGCTCCGTCGACTTGGCCGCGAACCGGGCGCTGGTGTTCCTGCGCGCCTTCTCCGCCACCCGCTCCAGCGTGCCCAGCAGGTCCCGCGCGTCCGTGTGCGAGACGAGTTCCTCGTCGGCGATGGCGTTCCAGGCGTCCAGCACCGGCAGCTTGGCCAGCAGCCGCATGGTCCGCCGGTACGCGCCCACCGCGTCGTAAGCGGCCGCCCGGCAGATGTCCTCGTCGGCCCCGGCCTCCCGCCCTGCGAGCACAAGCGACGCGGCCAGCCGCTTGACGTCCCACTCCCACGGGCCTGCCACGGTCTCGTCGAAGTCGTTGAGGTCGATGACGAGCCGGCCGCGCGCGTCGCCGTACAGCCCGAAGTTCGCCGCGTGCGCGTCCCCGCATATCTGCGCGGCCACCCCGGTGACCGGCGTCGCCGCCAGGTCGTGCGCCATCAGCCCGGCGGCCCCGCGCAGGAACGCGAAGGGCGTCGCCGCCATGCGCCCCACACGTATCGGCGCCAGCGCCGCCACCCGGCCCCGGCTGGACTCCTCGACCGCCCGCACCGCGTCCGGTCGCCCCGTGCGCAGCACCAGCGCGTCGTGCGCGGCGCGCGGCACCCGCTCCCGCAGTGCCCTGCCCCGCGCCTTCGGCCCGTCCAGTCCGGCCTCCGCGTACGCCCCGGCCCGGCGCCGCGCGAACCCCGGCACCTCCGGGATCCGCCCATCGGCGCCGCCACCCGTCCGCTGGGCCGGCACCGCAGCGTTGATCTCGTCCATGAGCCCCCCGTTCTCCCCAGGCCGAACCGGCCTCCCCAGGCTGAACCAGCCGAACCGGCCGAACCGGCCGAACAGCACAGCAGCCATGACCGTACTCGGGCGCCCGCCCCGCGTCTCCCCCTGTGGAAAGCGCGGTGGAAACGAGAACGAACCCCATCGTTTTCACGATGGGGCTCGTTCGCTGGTGCGCGAGGGGGGAGTTGAACCCCCACGCCCTTGCGGGCACTGGAACCTGAATCCAGCGCGTCTGCCTATTCCGCCACCCGCGCATTGGGTGTTGTCTCCCTCGGCCCCACCTCGTTCGGTGCGACCGCCTGGCGACATCTGAAGATTAGCACGTCGCGAGAGGTGGTTTCACATCCGTTTGTTTCGGGGGCCCGCCCGGCGAACAAGGAGAGGGGGACGGAGAGGAAGCGGAGCAGAACCGAGCGGAACGGAGAGGAAGCGGAGCAGAACGGAGCGGGACAAGGAGGAGACGGAACGGAACGCGGTCCCTCGACCCCCGCTCCTCCAGGGTGTGCCGCGGGTGCGGGACACTGTCCACAGGGCGCCTCTACGATCCGTGTGGGAGATGTGAGAGGTGACACTCGTCCACAGGGCAGAGAAGGGGAACCAGCCGATTTCCCGACGCGTGGATACGATCAGTAAGCAGTACCAGGACGGCAACGACGGAGGAGGTGCCCCATGGGAGTCCTGAAGCGGTTCGAGCAGCGTCTCGAAGGCCTGGTCAACGGCACCTTCGCCAAGGTCTTCAAGTCCGAGGTCCAGCCTGTCGAGATCGCCGGGGCCCTCCAGCGGGAGTGCGACAACAACGCGACGATCTGGAACCGGGAGCGGACGGTCGTCCCCAACGACTTCATCGTCGAGCTGAGCGCCCCCGACTACGAGCGCCTCAGCCCCTACTCCGGGCAGCTCGGCGACGAGCTCGCGGGCCTCGTCCGCGACTACGCGAAGCAGCAGCGGTACACGTTCATGGGCCCCATCAAGGTCCACCTGGAGAAGGCCGACGACCTCGACACCGGCCTGTACCGCGTCCGCAGCCGCACCCTCGCCTCCAGCTCCTCGCAGTCCGCGCACACCCCCGACGGCGGCCCCGCGGGCCCGCCGCACGGCCAGG
>NZ_JABWDV010000069.1 GCF_013362995.1 Streptomyces sp. TRM64462 | reverse complement strand
CGCACCAGACGCCGCGGGGCCCGCCCTTCGGGCGGACGACGGGAATTGTCAGACAGGCCCTAGGCCGTGTCCGCCGCACAATCCCAGGCCCCGCGCCTCCGCGGAAGGAGGCCGTCCGGAGTAGGGTCGGGCCATGGACGACGTACGCGTGGCGGCGATCGCCAGTCTGACGCCGCTCGAGGAACTCGACGCCGACCCCTTCCTGGTGGACACCCGCAGCCAGCACGCGATGTGCGAGCGCTGGGCGGCCGACAAGGGCTATGTCGTCATCCGGCAGCTGCTGTTCTACGGGCTGCGCCCCGACCACCGGATGCTGTGGGCCGACGTCGACGCGGGCGCCGTCGACCTGTTCGTCGCGCCCAACGAGCGGGTCCTGGAGCGGGCCGTGACCTCGGCGCGGGCCTTTTCGGCCGAGTGCGAGCGGCGCGGCGTACGGCTGGAGACGGCCGGCCTGGACGAGCCCGCGTACGACGCGCGGATGAAGGCCCACGTCCACCGCAGGCTCTCCATGCCCACCGCCGGGTACGACGGCTGCTGATCCCTGCCCGATTCCCCCGCCCGATTCCCCTGCCCGACCGCCCCTGCCCGATCCCCTGCCGGAAACCGTCCGCTCCACGGCACGGTGTGCCACGCTGGACGTCCGGGCCGGTGGCGGGGCACGGCGAAAGGCGGACGTGTGGGTGACGGGCGTTGGCGCACGGTCGGCGGCGGCCTGCTGCGGGTCGTCGTCGTATGGGCGGTCTCCACACTCACCCTGCTCGTCCTCGCCGGCATCCTCCCGGACGTCCAGCTCCAGTCCGACGACGGCGACAGCATCACCCGCACCGCCGTCACCGCCGCGTGGGGCGCGGGCGCGTTCGGTCTGCTGAGCGCGCTCGTCTGGCCGCTGATCGTACGGGCGCTGCTGCTCGTACCGGCGCTCGTCCTCGGCCTCCTGGTGTTCTTCCTGAACGGGTCGCTGCTGCTGGTCGCGCTGTGGCTGATCCCCGACGGGCGCGGCGAGGCCGACCCGGAGAACGCGGTCGTCGTGGCCGCCGTCATGTCGGCCGTCGCCTCCGCGACGTCCACGGCGCTCGCCGTACGGGACGACAACGCCTACCGGCGGCGCCTCTACCGGCTCGCCGGCCGCCGGCACCGCACCGCCCCCCGCGAGGGCGCCGCCGGACCGCCGGGCACCCTGTTCCTCCAGCTCGACGGGGTCGGCCACCAGGTCCTGCGGGACGCCGTCGCCGCCGGTGTGATGCCGACCGTCGCGGGCTGGCTCGCCGGCACCCACCGGGTCACCCCGTGGCGCACCGACTGGTCCAGCCAGACCGGCGCCAGCCAGCTCGCCATCCTGCACGGCACCAACCACGACGTGCCCGCGTTCCGCTGGTACGAGAAGGACACCGGCCGGTACATGGTCAGCAACCGGCCCGCCAGCGCCGTCGAGCTCCAGCGCCGCGCCGCCGAGCGCACCGGCGACCCCGGCCTCCTCGCCGGCGACGGCGCCAGCCGCGGCAACCTGTTCGGCGGCGGCGCGGAGCAGCTCGCCCTGGTGCTGTCCGTGGCGGCGCGGCGCGGCCGCGGCGTCCGCTCGCGCGCCGGCTACTTCGCGTACTTCCGCGACCCGGCCAACGCCACCCGCACGGCCATCTCGTTCGTCGCCGAGATGTGCCGCGAGAC
Source organism: Streptomyces sp. TRM64462 (assembly GCF_013362995.1). GTDB lineage: Bacteria > Actinomycetota > Actinomycetes > Streptomycetales > Streptomycetaceae > Streptomyces. The sequence goes on along the minus strand of NZ_JABWDV010000069.1, from coordinate 14,772 downwards.
CGGCCAGGCGGCACGGGCCCGGCTGCGCGGCGACACGCCCCGGGTCCGGCGCGGCGGCCTCTACCCGTTCGTGCGGGCCTTCGCGACCGTCGTCGAGCGGGACGTGGTCGTCGCCGCCGTCATGGGCGACGTCCTCGCCGGGCGCACCGCCGTGTACGCCGACCTCGTGGCGTACGACGAGGTGGCCCACCACTCGGGGCCGTACAGCAGGGACGCGCTGAAGGTCCTGGAGCGCCTCGACCGGGCGATCGGGCTCATCGCGAAGGCCGTCGAGCACGCCCCGCGTCCGTACCGGATCGTGCTGCTCTCCGACCACGGCCAGAGCTTCGGCGAGACCTTCGAGAGCGCGTACGGGCTGACGCTCCGCGATCTCGTACGGGTCTGCTGCGGCCTGCCCGTGCCCCGCCGCGCCCGGCACAGCCCCAGCGGTGCCGAGGCACGCAACGCCCTGCGCAGCGCCCTGCACCGGCCGGTGGAGGGCGAGCGCGCCGACGAGCGTCCGGCCCGCGGCGCCGGTCCGGTCGTACTGGCCTCCGGCAACCTGGGCCTGGTGTCCTTCCCGGACGTGCCGTACCGGATGTCCCGCGAGGAGATCGACCGCCGCCACCCGGCCCTGCTGCCCACGCTCGCCGACCACCCGGGCATCGGGTTCCTGCTGGTGCGGAGCGAGGAGCACGGCTCCGTCGTCCTCGGCCCGCACGGCGCCGAGGCGCCGGTGGACGACCTCAGGGACGGCGTGGGGCCGCTCGCCGCCTTCGGACCCGGCGCCGCCGACGCGATCCGGCGCACCGACTCCTTCCCGCACGCCGCCGACATCATGGTCAACTCGATGTACGACCCGCTGACCGGCCAGGTGCACGCCTTCGAGGAGCAGATCGGCTCGCACGGCGGCCTCGGCGGAGGACAGTCGGAGGCGTTCCTGGTGTGGCCGGCCGAGCTCGCACCGCCGGTCGCGGACGGCGAGGCCCTGGTCGGCGCGGAGGCGGTCCACCGGGTGCTGCGCCGCTGGCTGACGGAGGAGCCCCGCCGCGCAACGCGGGACGGCGAAGCCCTTCCGGTCACGGACGCCCTCGCGCAGGACAAGAACGGCTGACGTGGACGGGCCTTCTCCTCACGGTGGAGCGGCGAGGGCCGTGCTAGATTCGCTCGCACATTCGAATTCATGGTCCTGTCGACCCGCCCGCGAAGGATGCCGCCATGCCCCTGGCAGACGAACTGCTCGGCGCCGCCACCGTCGACGCCCTCGCCGACCGGCTGACCCGGGCGCTCGACGGGCGGCCCGCCGACGCCGTACGCCGATGCGCCACCGCCCTTGACGGGCTCAGCTTCAGCGCCCGCACCGCCGCCGTCAGGGACGCCGTCCTCACCGATCTGCCCGACGCCTACCCGGACTTCGAACGGGTCCTGCGCACCGCGCTCGACGACCCCGGCTTCACCGGCTGGATGACGTTCCCGGTCAACGAGGCGGTCGCCGTACGCGGACTCGACGTCTTCGAACCCGCCCTGGACCTGCTCGCCGCCCTCACCCCGCGGCTCACCGCCGAGAGCGCCGTACGCCCCTTCCTCCGCGCCGACCTCGGCCGCGCCCTGCGCGCCATGACGCCCTGGACCGGCCACCCCGACCCGCACGTGCGGCGCCTCGTCAGCGAGGGCACCCGGCCCCGGCTGCCGTGGGCGCCCCGGCTCCCCGAGCTGATCACCGACCCGTCCCCCGCGCTGCCGCTGCTGGACGCCCTCCACCAGGACGACTCCGCGTACGTACGCCGGTCCGTCGCCAACCACCTCAACGACATCAGCCGCGACCACCCCGCCACCGCCGTCGCCGCCGCGAGCCGCTGGCTCCGCCCGGACGGCACGACCGAGCGGCTGGTCCGGCACGGCCTGCGCACCCTCGTGAAGGCGGGCGACGCGGCCGCCCTCACGCTCCTCGGCCATGCCCCCGACGCGCCCGTCGACGTCACCGGTCCCACCCTGCACACGGCCGAGATCCGGGTCGGTGACCACCTGGTCTTCGACTACCAGGTCACCAACACGGGCGACCGGCCGTCCCCGGTGGTCGTCGACTACGTGATCCACCACGTCAAGGCGAACGGCACCCGCACCCCCAAGGTCTTCAAGCTCACCACCCGCACCCTCGCCCCCGGGGAGCGCTGGGCGGGCACCCGCCGCCACTCGTTCCGCCCCATCACGACCCGCCGCTACCACGCCGGCGTCCACCTCGTACGGCTCCAGGTCAACGGCGTACCACGCGGCGAGGACGTACCGTTCCTTCTGGCCGACGGCACCTGACCGGCTACGCGAAGAGCTGGAAGAAGGGCGGAAAGGTCCCGAGGACCCCCAGAGCGATGAGCACCAGCCCGATCACGAGGGCCCGCACGGTCTCGTACGGCTTGTCGCGCAACCGGGCGTAAAGGATGCCCCAGGCCAGCAGCCACACCACGACGGCAAGAGTGGACTTGCCGGACAGCGGACCGACCGCATCGTTCCAGTTCAACGAGTCCGACACGCCCTCGGAGGCCGCGGCGAGCGTGGTGAGAAGGCCGAGCACGGTGGCTCCGACGCCTGCCGCGATGATCGCTGCTGAGACCGGTCCCTCGGCCTTCTCGCTGCGGGGGAAGTCCTCGTCACCTCCGCCTCGGCGGGGTTCCGCACTGCTCCTGGGTTCCATGGCCCGGCCTCCTCCTTCTTACTTCTCGGAGCCTGATCATCTGACGGGTGCGACCTTGGTGATGAAGGCGCCGTAGGCCCCCGCCACCGCGGCGAACACAAAGGCGAGGACGAACAGGGCGATGGTGGTGCGGCGTACCCGGCCGTGCCGGATCAGGCCGGGGCCGTAGTACCAGACGATGAAGACCACGGCCGTGGCCAGGATCGGGCTCAGCCAGGCGATGTGTTCCTTCCACTCCATACCGAATTCGTGCCAGTCCGCCGTGGCGTGATCGGCGAGCAACCGCGACCGGGGACTCTCCGGGGTCTTCGCGCGATACCACGGGTAGACGACCCAGGTGCCGGTGATCACGGTCCCCCAGGCCGCCACCGCCATGGCGGCGACCCCGGTCCGGACTCGCCGCATGCGCCCCACCACGCCCTCACGGGTCATCAGCGCGGGCTTGAGGCTGTACAGCTCGGCAAGACCGCCGGCGAAGGCGAGCAGGAAGGCAGCGCCCAGGATCATGCCGTGGACGAGCGTCCACCACTCGCGCCCGGTGAAGCTCATTTCCGTCTCCTGTCCGGCACCCGGGAATGGTCAGGGTCACGGGGCGACGTTATCGGCGGTGTTCGACGGTGCTGTGCAGACGCGCCGCGACTACCGTTGGTAGGGACCGCCTGTCCAGCGCGGGCGGCTCCCGGAGGGAGGTCCCCGGTGTCACCACATCCGCTCGACGAGCCGACCGTGAAGGCACTCGTCGCCGACGCCGTCGCCGCGCCCTCGATGCACAACGCCCAGCCGTGGAAGTTCCGCTTCGACCGCGCCGGCGGTACGTTCCACGTCCGGTCGGACCCGGAGCGGGGCCTGCCGCGTGCCGATCCCGCCGGCCGCGCCCTCCACATCGGATGCGGCGCCGCCCTGTTCAATCTGCGCGTCGCCGCCGCGCACGCCGGCTGGGAGCCGAGCACCCGGCTGCTGCCCGACCCGGCCGACCCGCGGCTGCTCGCGACGGTGGAGCTGACCGGCCCCGTGCGTCCCGGGACGGACCTCGCCGAGCTGTATCCCGCGATCCACCGCCGGCACACCAGCCGCTACCCGTTCTCGGAGGAGGAGCCGCCCGAAGCGATCCGGGACGGCCTGCGCGGAGCCGCGCTCCTCGAAGGGGCCCGGCTCGTCTTCCCGGCCTCATGGCACGTGGAGTCCGTCCTGGACCTGGTCCACGACGCCGAGGGACGGGACGCACTCGGCGACGCGGAGACCGGCCTCGACGCCGACACCGCCCGCTGGACGCATACGGACGCGGGCACCTCCGACACGGCGCCCGACGGAATCCCGGCGTACGCCTTCGGCCCCGGCAAGCACGGCGGAAAGGCTCCCGTACGGGACTTCGCGGGCCGGCGCCCCGTGCCGGGCCGCGGCACCGCGACGTTCGAGAGCCACCCTCACCTCGCCCTGCTGGGCACGGCCGGCGACCAGCCGCGGGACTGGCTGATCGCGGGGCAGGCGATGGAACGCGTCCTGCTCCAGGCGACCCTGGACGGGCTGGCCACCTCGCTCACCTCCCACGCACTCGAATGGCCCGAGCTGCGCTGGGCCGTACGCGACCCGCAGTCGGCGATGGGATTCGTCCAGATGGTGCTACGGCTGGGATACGGCGAAACAGGACCCGCGACGCCGCGCCGGCCCGTGGACGAGGTGCTCGACATCTCCTGAGGAGCCGTGCCGACACGGCCCGGACCGCCACCGTCACCGCCACGGCGGCGCACGCTCACCGCTCCCGGATACGGGCCGCGCCGCGACCGCCGATCAGCCGCCCCGCGCCGACGGCAGGCCCTGCGCCGACTCCGCCAGCGCGTCCAGCACCGGCCGGATCAGCGGATGGTCCTCCGCGCCCCTGCGCACCGCCGCGAACACCCGGCGGAACGCGGCCGGCCCCGCCACCGGCCGCACCACCACGTCCTTCAGCTCGATCCCGCGCAGCGCCGAGCGCGGCACGAGCGCGACCCCCACCCCCGCGCCCGCCAGCGCGACCACCGCGCGGAAGTCGTCCGACACATGCACCAGGCGCGGCTCGAAGCCCGCCAGCTCGCAGGCCAGCAGCACCATGTCGTGGCACGGGTTCCCGGCCGACTGGCCGATCCAGTCGCTGCCCGCCAGGTCCGACAGCGCCACCTCCGGCACCCGCGCCCGCGGATGCCCCGCGTGCAGCACCGCGTCGAAGGGCTCCGCGTACAGCGGCACACGCGCCAGCCGCCGGTCGCCCTCCCGCGGCGCACCCCGGTACTCCACCGCGAGCGCCAGGTCCGCCTCGCCGTCCAGGACCATCGGCAGCGACTCGTCGCCCTCCGCGTCCCGCACCCGCAGCCGGATGCCCGGATGCCGCCCGGCCAGCCGGCCGATCGCCGGAGCCAGCACCTCCGCGATGCCCGTCGCGAACGCCGCGACCGTCACCTCGCCCGCCGTACCGCCCGCGTACGCCGCGAGCTCCGCCTCGGCCCGCTCCAACTGCGCCAGGACCTCGTTGGCATGGTCCAGCAGGATCTCACCGGCCGGGGTGAGCCGCACCCCCTTGCCGCTGCGGGTCAGCAGGGTGTGCCCGGTCTCCTGCTCCAGCGCGGCGAGCTGCTGGGAGACGGCGGACGGCGTGAGGTACAGCGCTGCGGCGGCGGCGGTCACCGTACGGTGGTCCGCCGCCGCCCGCAGGACGCGCAGCCGGCGGGGGTCGATCACCCTGCCATTGTCACTCAGCCGCGCAGGTCACCGCGCAGGTCACCAGGGCCTCTCACGCCTCCATGGCCGCCCGGGCTTCCACGAACGCCGCGACCGCCCGCTCCACGTCCGCCGTGGAGTGCGCCGCCGACAGCTGGACCCGGATCCGGGCCTGGCCCATCGGGACCACCGGGTACGAGAACCCGATCACGTACACGCCCCGCTCCAGGAGCAGCTCCGCCATGCGGCCCGCCTTCGCCGCGTCCCCGATCATCACGGGCGCGATCGCGTGCTCGCCGGGCAGGATCTCGAAGCCCTCCTCCGCCATCCGAGTACGGAACAGCTTCGTGTTCGCGTCGAGCTTCTCGCGCAGGTCGCCCGCCGACTCCAGCAGGTCCAGGACCTTCAGCGACGCGGCGGCGATCACCGGCGCGAGCGAGTTCGAGAACAGGTACGGGCGCGAACGCTGGCGCAGCAGCTCGACGATCTCGGCCCGCGCGGCGACGTAACCGCCGGACGCGCCGCCCAGCGCCTTGCCGAGCGTGCCCGTGATGATGTCGACCCGGTCCATGACCCCGTGCAGCTCCGGCGTACCGCGGCCGCCCGCGCCGACGAACCCGACGGCGTGCGAGTCGTCGACCATCACCATCGCGTCGTACCGGTCGGCGAGGTCGCAGATCTCCTTGAGCGGCGCCACGTAGCCGTCCATCGAGAACACGCCGTCCGTGACGATCAGCTTCCGGCGCGCCCCGGACGCCTCCTTCAGCCTGGCCTCCAGCTCGCCCATGTCACGGTTGGCGTAGCGGTGGCGGGCGGCCTTGGACAGCCGGATGCCGTCGATGATCGACGCGTGGTTGAGGGCGTCGGAGATCACCGCGTCCTCGGGGCCCAGCAGGGTCTCGAAGACACCGCCGTTGGCGTCGAAGCAGGACGAGTAGAGGATCGTGTCCTCCTGCCCCAGGAACGCCGAGAGCCGCTGCTCCAGCTCCTTGTGGACGTCCTGCGTGCCGCAGATGAACCGCACCGACGCCATGCCGTAGCCCCAGCGGTCCAGGGCGTCCTTGGCGGCGGCGACGACCTCGGGGTGGTCGGCCAGGCCCAGGTAGTTGTTGGCGCAGAAGTTCAGTACGTCACCGGGCGCACCGCCCGCGGTGACGGCGACGGACGCGGACTGCGGCGTGCCGATGACCCGCTCGGGCTTGTACAGCCCGGCGTCGCGGATCTCGTCGATGGTGGTGCGGAGTTCGTCACGAACGGACGCGAACATGAAGGGTGCTCCTAGAAGGGAGGGAGGAGGTCAGACGGTCCAGTCGAGGATGATCTTGCCGCTGCGGGCCGTGGACGCCTCGTCGAACGCGGCGTCGAAGTCCTTGTACGCGTACTTCCCGGTGATGACGGGGCTGAGGTCGAGGCCGCCCTCCAGCAGCACCGTCATCGCGTACCAGGTCTCGAACATCTCCCGGCCGTAGATGCCCTTGACCGTGATCATCGAGGTGACGATCTTCGCCCAGTCGACCGGGAACTCCTCCGCGGGCAGGCCCAGCATGGCGATGCGGCCGCCGTGCGTCATGTTCGCGACCATGTCCCGCATGGCCTCCGGGCGGCCGGACATCTCCAGGCCGATGTCGAAGCCCTCGCGCAGCCCCAGTTGCCGCTGCGCGTCGGCGATGCTGCTCCGCGCGACGTTCACGGCGAGCGTCGCGCCCGCCTTGCGGGCCAGTTCGAGGCGCGGCTCGCTCACATCCGTGATCACGACGTTGCGGGCGCCCGCGTGCCTGGCGACGGCCGCCGCCATGATGCCGATGGGACCGGCGCCGGTGATCAGCACGTCCTCACCGACCAGCGGGAACGACAGCGCGGTGTGCACGGCGTTGCCGAACGGGTCGAAGATCGCCGCGATGTCGAGGTCCACCTTCGTCCGGTGCACCCACACGTTCGACGCGGGCAGCGCCACGTACTCGGCGAACGCGCCGTTCCGGCCCACGCCCAGGCCGATCGTCGCGCGGCACAGATGACGCCGGCCCGCCAGGCAGTTGCGGCACTTGCCGCACACCAGGTGGCCCTCGCCGCTGACGAGGTCGCCGGCCTTGATGTCCTGCACGTCGGCGCCCACGGCCGCGACCTCGCCCACGAACTCATGGCCCAGGACGAGCGGCGTCGACACGGCCTGCCGCGCCCAGCCGTCCCAGGACCGGATGTGGAGATCGGTGCCGCAGATGCCGGTGCGGAGCACCTTGATGAGCACGTCCCCCGCTCCGTACTCCGGCTCGGGGACGTCCATGAGCCAGAGGCCGGGCTCGGCCTTGTGCTTGACGAGGGCCTTCATCTGGGGCGGCTCCATTGCGGGAAAAGGGCTGCGGGAAAAGTGCAGATGGTGAACGCGACCCAATCTGCCGAGACGGGACCGCCGCGTCCATCGAGGTTTTCTTAAGCGGTCCAACAGCCCAGCTTCACACGCCCCCGCCGACCGGGTGACCGGCCAAGGCCGGGCGCATTACCCGAGGGGTAATGGACCGGGCCCGCCCGGCCCGGCATCGTGGAGATCACCGGGGCCCGGGCGGCGCGCGCTCCGCCCGGTACCCGGCCCCCTTCCGTGCACCCGTACGCCCCCTACGCCCCCTACGCCCTCGATGGAGGTTGATCCGCCATGTCCCACGCCCTGCTCGCCGGCCTCTCCCGCACCACCGAACCGCGGACCATGCTGCGGCGCTTCCTCGCAGTCGACGCCGTCGTCACCGGAGCCAACGCACTGGCCTACGCGGCCGCGTCCGGGCCGCTGGGACGGCTCCTCGGCATCGACGCCGCACTGCTGCTGGGCCTCGGCGTCTTCCTCGTCGCGTACGCGGCCGCCGTCGGCCTCGTCGCGTCCCGGCCGCAGCCGCCCGCCACCGCCGTGAAGCTCGTCGTGGACGCCAACGTCCTGTGGACGGTCCTCAGCGTCGTCGCGCTCGTCGCCTGGCTGGAGCCCACCACCGCGGGCGCGCTGTGGATCCCGGCGCAGGCCGCGACCGTGGCCGGGTTCGCGGCGCTCCAGTGGTCGGCCCTGCGCGCGGGCGACCGCTGAGCCGGAACCGCCCTACCCGGCCGCGGGCAGGGACCGCAGGAACGCGGCGGTCTCCGGGTCGGCCGGCAGAAGCGTCTCGATGGCCAGCTCGGCGACCGTCACGTCCATCGGCGTGTTGAACGTCGAGATCGACGACACGAACGACAGCACCCGGCCCGCCACCTCGATGCGCAGCGGAAGGGCGAAGTACGGGTACGGGGTGGCGTCGTCCCGGTCGTCCGGCGCCGTGCCCGGCACGGGATACGCGGCGACCTCCTCGTACAGGGCCCGCAGCGGCTCGGACCGCACCAGGGCGATCTGCCGCTCCATCTGCGCCAGCAGATGCCCCCGCCACTCCCGCAGGTTGCGGATGCGCGGCGCGAGCCCCTCCGGGTGCAGCGTGATCCGCATGGCGTTCGGGGCCTCCAGCAGATGCGCGGGCAGCCCGTCCAGCAGCAGCGCCGCGCCGCCGTTGGCGGCCAGCACCGCGTACGAGCCGTCCACCACGATCGCCGGGTACGGGTCGTAGCCCGCGAGCAGCCGTTCGATGCCCTCCCGCAGCGTGCCCAGCTCCGGGGCGTCCAGCGCCGACTCGCCGTACCGCGGCGCGTACCCGGCCGCCAGCAGCAGCGCGTTCCGCTCCCGTACGGGCACGTCGAGGTGTTCGGCGAGCCGCAGGATCATCGCCTCGCTCGGGCGGGACCGGCCCGTCTCGACGAACGAGATGTGCCGGGCCGACGAGTCCGCGCGCAGCGCCAGCTCCAGCTGGCTCAGCCGCCGCCGCTCACGCCAGCCCCGCAGCAGCGGCCCTACTCCCGTACGCGACGCGACAGTTGTCATACCGCAGACGGTAGCCGAGACGGCCGTGTTGACCACGGGCGCGGGGCCCGGGGACCGTAAGGTCGGGAGATCTCCACCACGGCCGCCGTCACCGAACGGGAAGGGAGCGGAGCACATGCCCACCGAACCGCTGTCGCAGAAGGAGATCGAGGACCGGCTGCGCGAACTGCCCGGCTGGTCGCTCGCGGGCGACCGGATCGCCCGCACGTACCGTCTGTCCACGCACTTCGCGGCGACCGCGATGGTCGTCCACATCGCCCGTATCCAGGACGAGCTGAACCACCACTCCGACCTCACCCTCGGCTACAACACGGTCGCCCTGTCCGTGAACACCCACGACGCGGGCGGCGCCGTCACGGACCGCGACTTCGAACTCGCGTCCCGGGTCGACGCCATCGCCACGACCCACGGCGCCGCCTGACGCCACGGAACGGACCGCACGTCACGCGGCGGGCGTGGACGCGGTGCTCGGGGCGGTGCTCACCGCCTCGGTGAAGCCCCGCGGCTCACGCCCCAGCACCCGCCGCACCCCGTCCGTCACGGACGCGTTGTGGCCGTCCAGGAGGCTCGCGAACAGCCCCGCCACCCACGCCGCCTCCGCCTCCGGCAGCCCGTACGCACCGAGCGCCGCCGCGTACTGGTCCGCCGTCACCGGCACGTACCGCACCGCGCGGCCCGCGGCGGCCCCGCACTCCGCCGCGGCCTCCGCGAACGTCAGCAGCCGAGGCCCCGTCAGTTCGTGGACCGCCCCGGCGTGCCCGTCCTCCGTCAGCGCGGCCACGACGACGTCCGCCACGTCGCCGGCGTCCACGAACGGCTCGGCCGTGGACCCCGCCGGGAACGCGACCTCACCCGCCGCGACCCCCTCCGCCAGCAGCCCCTCGGTGAAGTTCTGCACGAAGAACGCGGCCCGTACGACGGTGAGTTCCACGCCCCGCCCCGCCGCCGCGCGCAGCGCCTCCTCCGCCCGCGCCGCCCCCGGCTCCCCGCGCCCGGACAGCAGCACGAGGCGCCGCACCCCCGCCCCGGCCGCGAGCCGCCCGAACCCGTCCAGGGCCTCCACCGCGCCCGGCGCCGCCAGGTCGGGGTAGTACGCCACGTACGCCGCGTCCGCACCGCGCAGGGCCGGGCCCCACGTCGCGGGGTCCTCCCAGTCGAAGGGCGTCGTCCCGCCCGTACGCGACCCCGCCCGCACGGTCAGGCCGAGGCCCGTCAGCCGCTCCGCCACACGGCGCCCGGTCTTGCCGGTCGCCGCCGTCACCAGCACGGTCATGCCCTTGTTCTCCTTCTCGTCCATGACGACAAGCTTCGCGAGGGGCGGCTGGACGCTCCATGCTCCAGAGGCTCGTCTCCCTACGCGTACGTCTACGCTCGACGCATGGACGCGCTGGCCGGACTGCTCGACGGACCCCGGGCCCGAGGGGCCTTCCTGCTGCGGATGGTGATGGCCCCGCCCTGGTCGGTACGGGTCGACGACCGGGCGCCGCTGTGCGTGATGTGCGTCAGCCGCGGCGAGGCGTGGATCGCCCGGGACGGAGGCGGCGCACCGGTGCGGCTGCGCCCGGGCGACCTCGCCATCGCGCGCGGCCCCGCCCCGTACACGGTCGCCGACGCCTCCGGCACGGCGCCCCGGGCGCTCATCGGGCCCGGCGGCACCTGCCACACCCTGTACGGGGAGCCGCTGGAGGAGACGATGCGCCTCGGTGTACGGACCTGGGGCAACGCCCCGGACGGGCGGGACAGCGTGCTCGTCGGCACGTACCGCATGGAGAGCGAGGTCAGCCGCAGACTGCTCGACGCGCTGCCGCCGCTGCTGCATCTGCCCGCCGACGCCTGGACCTGCCCCCTGACGCCCGTCCTGGAGGAGGAGATCAGCCGCGACGAACCCGGCCAGAGCGTCGTGCTCGACCGGGTCCTGGACCTGCTGCTCATCGCCGCCGTACGGACCTGGTTCGCCCGCCCCGAGGCGGCGGCGCCCGCCTGGTACCGGGCCATGGGCGACCCGGTGGTCGGCACGGCCCTGCGGCTGCTTCAGGACGAGCCCGCGCATCCGTGGACCGTCGCCTCGCTCGCGGCGAAGGCCGGGGTGTCGCGGGCCGCGCTCGCACGGCGGTTCACGGAGCTGGTGGGGGAGCCCCCGATGACGTACCTGACGGGCTGGCGGCTCACGCTCGCCGCGGACCTGCTGCGCGAGACGGACCAGACGGTGGAGCGCATCGCCCGCCAGGTCGGGTACGGCGGTGCGTTCGCGTTCAGCGCCGCCTTCAAACGCGTACGGGGCGTCAGCCCGCAGGAGTACCGGGGCGCCGTGTTGCCGGAACGGCACGGTTCCTCGCACCGCGGGCGGACGCCCAGCACGCTGTCCCCATGACCCACGACGGTAAGAGCCACGACGGCAAGAGCCACGACCACAAGACCCACGACCACAAGGGCCACGGCCATCATCACCACCACCACGACACCACCCAGATGGACTGGAACGCCATGCTCCCGCTCCTGGAGCGCGGCGCGGAGCTGAGGACCCCGATGTACCGGCAGGCGATGTCCTGGCTCGCCGAACTCGTGCCGATGGGCGGGGTACGCCGCGTCCTGGACGTCGGCAGCGGTCCGGGCGTCCTGTCCGGCCTGCTGGCCGAGGCGTTCCCGTACGCGGAGGTCGTCGCCGTCGACGCGACGCCCGAACTCCTGGAGCGCGCGGCGGCGCGCGGCGTGACGACCCTCCTGGCGGAACTGCCCCAGGACGTCGAGGCCCTGGGCGAGGCCGACCTGGTGTGGGCCGGCGAGTCCGTGCACCACCTGGGCGACCAGGCCGCCGCCCTCGCGGCCCTCGCGGGGCGGCTGCGCCCCGGCGGCCTCCTCGCCCTCGCGGAGGGCGGCCTGCCGACCCGGTACCTGCCCCGCGACATCGGCATCGGCCTGCCGGGCCTGGAGACACGCCTGGAGGCCGCGTCCGCCGACTGGTTCACCGACATGCGCGCCGAACTGCCCGGCGCACGCGCCGAGACCGAGGACTGGCGGGCCCTCCTCACCGCCGCCGGCCTCGCACCCAGCGGCACGCGCACCTTCCTCCTGGACATCCCCGCGCCGGTCCCGGCCGCCGTACGCGAACACGTCGTCGAGGCCTTCACCCGCCACCGCACGGGCCTGGCCGACCGTATCGCCGCCGACGACCTCGCGACCCTCGACCGCCTCCTCGACCCCGCCGACCCGGCGAGCCTCCACCGGCGCCCGGACGTCCACCTCCTCGCGGCCCGCACCGTCCACACCGCGCGCCGCACGACCTCCTGACGCGAGCGGGGGCGTACCGGCCGCGAGTTGGGGTGCGGTCGTCGCGGTCAATATGATCCGGCGATGATCACACGAAAGCGACTGGCGGCCGCGGTGTGCGGCCTGCTGGTCACACTGACGGGCGGGCTGTCCCCGGTCGCCGCCTGGGCCGACGACGGGGAGCCGGGCGCCGGCACGAAGGAAGCGCCCAAGGTCGAACTCGTCCTCGACGTCAGCGGATCCATGCGGGCCCGCGACATCGACGGGCAGTCCCGGATGGCGGCGGCGAAGCAGGCGTTCAACGAGGTGCTCGACGCCGTCCCGGCCGAGGTGCGGCTCGGTATCCGCACCCTCGGCGCCGACTACCCCGGCAAGGACCGCAAGGAGGGCTGCAAGGACACCCGGCAGCTCTACCCGGTGGGCCCGCTGGACCGTACGGAGGCCAAGACCGCCGTCGCCACCCTGACCCCCACCGGCTGGACGCCCATCGGTCCCGCCCTGCTCGCCGCCGCGAAGGACCTGGAGGGCGGCGACGCGACCCGCAGGATCGTCCTCATCACGGACGGAGAGGACACCTGCGCGCCCCTCGACCCCTGCGAGGTCGCCCGCGAGATCGCCGCCAAGGGCATCCACCTCACCATCGACACGCTCGGCCTGGTCCCGGACGCCAAGACCCGTGCCCAGCTCGTCTGCATCGCCGAGGCCACCGGCGGAACCTACACATCGGTGCGGCACACCGACGAACTCTCCGAACGCGTCAGCCAATTGGTCGACCGCGCGGCCAAGCCGGTGGTCACGCCCGTCGCGACCCGGGGCGCCGACGCGTGCGCCGAGGCGCCCGTCCTCCAGCCCGGCCTGTACACGGACCGCGAGTCGTTCGGCCAGCACCGCTGGTACCGGGTCGAGGTCGTGCCGGGCCAGGAGCTGCGCGCCTCGGTGAGCATCGCCGCCGACCGCGCCGTCAACCGCGACTACGGCGTCCTGCTCCGCGCCTCCACGCTCGCCGGGCGGGAGATCGTACGCGGCGAGGCGGCCGGCGACGGCCGCACCGACGTCGTCTCGACAGGCCTGCGCTACCCCAAGCCGGACATCGAGGACGCCGACACCGACACCGACGCGAAGCCCGCCGCGGAGACCGTGTGCCTGCGCGTCAGCAACTCCTTCTCCGCGCCCGCCTCCGTCAAGACCACCCCCGGCCTCCCCGTCGAGCTGAGCATCGCCGTCGTCGACGGCCCCGACACGGCCGGCGACCCGGCCTTCTTCGGCCTGGGCCGGGGCTGGTGGTTCCTGGGCGCCCTCGTGCTCGCCGGCTTCCTCGCCGGACTGCTGTGGGGCTGGATCTCGCGCTGGCGCGTCACCGTCTGGAGGACCAACTGATGCGTACGGTACGGAATCTCACCACGGCCGCGCTGCTCGCCGGCGCCGCCCTGCTCGGCCTCGCCGCCCCCGGCACGGCCACCGCCGCGCCGACGCCCAGCGCGTCGGCGGGCACGGACGGTGAACCGCCCGCGCCGACCGAGGCGGGTACGTCCTTCCGGGCCGCCACCGCCGTGCGCCCCGGCCAGCGGGCCACCGCGCAGGCGTCGACCGGCGACTACCTGTACTGGCAGTTCCCCGCCGACGCCGGTCACCGCGCCACCGTACGCGCCACCGTCACGCTCCCCGAGTCGTCCGCCCGCCAGGCGGGCACCACCTGGCGGATCGACGTGTACGACGGACTGCGCCGCCGCCAGGCGTGCCGTTACGGAAGCGACTCACGGTCGCTCGCGGCGGACGCCGCGTCCGTGGAGCTGACCTGCCATCTGAGGACCGTCCGCGCCCTGGCCGAGCCCTGGTCGAACGACCCGCTGCCCGGCGCCTACTACGTCCGTCTGACCGCGGTGGGCCTGGCCGCCACCGACATCGGCCTGCCCTTCGACGCGGCGCTCGACGTGTCCGTCGACGACGCGGGCGCCGCCGCGGCCGTGGACGGGCGGCTGTCGACGCCGCTCGTGCAGGGCTCGTCGGCCACCGTCGAGCCGGAGGACGGCTGGGCGTCCGGCTGGTGGTCGACCCGCTGGCTCTGGACCGCGGGCGGCGCCGCTCTGGCGGCCCTCGCGGGCATCTGGGGCTACACCCTGACGCGTGGCAACGGCCGCCCCGCCGGGGCGCCGGGCGGCCCACGCGGCTGACCGGCACGCGGTACGGGGTACGGGGTACGGGGTTACGGGTCACGTCTTGCGGCCCACGGGGCGAGCGCGCGGTGTTCGGGCACCGCGCGCCC
>NZ_JABWDV010000068.1 GCF_013362995.1 Streptomyces sp. TRM64462 | reverse complement strand
GCTCTGCCCCCGAACCCCCGCTCCTCAATCTCCCCCAAGCTCTTCGAGCAGGGGGGACCCCCAAGGGGCTCAATTTGAGCCCGTCCGGCGATTGAGGACCAGCGCCGTCCAGGCGCGATACGGGGGTCTGGGGGCGCAGCCCCCAGTTTCGGGAAGGGGCGGGATAGGGGACAGACCCGCGGGTCAGGCCGTCCCGTAGAAGAGGTCCTCGACGACCGCGCGGGCCCGCCGGGTCGTTCTCCGGTAGCCGTCGACCATCTCGCCGACGTGCCCCGGGCCGTACCCCAGGTACCGCCCGACGGCCGCCAGTTCGCGCCCGTCCGACGGGAACGTGTCGCCGGCCCGGCCCCGCACCAGCATCACGCCGTTGCGGACCCGGGTCGCCAGCACCCACGCCTCGTCCAGCGTGCGCGTGTACCGCTCGCTGATCAGCCCCGCCTCGCACGCCGCCGCCAGCGCCTTCCGGGTGCTGGTGGTGCGCAGGCCCGGCACCTCGTGGGCGTGCCGCATCTGGAGGAGCTGGATCGTCCACTCCACGTCCGACAGACCGCCCCGTCCGAGCTTCGTGTGCAGGGTGGGGTCGGCGCCGCGCGGCAGGCGCTCGGTCTCCATACGGGCCTTGAGGCGCCGGATCTCGCGGACGGCCGCGTCGTCGAGGCCCTTCGCCGGGTAGCGCAGCGGGTCGATCAGTTCGATGAAGCGCCGCCCCAGGTCCTCGTCGCCCGCCATCGGTTCGGCGCGCAGCAGGGCCTGGCTCTCCCACACCAGCGACCAGCGCCGGTAGTAGGCCTCGTACGACTTGAGCGTGCGGACCAGCGGGCCGTTGCGGCCCTCGGGGCGCAGGTCGGCGTCGATCGGCAACGGCGGGTCGGCGGTGGGGAGCTGGAGGAGGCGGCGCATCTCGGCGACGACCCGGTTGGCGGCCCGGGCGGCCTCCTGCTCGTCGACGCCGTCGCGCGGCTCGTGCACGAACAGGACGTCCGCGTCGGAGCCGTAGCCCAGTTCGTGGCCGCCGAAGCGGCCCATGCCGATGACGGCGAACCGCGTGGGCAGCTCGTCGCCCCACTCGGCGCGCACGGCGGCGCGCAGGGCGCCCGCGAGGGTCGCCGCGTTGAGGTCGCTGACGGCCTGCCCGACCCGGTTCACGAGGGCGCCCGCGTCGGCGTGGGCGGGTGCCTCCTCGGTGCCGTACGACGCGATGATGTCCGCCGCCGCCGTACGGAACAGCTCCCTGCGGCGTACGCCGCGGGCCGCGGCGACGGCCTGCTCGGCGGTGTCGGCGCGGCCCACCGCGGCCAGGATCTCGGGCTCCAGGTGCGCGCGGGCGCGGGGTTCCAGGCCCTCCGGGGCGCCCAGGATGGCGACCGCCTCGGGGGCGCGCAGCAGCAGGTCGGGGGCGAGGCGGCCGGCCGACAGGACACGGGCGAGGTTCTCGGCGGCCGCGCCCTCGTCGCGCAGCAGCCGCAGGTACCAGGGGGTCTTGCCGAGCGCGTCCGACACCTTGCGGAAGCCGAGCAGGCCGGCGTCCGGGTCGGCCGAGTCGGCGAACCAGCCGAGCAGCACCGGCAGGAGGGTGCGCTGGATCGCGGCCTTGCGGGTCACGCCGGACGACAGGGCCTCCAGGTGCCGCAGCGCTGCGGCGGGATCGGCGTATCCGAGGGCTTCGAGGCGCTCGCCTGCCGCCTCGGCGCTGAGCCGGATCTCGCCGGGCGCGAGCTGGGCGACGGCGTCGAGCAGCGGCCGGTAGAACAGCTTCTCGTGCAGCCGGCGGACGACGGACGCGTGCCGTCGCCACTCCCGGTTCAGCTCCGCGACCGGGTCGGTGCGCAGGCCCAGCGAGCGGCCCAGGCGGCGCAGGTCGGCGTCGCCCTCCGGGACCAGGTGGGTGCGGCGCAGCCGGTACAGCTGGATGCGGTGCTCCATCGCGCGCAGGAACCGGTACGCGGCGTCGAGCTGTGCGGCGTCGGCCCGTCCGACGTAGCCGCCGGCGGCGAGCGCCGCGAGGGCGTCCAGGGTCTTGCCGCTGCGCAGCGCGGTGTCGCTGCGGCCGTGCACGAGCTGGAGGAGCTGCACCGCGAACTCGACGTCGCGCAGCCCGCCGGGGCCGAGCTTGAGCTCGCGGTCGACGTGGGCCAGGGGGATGTTGTCGACGACGCGGCGGCGCATCTTCTGCACGTCGGTGACGAAGTTCTCGCGCTCGGCCGCCTGCCACACGAGCGGGGCGAGCGCCTCGATGTACGCGGTGCCCAGCTCGATGTCCCCGGCGACCGGGCGGGCCTTGAGCAGCGCCTGGAACTCCCAGGTCTTCGCCCACCGCTGGTAGTACGCGAGGTGGCTGGACAGGGTCCGTACGAGGGGCCCGTTCCGCCCCTCGGGGCGCAGGTTGGCGTCGACGGGCCAGATGGCGCCCTCGACGGTGGTCTCGGAGCAGATCCGCATGAGGTGCGAGGCGAGGCGGGTGGCGGCCTGGAGTGCCTGGCGCTCGTCGACGCCGTCGACGGCCTCGCCCACGAAGATCACGTCCACGTCGGAGACGTAGTTCAGCTCGTGGCCCCCGCACTTGCCCATCGCGATGACCGCGAGCCGGCAGTGCGCGGCGTCCTCGGGGGCGGCGGTGCGGGCGATGGCGAGGGCGGCGCGGAGGGTCGCCGTGGCCAGGTCGGCCAGCTCGGCGGCGGTCTCGGCGACGTCCGTGGTGCCGCACACGTCGCGGGCCGCTATGGCGAGGAGGCTGCGGCGGTAGGCGACGCGCAGGGACACCGGGTCGGTCGCGGCCGCCAGGTCCCGCTCGAACTCGGCGACGCCCGGGTGCAGGTCGGTCGGCTCGTACGTGACGAGGACCTGCCAGTCGAGGGGGTGCCGCGCCAGGTGGTCGCCGAGCGCCTCGGATGTGCCGAGCACGCCGAGCAGCCGGTCGCGGAGGGGCTTGGCGGTGGTGAGCGTGGCGAGCAGGGCCTGCCGGTGCTGGTCGTCGGGCTGTGCCTCGGCCAGCCGCACGAGGCCGTGCAGGGCGAGGTCCGGGTCGGCTGTGGCGCCGAGCGCGTCGAGCAGGACGGGGTCGCCGCGGACGCCCGAGAGCGCGGGCGCGCCGAGGAGCCGCTCGGCCGCCGCCGCGTCGATGAAGCCGTGCCGCAGCAGCCGCGTGAAGGTACTGCTCCTGCGCCCCGGCACCGTCGTCATGTCCGGCTCTCCCTCCACGAACGCCTCCACCGCCCGAGCCTATCGGCCGCACCCGTCCGGGGCCCCTCCGCGGGGCGGCCGCGCACCGGCCACCCGGGATGCGGGCGTTCCGGGGGCGGGCCGGCCCGCCCGCGGCCACAATCGGGGCATGAACGTGACACTGGAAGTGGTCCCCGTCCCGGTGACGGATCTGGACCGGGCCAAGGAGTTCTACGGCGACAGGTGCGGTTTCAAGGTGGACCTCGACTCGGAGGTCGCACCGGGCATCCGCGTCATCCAGCTCACTCCGCCGGGGTCGCGCTGCTCGATCGCCCTGGAGAACGGCCTGCCGCCCGCGCCCGGCCAACGCCAGATGGCCCCGGGCACGCTGCACGGGCTCCAGCTGTGCGTGGTGGACATCGACGCGGCGCGCGAGCAACTGCTGTCGCGGGGCGTCGAAGTGAGCCCCGTTCAGCACGTGGGGCCCGAGGGCTGGACGGAGGGCAAGGGCGGGACATGGAACTCGTTCATGTTCTTCCAGGACCCGGACGGCAACTCCTGGACGGTCCAGGAGGCCCCGTCGGAGCTGTCGGAACGCTGATCAGCGGAGCACGGCATACCGGATGTGCGTGACGTCCGGGGCGTCGACGACCCTGTCGACCTCCAGCCGGACGGCCGGGTCCACACCGTCGAACAGCCGGATGCCGTCGCCCAGGACCACCGGGGCCAGATGGAGCTCCAGCTCGTCGACGAGCCCCGCGTTCAGGTACTCCCGTACGGTGTGGGCGCCCCCGGAGATCTGTACGTCCTTGTCAGGACCGGCGGCGGCCCGCGCCAGGTCGAGCGCGGCCTCGACGCCCTCGGTGACGTACGTGAACACCGTCCCGCCCTGCCGCAGCCACGGCTCGCGGGCGGTGGACGTCAGCACGAAGACGGGCGCCCTGAACGGCGGCGGGTCGGGCCACGCGGCCTCGCCCTCGTCGAACATCCGCCGCCCCATGACGTAGGCCCCGGCGCGGTCGAAGTTCTCCGCGACGACCAGCCCCGACCGGCTCTCCTCCCCGCCCCTGAGCTCCTGCCGCTCCCGCCACGCCTGGAGCCCGTACATCCAGGTGTGGATCCGGGCACCGCCGTCCCCGAGCGGATTGCCGGGCCGTGCGTGGGGCCCGGCGACGAACCCGTCGAGCGACATCCCGAGGCTCACGAAGACCTTGCTCATCCCCCCATGCTGACCCGGGCACCGCTCCCCCGCACCGGGACCGCAGCCCGGGACCGCACCGGGACGGCACCCGGCGTCACAGCACCGGCAGGTTCTTCCGCAGTTCGAAGGCGGTGACCTCGGAGCGGTACTCCTCCCACTCCTGCTTCTTGTTGCGCAGGAAGAAGTCGAAGACGTGCTCGCCGAGGGTCTCCGCGACCAGTTCGCTGCGTTCCATGAGGGAGATGGCCTCGCCCAGGTTCTGGGGGAGGGGTTCGATGCCCATGGCGCGGCGTTCGGCGTCGGAGAGGGCCCAGACGTCGTCGTCGGCGCCTGCGGGGAGTTCGTAGCCCTCCTCGATGCCCTTCAGGCCGGCGGCCAGGAGGACGGCGTACGTCAGGTAGGGGTTCGCGCCCGAGTCGATGGAGCGGACCTCGACGCGGGACGAGCCGGTCTTGCCGGGCTTGTACATGGGGACGCGGATCAGGGCCGAGCGGTTGTTGTGGCCCCAGCAGATGTACGAGGGTGCCTCGCCGCCCGAGCCCGCCGTGCGGGTCGAGCCGCCCCAGATGCGCTTGTAGGAGTTGACCCACTGGTTGGTGACCGCGGAGATCTCGGCCGCGTGCTTCAGGAGGCCCGCGATGAAGGAGCGGCCCACCTTGGAGAGCTGGTACTCCGCGCCCGACTCGTAGAACGCGTTGCGGTCGCCCTCGAAGAGGGACAGGTGGGTGTGCATACCGGAGCCGGGGTACTCCGAGAACGGCTTCGGCATGAAGGTGGCCTGGACGCCCTGCTCCAGTGCCACCTGCTTCATGACCAGGCGGAACGTCATGATGTTGTCGGCCGTCGAGAGGGCGTCGGCGTAGCGGAGGTCGATCTCCTGCTGGCCGGGGGCGCCCTCGTGGTGCGAGAACTCCACCGAGATGCCCATGGACTCCAGCATGGTGATGGCCTGGCGGCGGAAGTCCATGCCGACGTTCTGCGGGGTGTGGTCGAAGTAGCCGGAGCTGTCGGCGGGGGTGGGGCGGGTGCCGTCGACCGGCTTGTCCTTGAGGAGGAAGAACTCGATCTCCGGGTGGGTGTAGAAGGTGAACCCGAGGTCGGAGGTCTTCGCCAGGATGCGCTTCAGGACGTAGCGGGGGTCCGCGAAGGACGGGGAGCCGTCCGGCATGAGGATGTCGCAGAACATACGGGCCGTGCCCGGGGCCTCGGCGCGCCACGGCAGGATCTGGAACGTCGCCGGGTCCGGCTTGGCGATCATGTCGGACTCGTACACGCGCGCGAATCCCTCGATGGCGGAACCGTCGAAGCCGATGCCCTCGTCGAAGGCCTGCTCCAGTTCGGCGGGGGCCACCGCGACCGACTTGAGGAAGCCGAGCACGTCGGTGAACCACAGGCGCACGAAGCGGATGTCGCGCTCCTCCAGGGTTCGGAGCACAAATTCCTGCTGCTTGTCCATTTCCACACCCATCCTCGCTGATCAGGCCAGCATGCCACCGCACGGTTTCATACGCGTTGCGAACCCATAGTGCCTGTCCGGGTGTGGTGTACGTAACGCGAGGGCGGCCGGGATCGGGCGGAGGGCGAGGGCCGTCCGGTTCGCGCAGACTGGGGCCATGGACCGTGCCGATCGGGAACTGCCCGGCGCGCGCCCGCAGGGCCGGCTGCGGCTGCTGCCGTGGCTGCTCCTCGCCGCGGTCGTGTCGGCGCAGCTCGCCACGCCGGAGACCGTGCAGCTCGGGTTCGCGTTCGCGGTCATCGCGCCGCTGACGTCCCTCGTGTACGGGGTGGTGGGCACGTCCCTGGTGGTGCTGGCCATCGCCGGGGTGCTGGCGGTGCCGGAGGTGCGGGCCGAGCATGTGTCGGGCGCGGACATGCTGGCGTTCGGGCTGATCGGCGTGGTGAGCGCGATCCTGGCGTGGGTGCGGGCGCGGCGGGACGCGCAGCTCGTGTCGGTGCGTACGGTCGCGGAGGCCGCGCAGCTCGCGGTGCTGCCGCCGCTGCCCGAGCGGGTGGGGCACGTGCGGTGCGGGGCGCTGTACCGGGCGGCGGAGCGTACGGCGCTGGTGGGCGGCGATCTGTACGACGTGCAGGCCGGGCCGTACGGGGTGCGGGCGGTGGTGGCGGATGTGCAGGGGCACGGGCTGTCGGCCGTGGGGACGGTCGCGGCGCTGCTCGGGACGTTCCGGGAGGCGGTGCTCGACGAGCCGGAGCTGGCGGGGGTCGCGGCCCGGCTGGACCGGCGGCTGACGGTGGAGGCGGCGCGGCTGGAGGAGGGCTCGGAGCTGTTCGCGACGGCCGTGCTGATGGAGTTCCCCGGCGCTGCCTCCGGATCGTCGGACGTGCGGGTGCTGAGCTGCGGGCATCCGCCGCCGATCGTGGTGGACGGGGACGGGGCCCGCGACGTGGTGCTGGAGCCGGGGCCGCCGCTCGGCCTGGGGCTCGGCGGGTTCCGGGCGCCGGACCCCGTGCTCGTACCGCTGGGTCCCGACGATCTGCTGCTCGCCCACACCGACGGTGTGACGGAGGCGCGGAACGGGGAGGGGGCGTTCTATCCGCTGACGGCGCGGATCCGGCCGGAGCGGGATCCGGTGGCGCTGGTGCGGTCGGTGTGGCGGGATCTCGCCTCGTACGCCGGGGAGGTCGCGGACGATGTGGCGCTGCTGGCGCTGAGTGTCTCCCGGGCCGAGTGAGGGCTGCACTACGATCAGCGGCCATGGAGGGCCTGCGGCTCATACGCACCGCGCGCCTCGCGCGCCGCTCGCGTCCCATGGCCCTGCTGGGTGCCGTGGCGACGCTCGTCGCCGCGCTCTTCGTCTGCCTCGGCCCTGGCTCGGCTGGCGCCGCGGACCGGCACGCCGAGGCGGCGGGTGCGGACATGCGGGCGGCGGCGACCGCCGCCGTACGGTCCGCCGCCGGTCCCGATGATCCCGGTGGCCCCGGTGGTCCCGGTGGTCCCGGTGGCCCGGGCGGCGCCGCCGGGGCCTTCGTCGTCTCGCCGGCGGTCGCGGACGCCCCCGGCGGGCTGTTCAGCTGCCCGTTCGACGACCGTGACTGCGGGCTGCGCCCCTCGCTGGCCCCCGCCGTGCTCACCGTGCCGCCCCTCGACCCGCCGCTGCACACGCAGGGCCCGGCCCCGCTCGGGACGGTGCACGGCACCGTCTCCCCCGCCGGGGCGCGGCCGCTGCCGAACGCCCCGGACCTGCACGTCCTTCAAGTCCTGCGGACCTGAGCCGGCCAGGCCCCGAGGCCCACGACTCCGTCGCAGGTTCCCGTCGTCTGTCTGCTTTCCGAAGCTTTCGTAGAAGGACATCTCTCACCATGGCTGCCAACCGTTCCCAGTCCGCCGACCGCCGGGCCCGAATAGAGCAGATGCGCAAGGCCGAGCAGGCCCGTGAGCGCCGCAACCGCATCATCACGCTGTCGCTCAGCGCCGTCGTCGTCGCCGGTCTCGTCGGCTTCGGCGGATACGTACTCAACAAGGAGTCCGAGAAGAAGGAGCAGCAGGAGGCCGCGGCCAAGGCCCCGATCAAGGACGAGAAGTCCTGGGACGCGGAGAAGCTGGGCCGCAACCACGTGACGACCGCCGTGTCGTACCCGATGAAGCCGCCGGTCGGCGGTGACCACCACCAGGTGTGGATGGACTGCGACGGCAACGTCTACAAGGAGCCCATCCCCGAGGTGAACGCCGTGCACTCGCTGGAGCACGGCGCCGTGTGGGTCACGTACAACGACAAGGCCCCGGCCGACGACGTGAAGAAGCTGGAGGAGAAGGTCGGCAAGACGCCCTTCTCGATGATCAGCCCGGTCAAGGACCAGGCGGGCGCCATCATGCTGACCGCCTGGGGCAAGCAGGTCACGGTCGACGGCGCCGACGACCCGCGCGTGAACCAGTTCTTCACGAAGTACGTGAACGGGCCGCAGACGCCCGAGCCCGGTGCGCCGTGCACGGGCGGTCAGTCCGGGATGGTCAAGCAGTGACGGAAGCAGACACCCCTGACGTCCCTGCGGCCGGGCGTGCCGTGACGGTGAGCCGTACGACGTGGCTCGCGGTGGGGGCGGTGCTGCTCGCGCTGGTCTTCGCCGGCTGGGCCACCGTCACGGCGCTCGGCCGGGACGCCGGTGGCACCGGCACGGGGGCGGCGGGCGCCGCGGTGCCGGGCGACGAATCGGCGGACGCCGGGTTCGCCCGTGACATGTCGGTGCACCACCAGCAGGCCGTGGAGATGTCGTTCGTCGTACGGGACCGTACGACGGACGAGGAGGTGCGCCGCCTGGCGTACGACATCGCCAACACGCAGGCGAACCAGCGCGGCATGATGCTGGGCTGGCTCGACCTGTGGCGGCTGCCGAAGGTGGCGCCGGACCGTGAGCCGATGTCCTGGATGGGGCACGGCGACGGCCACGGCGGCGCCCACTCCGGGCACGGCTCCGCGTCGGCCGCGGACGGCGCGCTCATGCCCGGGATGGCGACCAGGGCCCAGATGGAGCAGTTGCGGGCGGCGAGCGGCAAGGCCGCCGAGGTGCTGTTCCTCCAGTTGATGATCGACCACCACAAGGGCGGCGTGGACATGGCCGAGGGCTGTGTCCGGGCGTGCGCGGTGCCGCAGCAGAAGACGCTGGCCCAGGGCATGGTGGACGCCCAGGAGTCCGAGATCACCCTGATGACGGAGATGCTCGCGAAGCGGGGTGCGAAACCCCGCGCGTGAGCCCGTGCCCCGTCCTCGCGGCCGTCGCCCCCCTCCGGGGTGGCGGCCGCGGCGGTTCCCGGGGCCGACTCGGCGCTGGCGGGGCGCGCTCAGCGGTCGCGGGCGATGGGGGCGGCGTCCAGAATGGAGGGGCTCGGGGACGAGACGACGTATGGCGTTCTACGGAGGTACGCACCCTCATGACCACCGCCCGAGACATCATGCACCCGGGGGCTCACTGGATCCCCCAACACGAGACCCTGGACCGCGCGGCGCAGCTGATGCGCGAGCACGACGTGGGCGCGCTGCCCATCGCCGACAAGAACGAGCGCCTGTGCGGCATCGTCACCGACCGCGACATCGTCGTGAAGTGTGTGGCCGCGGGGCACGACCCGGCACGGGTGACCTGTGGTGACGTCGCCGAGGGCACCCCTCGCTGGATCGACGCCGGCGCCGATGTGAGCGAGGCGCTGCGGGAGATGGAGACCCATCGGATCAAGCGGCTGCCGGTGATCGAGAACAAGCGGCTGGTCGGGATCATCAGCGAGGCCGACGTGGCGCGGAACCTGTCCGACAAGAAGGTCGCCCAGTTCGCCAACAAGGTGTACGGCAGGGGCTGACCCCGCGCCGCGTTTCCCGGGCGGTCCGTTCCTGGCAGCGGGCCGCCCGAGGCGCGTTCAGCGCGCGTTCAGCGGGCGCGTACGTCGAGCACGGCGGCGGCGACCGCGTCCGGGCGGTCCAGCATCAGCAGATGGCCCGCGTCGGGCACGAGGACGAAGCGGCCGCCGAGGGTGCGCGCGAGGCCGCGCTGGCGGAGGGTCCAGCGGTCGGTGCGGTGCCGGAGGTGCGGCGATTCCGGGGCGTCCGGGGCGTCCGGGGCGGGCTGCCGGTCCCGTTGGTGCGGGGCGTCCGGGGCGGCCAGGACCGTGACGGGGGCGCCGGCCGGGAGCGGGTGCCGGGCGCGCAGGGCCAGGAGCCCGGCGGCCACGGCGCGGTAGTGGGCGTTCTCCAGGAGG
>NZ_JABWDV010000067.1 GCF_013362995.1 Streptomyces sp. TRM64462 | reverse complement strand
CGGGAGGGCGGCGTGGCGGTCGGGGCGGGCGTGGGTGACGGTGGGGCGGTACGGGGCGAGGGCGGCGAGTGTGTCGTCCAGTTGGGCGCGGGCGAGGCGGGCGCCGGGGCAGGCGTGCGGGCCGGCGCCGAAGACCAGTTGGGCCACGGCGGGCGGGGCCGGGTGGCGGGCGTCGGGCGCCGAGCGGTGCGCTTCGGCGGCGTGCCGGGCGACCAGGATCAGCCGGTCGCCGGGCCGTACGGGGCAGCCGTCGACCGTCGCGTCGGCGGCGGCCACGCGTGGCAGCAGGGGCGACGGTGCGGTGACCCGGAGCAGTTCGGTGACCAGGGCGGGCCGCAGCGTGTCGTCGGCGGCCTGGTCCCACAGGCCCGCGTCGGCGCACCAGGCGGCCGCGCGGGGCAGGGCGGCGACGGTGGTGTTGACGGCGGCGACGGCCAGCATGGCGTGGAGGGCGGCGTCCGGGTCGGACTCCTTCATCTCGGCGATGAGGCGGTCGCGCAGGACGTCGTGGGCGGCGCGGG
>NZ_JABWDV010000066.1 GCF_013362995.1 Streptomyces sp. TRM64462 | reverse complement strand
CGCGCCGCCGGGGCCCGGCGTCACCGGGCCCCGGCGGCCTCGTCCGTCACCTCGCCCCTGCGGCGGACCCGGGAGGCGAGGAGCCCGCCCAGGAACCCTGCGACGAGCCCCCACAGCAGCGCGAGCCCCACGGCGGCCCACAGGTGCGGGCGCAGGAGCACCTGCCCGCTCAGGGCGTCGACTTCGAAGAAGCCCAGCAGCGACAGGCCGAACCGGGCGTGCAGCCGGGTCAGCGGCGCGATGACGAGCATCGTGAGCGCGAACGCGACGCCGAAGTGCACGGCCTGCTGCCACAGCCGGGTCCTGGCGGGCGACCGCGCGGTCATCAGGAAGGCGGCAGCGAGCAGCAGGACGGCCGCCACGGGGACGAGCCACCAGGCGCGCGCGTCGTGCTCCGCCAGCGAGCGGACGTCGAGGGTCGCGTTCTCGGGGCCGCGCAGCACCTGGTCGAGCAGGTGGGGCATGGGCAGCCCGAACGGGCCCTCGACCCTGCCCTCCCAGGAGCCGCCGATGCCGATGCCCAGCGCCAGCCACACCAGGTTCGGCAGGCCGAGCAGCAGCACGGCGAAGGTGTCGGAGGTGTGCCCGCGCGTGGCCGCGACGACGAGCCCGGCGACGACACCGACGACGACGTACGCGAGGAGCAGGACCAGCATGGCGAACGCGGCGGGGCGTACGGGCTCCTGAAAGCGCACCAGCCGGGCGGGGAGCGGCGCCCTGCGGGACACGAGCAGGGACATGGCGAGCACGCCGAGCACCCACAGCAGCCCGTACAGCAGGGTCGGGCCGATGTCGGTGCGGAAGCCGAGCGTGGGCGAGGCGTCCAGGAGGTCGCCGAGCAGGTCGCCGATGACGTCGGCGGGCGAGTCGGCGGGCAGCAGGTCCGTGAAGGTGTGCCGGGCGAGTCCCGCGAGCCCGGCGAGCGCGGCCAGCCAGAGGACCGTCGTACGGGCGACCCGGGCGAGGAGTTCGCGGGCCGACGCGACGGCGCGGTGGCGCAGCGGGCGGAGGAAGGCGGTGCCGAGCGCGAGCGCGCCGGCCAGGCTCACGGACAGCGGCATGGCGGTGACCTCGGCGTCGGACTCCGCGAGTGCGCCCGCGCCGCCGGACAGCTCGACGTCGCCGCCCGCCGCCATGACGACGACAGCCGCCGTGACGCGCGGGAAGGCGCCGCCCGGCAGGTCGCCCGCGCCCGCCGCCCACAGCCCGAGGGCGGCCGTGACGGCCATGGCGGCGAGCCCGGCGATCACGGCCAAGAGGGCGTCGCGCCAGTCGTGGACGAGGTGGCGCAGACCGTCCGGCGAGGGGCTGCGTACGGGGGCTTGCCGGCTGCTCACGCTTGCACCGTAGGCACGGGGCGCCGGTCCCGGCTTGCGGGCCGCACCCGGATGGGGCACACAATGGCGGCGGAACGGAAGAAAGGGATGAATGTGACTTCCGACCCCTCGTCCGGACGCCCCACAGAACCCGCCGACACGCCCGCGCCAGGGCCCTCGGGCCCCGCGTCACGGCCTTCGGCCCCCGCGCCGGGGGCCGGCTCCGGTCCTCCCTCG
>NZ_JABWDV010000065.1 GCF_013362995.1 Streptomyces sp. TRM64462 | reverse complement strand
CGCCACGGCGGCGGAGCAGGCGGCGAAGGACGCGCAGAAGTACGCGGAGGAGGCGCAGAAGGCCGCGGAGGCGGCCGAGCGGAAGAAGGCGAACCAGCAGGTTGCGACCGGCGCCGGCACCGGTGGTATCGGCGGCACCTTCTACGTCGTAGACGAGGACAGTGTCGAGGTCACCGACGCCAAGCAGAAGAACGACTGCGTCATCGAGCCCGGCTTCACGGGCTGCACGGTCACGTTCGCGGTGACGTTCAGTGCCACCGTCGACTTCTTCCTGTGCACCAACCCGGATGTGCCGGCGACGTCTTCCGGCTGCCCCCCGGAGGACACGCTGCTGCTCAGCACCGAGACCTTCAAGGGCCTGACGAAGGAGGTCACCCAGTACTTCAGCAAGCTGGACCTGATCAAGCAGACCGTCGTCTACCAGGTCCTGAAGGCGGTCCTGGTCCAGGACTTCGTCGACTGCTGGCACGGCAGCGCGAGCGGCTGCGCCTGGGCCGCGAGCAACTTCATCCCCGGCAAGGCGTTCGGCAAGGTCGCCGAGGCGATCCGCGCGCTCGACGCCGCGCTGCACACCGGGGTCGGAGTCGCGGACGCGTTCAAGGCGCTGAAGGCCCTGGACGGGATCGACCCCGCGACGCTCGCGCGGATCGAGAACACGGTCAACCTGTACGAGGACCTGGTCACGTCCTGCCGGGTCAACAGTTTCCCGGGCAGCACCCAGGTGCTGATGGCGGACGGCAGCCGCAAGGCGATCAGCGAAGTACGACGCGGCGACAGGGTGCTGGCAGCCGACCCGGCGAGCGGTGCTCAGCGGCCGCAGGAGGTTACCTCGACGTTCGCGCACGACACGGACCGGCTGGTGGACATCACCTTCACCGATGGGTCCCGGCTGACCAGCACCGCCGGCCACCGGGTATACGTCGAGGGGCGCGGCTGGACACTCGTGGCGGAGCTGCGCACGGGCGACGGGCTGCGCACGCCCGACGACAAGGTGCAGGCCGTCAGCGGGCTGCGGACCCGGACGGGTCTCGAACCGCGTACGGTCTACGACCTCACGGTCGATGGACTGCACACGTTCTACGTGCGCTCCGAAGGGCCGCGTGCGGAGGACCTGCTGGTTCACAATTGCATGAACCTGGCCGACGAACTGGCCTTTCCGCAGAGCGGGGCGCACACGCTGAGCAGGCATGTCAACGTGACGCCGCAGCAGGCCGCTCAGTTCGCCCTGGAGAACCAACGGAAGGGCCTGGACCCCATCAGCACCGTGTGGACCGACGGGGACATCGCCCAGCAGGCCGTCGACCGCGTCCTCGCCCACTACTTCTTCCCCAACGGCAAGCGGAGGCAGGCCAGCTTTGACGCGCTGGACAACTTCATCCACCATCGGGGCCAGTGGCGGAACAAGACCGAGTTCACGATCACGGGGAAATGGGACAAGTACCCTTCCCTGGGCAAGGTGTACAAGACGGACCGTTCCTGGGAAGAGGCGGGGAACCAGGTACGTGTGGTTCTCAAGAGGCTGCCTGGGAGGGACGGCCACGCGGGCTTCATCGTCTACACGGCGTACCCGCTGAAGAAGCGCCCTTGAGGCGTCATCGACGGACGACCGGTCCGTGACATGAAAGCCGGCTGGGTTCCCAGCCACATTCCGAACGGTGGGCCCGTCCCGGCAACGGGGCGGGCCCTCCCCCCACCCGGTGACACACCGCGAGGAAGGAGCCCAGCATGGCAAGGCAACGCGAGGAGTTCGCCGGGATCTACGACGGGGATTTCGGCCTCAGCGCGCTCACCGAGAAGCTGTCCTCCGCGCCCGCATCTCTCGACGATGCGCAGGCATGGGAATACGCGGCGGCGGTGGCCGCCGTCTGCGACGGCGAGGGCGCTGTGGAGCTGGGTGTCGACGTACGCTGCCTGCTGGACTCCGCTCTGCCGGACGAGGTGCTGCGTACGGCATGGCTGGCGGCGACCCGTGAGCGCTTCGACCCGGCCGACTTCGGAATGGACGTCCGCGGCTGGCTGCGCCGTCTCGCGGATCTGTGCCCGGCTCGGGTCCGGAAGAGGGCCCACCACCACTGGCCCGCACCGCCGCGCTCGGACATGGCCGAGGAGGAACTGTGTGAAGCCGTCGTCAGGGAGATGCGTAACGTCGCCGCCGAGGTGACGCACACGATGGCGAAGAGCGGCTCCGCCGCCCCGCTGTCCGAATCGGTACCCGCGGCCCTGGAGAGAATCGTCGAGGAGAGCGACGGAGAGCTCGGATTCAGACTTCTCCTGCGGGTCTTGAAGGCCTATCGCGTCCCGGTCGGCAAAGACCAGTACGACCGCCTCATGGAACTCGACCACGCGCTTCGTTACCCGGGGCCGGTGGTGTACGACGGCCTCAATGTGCAGTGGCTGCCCATCGACACGACCCGGCGGGACGCCACAGGAGACTTCGGTTTCTCGGAGCTCACGTCGTGGTTCGCCGGGGACTGGCACGCTCACACGGCGCGGGAAACCGTCCAGAAGGCCGCGGCGGGCGATGACACCGCCGAGACTCCCGGCTCCGCGGCGGCCTTGCTGCGTGAGGACGCGCTCCGTCTGCTGGAGTCCACGCTGTCCTCCGACACGATCACCACCCTGTGGGTGGCCGCGTCGGAACGCGGCTTCAGCATCGACCGGTTCAGCATCGACGCCAGGTACTGGCTCGGGCTGATCGTGGAGGAGTGCGACAAGCGCCTGCGAGAGGTGGCCCCGTCGTACACGCCCGTCATGCAGCCGGTTCGCGTCGAACTCACGGATGAGGTGCTGCGGGAGGTGCGGGAGGTTGCGCCACTGCTCTCGGAGCGGATCGTCAGTCCGGACTGGCACGGGATTCCGGGGGCGACCGTGGTGCAGGCAGTGGAGGAGGTCGTCACCCGGGTCGATCCCGACCTCGGGTTCCGACTGTTCCTGCGGGTGCTGTTCGTCCTGTCCGTGCCGCTGACCGAGGAGCAGTACTCCCGGTACGAGATGCTCTGCGGGCGGTTCGGGTACGGCGCGTACCACCTCCTTGAGCTGGACCAGTTCGTGCAGCGAGGCTGACCCCGTAAGCAGCCCGAGGGCGCCCCTCCGTCCGGAGAGGCGCCCTCGTGGTGATCTGTCGCCGTGTCAGTCGCGGGCGCCGCCGCCCAGGTGGTGGACGCGGACCATGTTCGTGGTGCCGGGGACGCCGGGTGGGGAGCCGGCGGTGATGATCATGGTGTCGCCGGCGTTGTAGCGCTGGAGCTTCAGGAGCTCCGCGTCGACCAGGTCGACCATCGCGTCCGTGTTGTCGACGTGCGGGACGACGAAGGACTCGACGCCCCAGCTCAGCGTGAGCTGGTTGCGGGTGTCGACCTCCGTCGTGAACGCCAGGATCGGCTGGGTCGCGCGGTAGCGGGACAGGCGGCGGGCCGTGTCGCCGGACTTGGTGAAGGCGATGAGGGCCTTGCCGGACAGGAAGTCCGCGATCTCGGCGGCCGCGCGGGCCACCGAACCGCCCTGTGTGCGCGGCTTCTTGCCGGGGACGAGCGGCTGGAGGCCCTTCGACAGGAGTTCTTCCTCCGCCGCCGTGACGATCTTCGACATCGTCTTGACCGTCTCGATCGGATAGGCGCCGACCGAGGACTCCGCGGACAGCATGACCGCGTCCGCGCCGTCCAGGATCGCGTTGGCGACGTCGGACGCCTCCGCACGCGTCGGGCGCGAGTTGGTGATCATCGACTCCATCATCTGGGTCGCGACGATCACCGGCTTGGCGTTGCGGCGGCACATCTCGATGAGCCGCTTCTGCACCATCGGGACCTTTTCGAGCGGGTACTCGACGGCCAGGTCGCCGCGCGCCACCATCACACCGTCGAACGCCATCACGACGTCCTGCATGTTGGCGACCGCCTGCGGCTTCTCCACCTTGGCGATGACCGGGACCCGGCGGCCCACCTCGTCCATCACGCGGTGGACGTCCTTGACGTCGTTGGCGTCCCGCACGAAGGACAGGGCGACCATGTCGCAGCCCATGCGGAGCGCGAAGCGGAGGTCCTCGATGTCCTTCTCGGACAGCGCGGGAACGTTCACCGCCGCGCCGGGCAGGTTGATGCCCTTGTGGTCGGAGATGACACCGCCCTCGATGACGATGGTGCGGACGCTCGGGCCGTCCACCTCCAGGACCTTCAGTTCGACGTTGCCGTCGTTGATCAGGATCTGGTCGCCCTTGGCGACATCGCCCGGCAGGCCCTTGTACGTCGTACCGCAGATGGACTTGTCGCCGGGGACGTCCTCGACGGTGATCGTGAACTCGTCGCCGCGGACCAGTTCGACCGGGCCCTCGGCGAACGTCTCCAGGCGGATCTTCGGACCCTGGAGGTCGGCCAGCACGCCCACCGCGTGGCCGGTGTCCTCGGCCGCCTTGCGGAGGCGGTGGTACCGCTCCTCGTGCTCAGCGTGGGTTCCGTGGCTCATGTTGAAGCGGGCCACGTTCATGCCGGCCTCGATGAGCGCTTTGAGCTGCTCGTAGGAGTCGACGGCGGGGCCCAGTGTGCAGACGATTTTGGAACGGCGCATAAGGCGGATCCTATCGGTTTGTTTCAGTGCGGAATATTCCGGCTGGCGGAATGTACAAATGGGCGGGGGGCCGCTCAGTCGAGGCAGTCCAGGGCAGTCCAGGCGGTCGAGTTCTTTTGATTTTTCTTCCGTTGTTCCTGTTTTTAGTCGGTTACCAATGAGTACGTCTGGCGGGCGATCTCCAGTTCCTCGTCCGTCGGGACCACCGCGACCGCCACCCGCGCGCCCTCCGGCGAGATCAGCCGCGGCTCACCGGACCGTACGGCGTTGAGCTCGGCGTCCACCGCGAGGCCCAGCGACTCCAGGCCCTCCACGGCAGCTTCCCGCACCGGCGCCGCGTTCTCACCGACACCCGCCGTGAACGCCACCGCGTCCACCCGCCCGAGCACCGCGCAGTACGCGCCGATGTACTTCTTCAGACGGTGGATGTAGATGTCGAAGGCCAGCCGCGCCCGCTCGTCGCCCTCGTCGACACGGCGGCGGATCTCCCGCATGTCGTTGTCGCCGCACAGGCCGATCAGACCGCTCTTCTTGTTCAGCAGGTCGTCGATCTCGTCCACCGACATTCCCGCCACCCGCTTCAGGTGGAACGTCACCGCCGGGTCGATGTCACCGGACCTCGTCCCCATCACCAGGCCCTCCAGCGGCGTCAGGCCCATCGACGTGTCCACGCACCGGCCCCCGGCCACCGCCGACGCCGAGGCGCCGTTGCCCAGGTGCAGCACGATCACGTTCACCTCCGACGGGTCCTTGCCCAGCAGCCGCGCCGTCTCGCGCGACACGTACGCGTGCGAGGTGCCGTGGAAGCCGTAGCGGCGGATCCGGTGCGCGTCCGCCACCTCGGTGTCGATCGCGTACCGCGCCGCGTGCTCCGGCATCGTCGTGTGGAACGCCGTGTCGAACACCGCCACCTGCGGCAGGTCCGGGCGCAGCGCCCGCGCCGTGCGGATGCCCGTGATGTTCGCCGGGTTGTGCAGCGGCGCCACCGGGACCAGGCGCTCCACCTCCGCCAGCACCTCGTCCGTGACGACCGTGGGCGCCGAGAACCTCAGGCCGCCGTGCACCACCCGGTGGCCGATCGCCGCCAGCTCCGGCGAGTCCAGGCCGAGCCCGTCCGCCGCCAGCTCCTCGGCCACCGCCTTCAGCGCGGCCGCGTGGTCCGGGATCGGGCCGGTGCGCTCCCGGCGCTCACCACTGTCCGTCAGCGGCGTGTGGACCAGCCGCGAGACCGCCTCGCCGATCCGCTCGACCAGGCCGACGGCGAGCCGCGCGCCGTCCCGCATGTCGAGGAGCTGGTACTTCACGGACGACGAGCCGGAGTTGAGGACGAGGACACGGGTGGCGCTGGTGGTCACGGGTGCGGTGCTTTCTGTACGGGGGGGAGTGGTGGAGTCGGTCACGCGCTGGGGGAGGGGGTGGCCTGGGCCTGGATCGCGGTGATGGCCACCGTGTTCACGATGTCGCTGACGAGCGCGCCGCGCGACAGGTCGTTCACCGGCTTGCGCAGGCCCTGCAGGACCGGGCCAACCGCCACCGCGCCGGCCGAGCGCTGCACGGCCTTGTACGTGTTGTTGCCGGTGTTCAGGTCCGGGAAGATCAGCACGCTCGCCCGGCCCGCGACCTCCGAGTCCGGCAGCTTCGTCGCCGCCACGGACGGCTCGACGGCCGCGTCGTACTGGATCGGGCCCTCGATCTTCAGCTCCGGGTGCGACGCCCGCACCAGCTTCGTCGCCTCGCGCACCTTGTCCACGTCCGCGCCGGACCCCGACGTGCCCGTCGAGTACGAGAGCATCGCGATCCTCGGCTCGACACCGAACCGCGCCGCCGTGGCCGCCGACTGCACCGCGATGTCCGCGAGCTGCTCGGCGTCCGGGTCCGGGTTGACCGCGCAGTCGCCGTACACCAGCACCTCGTCCGCCAGGCACATGAAGAACACCGACGACACGATCGACGCCTCCGGCTTGGTCTTGATGATCTCGAAGGCGGGGCGGATCGTCGCCGCCGTGGAGTGCACCGAGCCCGACACCATGCCGTCGGCCAGGCCCTCCTGCACCATCAGCGTGCCGAAGTAGTTGACGTCCGACACCACGTCGTACGCCAGCTCCACCGTCACGCCCTTGTGGGCGCGCAGCTCCGCGTACCGCTCGGCGAACCGCTGCCGCAGCTCGGACGTGGACGGGTCGACGAGCTGGGCGCCGGACAGGTCGATGCTGAGGTCGGCGGCCTTCTTACGGATCACCTCCGGGTCGCCGAGCAGCGTCAGGTCGCACACGTCACGGCGTACGAGCACGTCGGCGGCGCGCAGCACCCGCTCCTCCGTGCCCTCCGGCAGCACCACCCGGCGGCGGTTCGCGCGGGCCTGCTCCAGCAGCTCGTGCTCGAACATCATCGGCGTGACCCGGCCGCTGCGCGCCACCGACATCCGCTTCAGCAGGTCCGCGGTGTCCACGTGCCGCTCGAACAGACCGAGCGCCGTCTCCGCCTTCCGCGGCGTCGCCGCGTTGAGCTTGCCCTCCAGCGAGAACAGCTCCTGCGCGGTCGGGAAGCTCCGCTCGCCCACCGAGATGACCGGGGTGCCGGGCGCGAGGCGCGCGGCGAGCGTGAGGATCTCCTCGCTCGGCCGCTCGTTCAGCGTCAGCAGCACACCCGCGATCGGCGGCGTACCCGCCGAGTGCGCCGCCAGCGCGCCCACCACCAGGTCGGCGCGGTCGCCGGGGGTGACCACCAGGCAGCCGGGGGTCAGGGCATTGAGGAAGTTCGGCAGCATCGCACCGCCGAACACGAAGTCCAGGGCGTCCCGGGCGAGCCCAGAGTCGTCGCCCAGCACCACCGTCGCGCCGAGCGCCTGCGTGATCTGCGCGACCGTCGGCGCGGCGAGGGCCGGCTCGTCGGGGAGCACGTAGCAGGGCACGGGGAGGCGGGCCGCGAGCCGCTCGGCTATCGCCGCGCGGTCCTCGGGCGCCACCCGGTTCACGGCCATCGCGAGGACGTCGCAGCCGAGCCCGTCGTACGCCCGGAACGCGTTGCGCGCCTCGGCCCGCACCGCGTCGGACGGCTGCCCCTTGCCGCCCACCACGGGGATCACGGACGCGCCGAACTCGTTGGCGAGCCGGGCGTTCAGGGCCAGTTCGTCCGGGAGCTGCGTGCCGGCGAAGTCCGTACCGAGCACCAGCACGACCTCGTAGTCGCGGGCCACCGCGTGGAACCGCTCCACGAGCCGCGACACCAGCGCGTCCGTGCCCCGCTCCGCCTGGAGCGCCGACGCCTCCTGGTAGTCCATGCCGTACACGGTCGCCGGGTCCTGCGACAGCCGGTAGCGGGCACGCAGCAGCTCGAAGAGACGGTCGGGCCCGTCGTGCACCAGCGGACGGAACACCCCCACCCGGTCCACCTGGCGGGTCAGGAGCTCCATGACTCCCAGCTCCACGACCTGTCGGCCGTCCCCGCGGTCGATCCCGGTCACGTACACGCTGCGCGCCACGCCGTGCTCTCCTGTCCGCTGTCGCTCGATACTCCGTAGTGGCCAAAATCGCCCCGCGAGAGGCAGCCATACCCTCTTGACAATACCTCCGCGAGTGGGTAGGGCGCTTGCCGGGTGTTCGGAGGGGGAACAGAAGACCGTGCGAGGGTGGCGGTCCCTCGGAGGAGTGGCAGGCTGCGCGGGCGGCGGGTCCTCCGTGGGACAATTCGGAAAGGCTCCCCGTACGCGTGCGACATACGGCGTACGACGTACGGCCGGCGACTGGCGACTACCGAGCAGGAGACACAGCACGATGCGCATCGGAGTTCTCACCGCAGGCGGCGACTGCCCCGGCCTGAACGCAGTGATCCGGTCGGTCGTGCATCGCGCGCTCACCGGGCACGGCGACGAAGTCATCGGCTTCGAGGACGGATTCAAGGGCCTCCTCGACGGCCACTACCGGCCCCTCGACCTCAACGCCGTCAGCGGCATCCTCGCCCGCGGCGGCACGATCCTCGGCTCCGCCCGTCTGGAGCGCGACCGGCTGCGCGAAGCCGCCGAGCACCACGGCGAGTTGAAGCGCCGCTACGGACTCGACGTCCTCATCCCGATCGGCGGCGAGGGCACGCTGACCGCGGCCCGCATGCTGTCGGACGCGGGCATGCCCGTCGTCGGCGTCCCGAAGACCATCGACAACGACATCTCCTCCACCGACCGCACCTTCGGCTTCGACACGGCCGTGATGGTCGCCACCGAGGCCATAGACCGTCTGAAGACCACCGCCGAGTCGCACCAGCGCGTCATGGTCGTCGAGGTGATGGGCCGTCACGCCGGCTGGATCGCGCTGGAGTCCGGTATGGCCGGCGGCGCGCACGGCATCTGCCTGCCCGAGCGGCCTTTCCAGGTCGACGACCTGGTCAAGATGGTGGAGGAGCGGTTCGCGCGCGGCAAGAAGTTCGCGGTGATCTGCGTCGCCGAGGGCGCGCACCCGGCCGAGGGCTCCATGGAGTACGGCAAGGGCGAGATCGACCAGTTCGGCCACGAGCGGTTCCAGGGCATCGGCAACCGGCTCGCGAAGGAGCTGGAGAAGCGGCTCGGCAAGGAGGCGCGGCCGGTGATCCTGGGCCACGTCCAGCGGGGCGGCACGCCCACCGCGTACGACAGGGTGCTCGCCACGCGGTTCGGCTGGCACGCGGTGGAGGCCGCGCACCGCGGCGAGTTCGGCATGATGACCGCGCTGCGCGGCACGAAGGTCTCGATGGTCCCGCTGGCCGAGGCGGTCACGCGGCTGAAGACGGTGCCCGACGACCGGATGGAGGAGGCCGAGTCGGTCTTCTGATCCCCGCTTCCCCGGCGCCCCGCGCCCCGCGCCTTTGAGCGGCCCTGATCGTCCCCCCGTAGGCGATCAGGGCCGCTTCGGCGTGCGGCCGGATTCCACTCTTGAGCGCGGTCGCCGTTTCAACAAGGCTGGGGCCCTGTCCCGGACATGTCCCAGCCCTGTCCGGATGCCGAGCGGGGAGGGGCGAGGGCGGATGGCCGACGGGGAGAGAGCTCCCGGCCCGGGCGACCTGTGCGACGCGGCCGGTTTCCTGACCCGGCTGCAGGAGCTGAAGGACTGGTCGGGGCTGACCTACCGGGAGCTGTCGGCCCGTGCGGAGGCGCTCGGCGACAGCCTGCCGCGCTCGACGGTCGCGAACATGCTGGCCCGTACGACGCTGCCCCGCGAGGAGCTGCTGGCCGCCTTCGTCCGCGCCTGCGGCACCGACCCGGAGACCACGGAACGCTGGCTGGCGGCGCGCAAGGAACTGGCCGGCCGCGCCCGCGCGTTCCCCGGCGGAACGCCTCCCGGCGAGGGCACGCCGCCCGGCGAGCGCACGCCTCCGGGCTCCGATGGGGCGCTGCCGGCTGCGGTACCCGGCCCGTACGACGCT
>NZ_JABWDV010000064.1 GCF_013362995.1 Streptomyces sp. TRM64462 | reverse complement strand
GCCCTCCCGGCCCTCCCGGCCCTCCCCGTCCGGGCCGTCCCCGTCCGCCAGACCCTTCCGGCCGTCCCCGTCCTCCCGGCGTTCCCGCTCGCCCCGGCGTTCCTGCTCCTCCCGGCGTTCCCGCTCGCCCCTGGGCTCCCGGCCCTCTCTGGGCTCCCCGCCCTCTCTGGGCTCCCCGCCCTCCCCGGGCTTCCCGCTCTCCCGGCCCTTCCGGTCTTGTACGTCCCCCCGGCCCTGCTGATCCTCCCCGGCCACCCGGTCCTTCTGGGCCTCCCGGGCCTCTTGTCCGTACCCGTCCTCCCCGGGCTCCCGCTCCTCCCCGGGCCCTTCCCCGGGCCCCCGGCCCTTCCTGAGCTCTCCGCCCTCGCTCGCACCCGCGCCCCTCTGCGGCCCCGGGTGGCCGGCCCCGGTCGCCGCTCTCAGGGCCAGGGTGGCGCCGGGGCCCAGGCCGAGCAGGCCGACGGAGCCCGTGCACCAGGGTTCGGCGGCGAGCCACGCCACCACGGCCGTCGCGTCGGCGAGGTCGCCGTCCGCGTCGCGCGGGAGGCCCTCGCTGTTGCCGTGGCCGCGCGGATCGACCCGTACCGAGGCGTAGCCGTGGCCCGCGTACCAGGGGTGGCGCTGGGCGTCGCGCGGGGCGGTACCGTCCGTGAGCCGGCCCGGGTCGTACTCCAGGAGCGCGGGTACGCGCTCGCGGGTCAGCGGCCGCCACACGCGGGCGTACAGGAGCGTGCCGTCCGGGAGCGGAATCCAGAGGTCCGCATGGTCCGTCGCGTACGGGAAGGAGGTGCGGACGTGCACGGCGGAACCTCCACTTCCAGGGCATTCGTCCCGGCCGGGCGGGACGCCCGCGGCCATGCCGCAAAGCCCGACATTTCGGTTGTATGCGCTGATCACGAACATACCGGGGGTGGCGGGAAGGCGCCCACGGCGATCCAAACGGGACCGGATACGCTGACGTG
This sequence comes from Streptomyces sp. TRM64462, assembly GCF_013362995.1. Taxonomy (GTDB): domain Bacteria; phylum Actinomycetota; class Actinomycetes; order Streptomycetales; family Streptomycetaceae; genus Streptomyces. The sequence goes on along the minus strand of NZ_JABWDV010000064.1, from coordinate 18,018 downwards.
AGTGGATCGAGCGACACATCGACAATCCGTGTGATCGTCAGCAGACAGGAGAACCCCTCGTGACCGCAGTCGGGCCGTTCGGGCTGAGCGTGCGGGACCAGGCTCTCGAAGCCGATGTCCAGGCCGGATTGGCGGCTGTCGAGGCCGGCCTCCTCGATGCCACGAAGAGCGACGTGCCCTTCATCACGGAGGCCGCTCAGCACCTGGTACGCGCGGGCGGCAAGCGGTTCCGTCCCCTGCTGGTCATGCTGGCGGCGCAGTTCGGCGACCCGCACGCGCCGGGCATCGTGCCCGCGGCCGTGGTGGTCGAGCTCACGCACCTGGCGACGCTCTACCACGACGACGTCATGGACGAGGCGGACGTGCGGCGCGGTGTGCCGAGCGCCAATGCCCGCTGGGGCAACTCCGTCGCCGTCCTCACGGGTGACTTTCTCTTCGCGCGCGCCTCACACATCCTGGCGGACCTCGGCCCCGAGGCGGTGCGCATCCAGGCGGAGGCGTTCGAGCGCCTGGTCACCGGCCAGATCCTGGAGACGGCGGGGCCCCGCGACGGCCACGACCCGGTCGAGCACTACCTGGACGTCATCGCCGGCAAGACCGGCTCGCTGATCGCCGTGTCCGGGCGGTTCGGCGCGATGATGTCCGGCGTCGACGAGCGGACCGTCGAGGTCCTCACGCAGTACGGCGAGCGGCTCGGCGTGGCGTTCCAGCTCGCCGACGACGTGCTGGACATCGCGTCCGACTCGCACGAGTCCGGCAAGACCCCGGGCACCGACCTGCGCGAGGGCATCGCCACGCTGCCGGTCCTGCATCTGCGGGCCCTGGCCGGGCAGCACGGTCGCCCGGAGGACCTGGAGCTGCTCGAGCTGCTCGACGGCGACCTGACGGACGACGCACGGCACGCCGAGGTGCTGCGCCGGCTGCGCGCCCACCCGGCGCTGGAGATGGCCCGCCGCGACACGGTGCGGTACGCGCAGGAGGCGCGGGCGATGCTGGCCCCGCTGCCGGACGGCTACGCGAAGGCGGCGCTGGCGGAGCTGTGCGACCTGGTGGTGCACCGCGCCGGGTGACATACCCGGGGGGTACGGGCAGCCACATACCTGGGGGGTACGGCATGGGGGATACCCCGAGCCGGCCTCATCCCTGAGAGGTACGCGGAGTTGAGCCCGTGGAGTGATGCCTCGGTGGGTGCTGGTTTGGTCAGATTGATGCCACCACACCACGGAGGTATCGCACATGGCACCGAACGACAGCGCCCCGACCGCATCGCCCGCGCGGCGCAAAGCAGCGCGGTACGCGGTCCCGGTCGCGGTGGCGGGGGTGGCGGCGGCGACCATCGGGCTCGTCCCGGCGCTCGCCGCGTCCGGTGACCCCGACCTGCCGAAGATCACGGCGCAGCAGCTCATCGAGAAGATCGCCGCGTCGGACACCGAGCAGATGTCCGGCACGTTGAAGATCAGCACGGACCTCGGGCTTCCGTCGGTCGCCGGCCTCGGCGACCTGATGGGCGGCGCGGGCGAGGCCGCTGACGCCGACGCGAAGCTGCTGGAGCTGGCGTCCGGCACGCACACGCTGCGGGTCGCCGCGGACGGGCCGGACAAGCAGCGCCTGACGATCCAGGACGGCGACGACGAGTACACGATGGTCCACAACGGGGCCGAGGTCTGGACGTACGACAGCAAGGCCAACGAGGCGTTCCACGCCAAGGACCCCGACGGCGCGGCGAAGAGCGGCCCGGGCGACGACGCCCCTGACGGAGCGGGCCCGGCGGACGAGCCGCCGGTCACTCCCAAGGAGCTGGCCGCCCAGGCCCTGAAGGCGGTCGACGGCACGACGTCGGTCACGGTCGACGGTACGGCGCGGGTCGCCGGCCGCGACGCGTACCAGCTCCTCATCAAGCCGAAGCAGAGCGGCTCCACGATCGGCTCGATCAAGATCGCTGTGGACGCCCGCAACGGCGTACCGCTGAAGTTCACGCTCATGCCCAGCTCGGGCGGGAAGGCCGCGGTCGACGCGGGCTTCACCAAGGTCGACTTCTCGAAGCCGGCTGCCGACACCTTCGCGTTCACACCCCCGAAGGGCGCCAAGGTGACGGAGGCGGACGAGCACCGTCCGGAGGCCCCGGAGGACCTGAAGGGCCTCGAAGGCCTGAAGGACCTCGAGGGCGCGAAGGACCTCGAGGGCGCGAAGGGTTCGAAGGAGGCGCGGAAGCACCTGGAGGGCCTGGAGGACTTCCAGGGGCCGAACGTCATCGGTGAGGGCTGGACGTCCATAGTCGAACTCGCCGGCCCGGCGGGGGCGGCGCAGCAGAGCGACGAGATGCCGGCCGAGGCCCAGAAGTTCCTGGACTCCTTCGGCGACAAGGTCACCGGCAAGTTCGGCTCGGGCACGGTTTTCAAGACCCGCCTGGTGAACGCCCTGATGACGGACGACGGCAAGGTCTACGTCGGCGCGGTCACCGAGCAGGCGCTGGTGGACGCGGCGAACAAGTCCGCGAAGTGAGATACGGCGGGGGCGGCCGCACCGCCACCGGCACGGCGGCCCCCGCCCGCTCCGCTCGCCGGCGCTCCGGCGTACGTACCGTCAGAAGGTCAGTGAGAAGCTGTTGATGTAGCCGGTGTCGTACCGGGCCGTGTCCTGCACCCGAAGCTGCCAGGTGCCGTTCGCGGACTCGCTGGACGCGTCGACGGTGTAGGTCTCACGGACGTTGTCCGCCGAGTCGCTGCCGCTGGCGTTCTTCAACCGGTACGCGCTGCCGTCCGGGGCGATCAGGTCGACGACCAGGTCACCGCGCCAGGTGTGGACGATGTCGACGCCGACCCGCAGTCCTGACGGGGCGTTGCCGCTCCGGCCGGAGACGGTGACCGAGGACGTCACGGCGGCGCCGTTGTCCGGGATGGCGACGTCGGCGGTGTTCTCGTACGTGTCACCGGTCGGCGGCTCGGTCGTACCGGCGGACAGGGTCCACACGGCGTGCGCGAGGGCGTCGCTGTTCCGGTCGAGCGCGGTGTCGTTGATGTTGGACGTCGTGTCGCAGGACGAGTGGTAGCAGCGGTCGAAGGCCTGACCGGCCGTACCGCCCCACTTCTGCGCCTGCGCGGACGTCTTGGTCCGGCTCGCGCCGGTGAACAGCCCGCCCACGGGGATGCCGACGTTCTTGAACGAGGCGTGGTCGGAGCGCCCGTCGCCCTCGGTCTCGATCTCGGTCGGGACGCCGATCCCGGCGAAGTAGTCCTTGAAGGTCTTCTCGATGACGGGATCGTCGTCGTAGACGAAGTAGCCGGGGTTGGGGGACCCGATCATGTCGAAGTTCAGATACCCGGCGACCTTGCCGCGCTCGGACGTCGGCAGGTTGCCGACGTAGTAGCGGGAGCCGACCAGCCCCAGCTCCTCGGCGCCCCACCAGGCGAACCGCAGGTGCTTGGCGGGCTTGAACCCGGCGCGCGACACGGCGAGCGCGGTTTCCAGGACGGCGGCCGAACCCGAGCCGTTGTCGTTGATGCCGGGCCCGGAGGACACCGAGTCGAGGTGGGCGCCCGCCATGAGCACCTGGTTCGGGTCGCCGCCGGGCCAGTCGGCGATGAGGTTGTAGCCGGTCGCGCCGTTGTACGTGAACTGCTGGACGGTGGTGGTGAATCCGGCGGCGTCGAGCTTGGCCTTCATGTAGTCGACGGACGCCTTGTAGCCCGGGCGGCCGTGGGCGCGGTTGCCGCCGTTGGCGGAGGAGATCGACTGGAGCTGGGAGAGGTGCGCCTTGACGTTGACGACGGGGATGTCGGGCGCGGCGGCGGCCGCTGCGGTGGCCGTCGTCGCTGTGGTGGCTGTGGCGGCTGTGGCGGCCGGGGCGGCGAGGGCGCCGGGCGCGGCGGTGCCCAGCAGGGCGGCGACGGCGAGTGCGGCGGTGGCGGTGGTGCGTCTGCCGGATATGCGGGACGGGACGATTCTCATGTGGGGGGCTCCGAATTCCGTACGGGGATGGGACGGAACGTGCGAGACGCCCCGCGGCGGCAAGCTGCGCGGGGCGTTGGAGCGGGTGGTGCGGGTGCGTTGTGCGTGGTGAATGGTCGGGGAGGATCTGATGAACGGTCAAGGGCGTAAACCGGTCAGTCGTGTTCGTATAGCGGACTGAACCGGTCCGACAGTGGTCCGGGTGGATCTCGGAATGGTCCCTGCCATGTGGCTGTTCGGGCACGACACCGCTGCGGTGCCGGGGTTCGGGGCAGGCTGGGGACATGTTGCTGCTGGCGCACGGGCCCGACATCGAAACAGGGCTCTGGGGGCGCTTCGTCGCCTGGGGCACCGCCGACCTGCTGGGGGCGTCGGTGCTGCTGCTCTGCGCGATGGGCGTCGTGGTCTATCTGGGCACGCGCACGCGCGGGCGCGGACGAGGGAAGGGGCCGAGAAGGTGAACGAAGCCCTCGTCCCGATCGTCCTCATCCTGGACCTCCTGGCGTCGTTCGTCGTGCACGTCGCCGTTCAGGTGGCCTTCTGGATGCTCTGCTTCCTCGGCGTGGTGATCTGTGCGTTCAGCCTCTGGTCGCGGCTGACGCGCCCCGGCCCCTACGACGAGGACGACGACGAGGGGGCCGTCGGCCTGGCGGGCTTCACCTGGCAGGAGCAGGAGCAGGAGCAGGAGCAGGAGCAGGAGCAGGAGCAGGAGCAGGAGCAGGAGCAGGAGGAGGAGCAGCAACCCGGTGAGCTGTACGAAGCGGAGCCGAGCGGCAGCACGGAACGCCGCGGCGGCTGAACGGCCCCCGTCGCGTCCGGGTCGTACGGTTCGTCCGGATGGCGGACGGCGGCCAGATCCCGCCATGCCCGCGACGGCCTGGCAGCCCTGCGGCGGTCAGTCCGTCTCGGCCCCGTCGTCGGCGTAGTCGTCCGCGCGGTTCTGGAGCGAGGCGAAGATACGGCCCGCCGTGTCGTACAGGTCCCGCCACCTCTCGGCCGGGCCGAGCACCGGCGGGAAGCTCACGGCCTGGCCCAGCTTCTCCAGCTCGTCGAGGTACGTCTTGGCGCTGCTCAAGTGCGTGGTGAGGCGGTGCCGCGCCTCGGGGATGCGCTGTTCGACGGACCGTTCCCCGTCCGGGGCGTCCAGGAAGTCCTCGGCGTCGTCCGGCGTCGGCGCCGCACCCAGGGACGCCGTCCCGTCCGGCGCGCCGGCGCCCGGCCGCCGGCCGCCGCCCGCCGCCTCAGGGCCGTACCCATGCGCGTTCCCGGCCTCCGGTTCGTCCTCACCGAACGCCGCCGGACCGAGCACCTGACGCGCGCGTACCTCGTCCGACGCGACGACGACGTCCCACTCCAGCAGCGGCACAGGCCCGCCGTCGTCGTCGCGGCGCATCCGGTCGGGCGCGTCCACGTCGACCGCGTAGTGCTCGTACCCGGTGCTCGCCTGGTCGTTCCGGCCGCTGGGCAGACCGAGCTGCTTCCAGCCCGAGTTGCGCGGCAGCCCGCCGTCCTCGAACCGCTGGGCCGCGAGCGCGAGCGTCCACAGCCCGAGCGCGTTGCCCTCGCGGGCCAGGCCCTCGACGACCTTGTGCACATCGCTGCGGAAGGGCACCTTCCCCGGCGCGCGCGTACGGCTCACGGCCGAACCGACGTTCCGGGTCAGCAACTTGTCGGCGATCAGCGCCGTACCGCCCGCGAGCGCCAGCGTCAGCCGGGCGTCCCGGCTGCCGTCGAGCGCGGGCTCGACGAGGGTCGTGAAGTCGTCCGTGACCACCGGCACCCAGCCGTCCTCCTGCACCTCCTTGAAGAGGACGCCCCCGTTGGTCCAGGCGTTACGGGCCTGCTGCGCCGCCGACTTCTTCGTGGACCGCCACGGATGGTCGACGATCGGGCCGAGCAGCCCCGCGTACCCCTTGTCCGTCATCCGCCGGTCGCCCTTGATCTCCTTGGCCCGGTTCCTGAGCCCCTCCGAGACGGCCGGGCGCGTCAGCGTGTGCAGCAGCAGCACGGCCCGCCACAGACCGGTGCCGGGAATGTGCTCGTCCCCGTACACCTGCGGGGTCTCCGCCGGCGTGCGGCGGCCGACGGCCAGGTCGTAGACGGCCTGCACACCGCTGTCGGACGCTCCCTGAAGGACGTGCTTGAGCGCCCGGCTGGCCACCTCGACGTTCTGCGCGGCGGTGTCCCACGGCTTGAACTCGACGTGCACGGAGGCGAGGACCGACCGCAGCGCGTCGTCGAACACGTCCTCGGTGCTGAGCGACGCCCGCTCGTGCGCCTCGGCGCCGACCGCGATGTACGCCGGTACGACATGGGACTGGGCGATCTGGACGGCCCGGAGCGAAGGCGCCTCGCCCGCCGCGGTGCTGCCGGCCATCTCCCGGGCGAACTCCTCACGCAGCCGCTTGCGGCGGTTCTCGCGGGCGAGCGCCATCCGCTGCGTGAGCGGCTTGGCGGGTTCGCTCGCGGTGGGCCGGTGCTGGGCGAACAGCGTGTCGGCGGCGAGCGCGGCGACCGCCTCCGGCTCGCTGTCGGCCCCGGCCAGCACCTTCCAGGCGCTGGCGAGGCGCGTGATGCCGTCACGGGCGATGAGCACGCACACCGGGTCCGTGCCGTCGGCGAACTCGTAGACGACCGGATGGACGATCAGGGCGCGCGTCACCCGCCGGGCCAGGATCGACTCGGCGTAGGAGTTGCGGTACAGCGTCGCCGCGATGGTCTGCTGGACGTGGCGCTTGAGGTGCTCGGGGGTGTCGTACCGGTAGCGCAGGATCGCCTGCGGCCGTCCGTTCTCGGCCACGCCCTGCACCTGCGGGTCGTCCACGGCCAGGAGCTCCTGGCCCATGCGGGGCTGGATGGCGGGGAACAGTTCGGACAGCCAGACGCGGGTGTGCACGGAGCGGAGCGTGGCCCCGTCGACGTGCTCCTCCAGGAGAAGGCTGGTGTGGGCGTCCTGCGACTCGCGGAGCTGGAGCGCGACGGTCTCGGGGGTGACGGCGGCCCGGGCGATCGCGTGCCAGGCGTCTTCGGGAAGCGAGGCGAGCGGGGAGTTCAAACCGGCCTTGACCAGCTTGTTCCGGTCGTCCACAAGGGAAGCGGGAGGCAGTTCCCGATCGATGGTGGATACCTCGACCTGCTCCTTGCCCCAGTCGACGGTCATGGGTGCGCCTGCCTCAAACCTGGGCATGGAACCCCTCCTCATGGGTGATGGATGTGGAAGACTGAAGATGCGGTCCTGGCCCGGCGAGCCCGGGGTTCCAGGTCCGGCCCGGCTGGGCCCCGGCGTCGTCCGGGGCCCAGTCCTTCTCCGCCGTACGGCGCCGGTTCGTCTCGTACGGCGCCGGTTCGTCCCGTACGGCACGGCCCTTCGCGTCGTACGGCGCCGGCCTCACAGGGCGCTGGGCCCGTGGGCGCCGGGCAGCGCGGCGCCGAACCAGTGCCACATGAACTCCCGGGACGACCGCTTGGCGACCGACTGGTACGCGGCGTACGCGAGCAGGTCGGCGGCCTGGAGCAGCGGGAGTTCGCGCGCCGGCTGGAACACCGGGTCCCCGACGATGTACCGGCCCTCGTCCGGCAGCGCCCGGTGGGCCCTGCGCAGCGCGCCGTCCGTCCCGTCGCCGTCCACGATGACGACGCCGTGCACGCGTGACCCGGCGAGCTCCGCGTTGAGCTGCCGCAGCAGCGCGGCGTAGAGGGCGGGGCGGTCGCGCCCGTAGTCGTCGGTCTCCCGGTACACGGCCCGCACCCGCGCGCCCGGCATGGCGGCGATGTTCCGCAGGCCCCGGAGGATGACCTCCTGGGTGTGGCGGCGGTGCGTGGCGCGGTCGGTGCTGCGCGAGCGGTGGACGTGTCGGCCGCGGGCCCCGGCGAGGTCCACGGCGTGCAGGGAGGAGGCGGCCGGAATCTCCAGCCGCGCGTCGGCGGCGAGTTCGGCCCGGAAGTCCTGCCAGTGCCGCCGCGCGGTGTCGGCGTGCGACAGGTCGATGCCTAAAGAGGCGAAGAAGGGAGTGGTGCGGTCGCCTCCGTCGTCGACGAAATAGAGGCGCAGGGGGGCGGCACTGTGCTCAGCGGCCATGGGCGTTCAACTCCGGAGCGCCCATGGGCGATTCCCGGCACCATTGCCGGGGGCCCTTCCGCGCGGGGGTGCTCAGCTGCCGCGCACCACGTCGTACGTCGGCGGCGCCGCGAGCGGTTGCCGCGTCGACCCGGGATCAGACCCCATGGGAGGTACCACCCGGGCCAGCGACAGCCCCGCGCCCCTCACCCGCACACCTCGACCATGGGGAACGCGGGGCCTCCAGGACGGTTCCTGGCCCCATGCGTCACAGTGCTGCCTTGCACCACGCTCAGCGGAAACCTTAGCGGTACGACGGCATGGGAATCAGGTAAAACCTTTATTGGCGCGCGGGGTTGGAGTGCGGAACGGAATCCAGGACGACCCGCGCCTCGGCCTCGACCTCGGCCTCGACCTCGGCCTCGACCTCGGCCTCGACCTCGGCCTCGACCCTGGCCTCGACCTCGACCTCGGCCTCGACCCTGGCCGCCGCCTGCTCCGCGAGGCGCAGCGCCTCGGCGCGGGTGCGGTGGGCGGTGCGGAGGGCGTCCCAGGTCAGGATCGTGAGGGCCAGCCACACCAGCGCGAAGCCCGCCCAGCGCTCGGGCGGCATCGCCTCACGGAAGTAGACGACGCCCAGCAGGAACTGGAAGACCGGCGCCAGGTACTGGAGCAGCCCCAGCGTCGACAGCGGGACGCGGATGGCCGCCGCACCGAAGAACACCAGCGGCACGGCCGTCACCAGGCCGGTCGACGCGAGCAGCGCCATGTGGCCGGCGCCCGCGCTGCCGAAGGCGGCCGAGCCCTGGGTGCCCAGCCACAGCAGGTACGCCAGGGCGGGCAGGAACTGGATCGCGGTCTCGGCGGCCAGCGACTCCAGACCGCCCAGGTTGACCTTCTTCTTCACCAGCCCGTACGTCGCGAACGAGAACGCGAGCACCAGCGAGATCCACGGCGGCCGCCCGTACCCGACGGCCAGCACCACCACCGCCGCGAAGGCGATGCCCACCGCGGCCCACTGCGCGGGGCGCAGCCGCTCCTTCAGTAGGACGACGCCCATGGCGATGGTGACCAGCGGGTTGATGAAGTAGCCGAGCGACGACTCGACGACGTGGCCGGCGTTCACGGCCCAGATGTAGACGCCCCAGTTGACGGTGATCACGGTCGCGGCGACCGCGATCAGGCCCAGCTTGCGCGGCTGCCGTACGAGCTCCCGTATCCACGCCCAGCGGCGCAGCACCAGCAGGGCCAGGCCGACCGCGAGCAGCGACCAGACCATGCGGTGGGCCAGGATCTCGACGGCCCCCGCCGGTTGCAGCAGGGGCCAGTACAGGGGGACGAGGCCCCAGATGCCGTAGGCCCCGATCCCGTACAGGAGCCCCGACTTCTGGTCGAGTCCCGTTCCGCCGGTCCCGCTGGCCCCGAGGGCCCTGCAGCCGCCCACGCCGACCCCGCCGCTGCTTTTCGCCGCCACTGGCCGCCCGCCTTCCCGTCCCTCGGCACCCGCCGTCACGCCCCGCGCTGTCCGGACGACGGTAGCGCCGCGCGGGAGGGCGTGTCATGCCCGTATCGCCATACGGTCATGACACGTCCGTCACAGCGGCGAAGCCCACCGCAGGGCCTCCAGGGCCTCCAGGGCCTACCGGGCTCCAGGACCTACCGGGCTCCAGGGCCTACAGGCCCTCCTGGCCCCGCAGCGCCTGTGCCACGCTCTCCGTGAGCGGCGTCGTCGGGCGGCCGGTGAGCCGCGCCAGGTCGCCGCTCGTACCGGCGAGCCGCCCGCGTGCGATCGCCGCGTCGACGTCGACGAGGATCGCGGCGAACGCCTCCGGCAGCCCCGCGCCCTTGAGGATCTCCAGGTGCACGTCCGCCGGCACCTCGCTGTACGCGATGTCCTTGCCGGACTGGCGGGCGATCTCCGCCGCGTACTCGGCCAGCGACCACGCCGTGTCACCGCTCAGCTCGTACGCCGCGCCAAGGTGCCCGTCCTGCGTGAGTACGGCGGCGGCCGCGGCCGCGTAGTCGGCTCGGGCGGCGGAGGCGATCCGGCCTTCGCCCGCGTTGCCCACGACGGCGCCGTGCGCCAGGACCGGGGCGAGGTTCTCGGTGTAGTTCTCGGTGTACCAGCCGTTGCGCAGGAAGGTGTACGGCAGTCCCGAGTCGAGGACGACCTGCTCCGTCACCTTGTGCTCGGCCGCCAGGTCGAAGTCCGCGTCCGGGCCGCCGAGCAGGCCGGTGTACGCGAGCTGGGCGACACCCGCCGCCTTCGCCGCAGTGATCACCGCGGTGTGCTGGGCGACGCGCCTGCCGACCTCGCTGCTGGAGATGAGCAGGACCCGGTCGCCCGCCTCGAAGGCGTCGGCGAGCGTCTCCGGCCGGTCGTAGTCGGCGATGCGCAGCTCGACGCCGCGCGCGGCGAGGTCCGCGGCCTTCTCCTTGTCCCGTACGACGGCGGCGACGGAGGCGGCCGGCGTGCCGCCGTCCAGCAGGGCGTCGATGACGAGGCGGCCGAGCTGTCCGGTGGCGCCGGTGACGACGATGCTCATGGGTGCTTCTCCCTTTTTTCCGATTTCCGGGCTTGCCGGGCTTGCCGGGCTTCCGAGCGGGTGGGAGCACCCACGCTACGCACAGCGCTTTCATTTCGTAAGTACCCACTTTGAAGTAAGGTACTGGTATGCCGGTAAGTGCCAAGCCCGATGTCAACGCCGCCCTCTGCCCCTCCCGGCTCGTCCTGGAGCACGTGACCAGCCGCTGGGGCGTCCTCGTCCTCGCCGCGCTGCTGGAGCGGACCCACCGGTTCAGCGAGCTGCGCCGGGCCATCGGCGGCGTCAGCGAGAAGATGCTGACCCAGACCCTCCAGACCCTGGAGCGGGACGGCTTCGTCCACCGCGACGCCCACCCCGTCATCCCGCCACGCGTCGACTACTCCCTCACCGACCTCGGCCGCGAGGCCGCCGAGCAGGTGTGGGCGCTGGCCCGCTGGAGCGAGCGGTCCGTCGGCGCGGTCGAGGAGGCCCGCCGCACCTACGACGAAGCCCGGTCCTGACAGAAGCCCGGTCCTGACATACGACGAGGCCCGGTCCTGAACCAGCAAACCAGCAGTTCAGAACCGGGCCCCGAACACCGCCTCAGCTCACCCCACGACCGTCCATGTGTCGCCACCGGCCAGCAGCGCCGCCAGGTCGCCCTTGCCGTGCTGCTCCACCGCCGCGTCGAGCTGCTCGGCCATCAACGTGTCGTACACGGGCCGCTCCACGTTCCGGAACACCCCGATCGGCGTGTGGTGCAGCGTGTCCGGGTCGGCCAGCCGCGACAGCGCGAACGCCGTGGTCGGCGACGCGGCCCGCGCGTCGTGGACCAGCACTCGCGCCTCGTTCTCCGGCGTGACCTCGACGACTTCGAGGTCGCCCGTGGCCGCGTCCCGTACGACGCCCTTGGCGCCGTCGGCGCCGAAGCGGATCGGCTGCCCGTGCTCCAGGCGGATCACCGCGTTCTCGGCCTGGTCCTTGTCCTTGAGGATCTCGAACGCGCCGTCGTTGAAGATGTTGCAGTTCTGGTAGATCTCCACCAGCGCCGTGCCCGGGTGGTCGGCGGCCTGCCGCAGCACCTCCGTCAGGTGCTTGCGGTCCGAGTCCACCGTCCGCGCCACGAACGACGCCTCCGCGCCCAGCGCCAGCGACACCGGGTTGAAGGGCGCGTCCAGCGACCCCATCGGCGTCGACTTCGTGATCTTGCCGAGCTCGGACGTCGGCGAGTACTGGCCCTTGGTCAGCCCGTAGATCCGGTTGTTGAACAGCAGGATCTTGAGGTTGACGTTCCGCCGCAGCGTGTGGATCAGGTGGTTGCCGCCGATCGACAGCGCGTCGCCGTCACCGGTCACCACCCACACCGACAGGTCGCGGCGCGATGTGGCCAGGCCGGTCGCGATGGCCGGTGCCCGGCCGTGGATCGAGTGCATCCCGTACGTGTTCATGTAGTACGGGAAACGGGAGGAGCAGCCGATGCCGGAGACGAAGACGATGTTCTCCTTCGCCAGGCCGAGCTCCGGCATGAACCCCTGCACGGCGGCGAGGACCGCGTAGTCACCGCAGCCGGGGCACCAGCGCACCTCCTGGTCCGACTTGAAGTCCTTCATGGACTGCTTGCCCTCGGCCTTGGGCACCAGGGTCAGGGCGTCACTGGGCATCGATGGCCTCCTTGAGGGCTGCCGCGAGCTGCTCCGCCTTGAACGGCATGCCGTTGATCTGCGTATGGCTCCGTGCGTCGACCAGGTACTTCGCGCGGATGAGCGTGGCGAGCTGCCCCATGTTCATCTCCGGGACGACGACCTTCTCGTACCGCTTCAGCACCTCGCCCAGGTTCGCCGGGAACGGGTTCAGATGGCGCAGATGCGCCTGCGCGACCGGCTCCCCGGCGGCGCGCAGCCGGCGCACGGCGGCGGTGATCGGCCCGTACGTCGAGCCCCAGCCCAGCACCAGCATCCGCGCGTCGCCGCCCGGGTCGTCCGCCTCCAGGTCCGGCACCGCGACGCCGTCGACCTTGGCCTGCCGCGTACGGACCATGAAGTCGTGGTTCGCCGGGTCGTACGAGATGTTGCCCGTGCCGTCCTGCTTCTCGATGCCGCCGATCCGGTGCTCCAGCCCCGGCGTGCCCGGCAGCGCCCACGGACGGGCCAGCGTCTCCGGGTCGCGCTTGTACGGCCAGAACACCTCCGTACCGTCGTCCAGCGCGTGGTTCGGGCCCGTCGCGAAGGTGACGCCCAGGTCCGGCAGGCTGTCCACGTCCGGGATGCGCCACGGCTCGGAGCCGTTGGCGAGATAGCCGTCCGACAGGAGGAACACCGGCGTCCGGTACGTGAGCGCGATACGCGCCGCCTCCAGGGCCGCGTCGAAGCAGTCGGCCGGGGTGCGGGGCGCCACCACCGGCACCGGGGCCTCGCCGTTGCGCCCGTACATCGCCTGGAGCAGGTCGGCCTGCTCGGTCTTCGTCGGCAGCCCGGTCGACGGGCCGCCGCGCTGGATGTCCACGATCAGCAGCGGCAGCTCCAGCGACACCGCGAGGCCGATCGTCTCGCTCTTGAGCGCCACGCCGGGACCGGACGTGGTGGTGACGGCCAGCGACCCGCCGAAGGCGGCGCCGAGCGCGGCGCCGATCCCCGCGATCTCGTCCTCGGCCTGGAAGGTCCGCACGCCGAAGTTCTTGTGCTTGCTCAGCTCGTGCAGGATGTCGGACGCCGGAGTGATCGGGTACGAGCCCAGGAACAGCGGCAGGTCCGCCTGGCGGGACGCGGCGATCAGCCCGTAGGACAGGGCCAGGTTCCCGGAGATGTTCCGGTAGGTGCCGGCCGGGAACGCGGATGTCGCCGGGGCCACCTCGTACGAGACGGCGAAGTCCTCCGTCGTCTCGCCGAAGTTCCAGCCCGCGCGGAACGCGGCCACGTTCGCCTCGGCGATCTGCGGCTTCTTCGCGAACTTGCTCCGCAGGAACTGCTCGGTGCCCTCGGTCGGCCGGTGGTACATCCAGCTCAGCAGGCCCAGCGCGAACATGTTCTTGGAGCGCTCGGCCTCCTTGCGGGTCAGGCCGAACTCTTTCAGCGCCTCCACGGTCAGCGTGGTCAGCGGCACGCGGTGGACGCGGTAGCCGTCCAGCGAGCCGTCCTCCAGCGGCGACGTGTCGTAGCCGACCTTCGCCATGGCGCGCTTGGCGAACTCGTCCGTGTTGACGATGATCTCGCCGCCGCGCGGCACGTCGGCGATGTTCGCCTTCAGCGCCGCCGGGTTCATCGCGACCAGCACGTTCGGCGCGTCGCCCGGGGTGAGGATGTCGTGGTCTGCGAAGTGCAGCTGGAACGACGAGACGCCGGGCAGGGTGCCGGCGGGCGCCCGGATCTCGGCCGGGAAGTTCGGCAGGGTCGACAGGTCGTTCCCGAAGGACGCCGTCTCCGACGTGAACCGGTCGCCCGTGAGCTGCATACCGTCGCCCGAGTCACCCGCGAAGCGGATGATCACCCGGTCCAGACGGCGTACTTCCTTGGTGGAGCCGGAGCCGGCACCGGAGCCGGTGCCGTTCGGGTCTCCGTGCGGGGCTCCGCGCTGTCCCCCGACGACGGCCTCGTCGGACTGATCTGCCGCGCTACTGACCTGGCTGGTCACTGAACTGGACCTCCCTCGATACAAGGGTTCTCCCCGCCCACCCTACGACGGTAAGGGTGCCCTTCCCTGGACCGCTCACATATCGGATGGCTCTTTGAGACGCTGCTCTGTCCTGAGACATGATGCTTCGTTCGGGCGGCCCGGCGTGGGAACCGGGGTCAGGTGTTCAAGTAGGTCAGCACCGCGAGTACCCGTCGATGATCCCCTTCACTCGGCGACAGCCCCAGCTTCAGGAAGATGTTGCTGACGTGCTTCTCGACCGCCCCGTCGCTCACCACCAGGCTCCGGGCGATCGCGGAGTTCGTCCTGCCCTCCGCCATCAGGCCCAGCACCTCACGCTCGCGCGGCGTCAGCCCCGCCAGCACGTCCTGCCGCCGGCTGCGCCCCAGCAGCTGCGCCACCACCTCCGGGTCCAGCGCGGTCGCGCCCCGCGCCACCCGCACCACCGCGTCCACGAACTCGCGCACGTCGGCCACCCGGTCCTTCAGCAGGTAGCCCACGCCCTGGCTGCTCCCGGCCAGCAGCTCGGTCGCGTACCGCTCCTCGACGTACTGCGACAGGACCAGCACCCCGATGCCCGGGTGGTCGCGCCGCAGCCGTACGGCCGCCCGTACGCCCTCGTCGGTGTGGGTCGGCGGCATCCGTACGTCCGCGACGACCACGTCCGGCGGCGTGCCGTCGGCCACCAGCGCGTCCACCGTCCCGACCAGGGCCTCCGCGTCGCCGACCCCTGCGACGACCTCGTGCCCCCGGTCGGTGATCAGCCGGGTCAGCCCCTCCCGGAGCAGCACCGAGTCCTCGGCGATGACCACCCGCACCTTGTCGTCCACGTCGTCCACGAAACCGTGCCCCCGCTCCTCAAGCGTCCTGGTCGCTCCCCTTCCTCCCAGCATCCCAGGACCGCGCCACGTCCGGGGTCAGGTCCGCCACGGCAGTTCGGCCGTGACGGCGGTGGGCCCGCCGGGCGGCGATTCCACGACGAAGAGTCCGTCGACGGCGTGGAGGCGTTCGGAGAGCCCGGCGAGGCCGGTGCCGGTGGCGGGGTCGGCGCCGCCCTGCCCGTCGTCGGTGACCTGGATGAGGAGACGGTCGCCGGTGCGCCAGAGGTCGACGGCGGCGTGCCGGGCGCGGGAGTGCTTGGAGACGTTCTGGAGCAGTTCGGAGACGGTGAAGTAGGCGATGCCCTCGATGGCCTGGGCGGGGCGTCGCGGCAGGTCGACGGTGACCGTGACCGGGACGGTGCAGCGGGACGCGATCGCGGAGAGCGCGGCGTCCAGTCCGCGGTCGGTGAGTACGGCGGGGTGGATGCCGCGCGCGAGGTCGCGGAGCTCCTGGAGGGCGAGCTTCACCTCGCCGTGCGCCTCCTCGATCATGCGGGCGGCGGCCTGGGGGTCCTCGGCGGCCTTCTCCCTGGCGAGGCCGAGCCCCATGGCCAGGTTGACCAGCCGCGCCTGAGCGCCGTCGTGCAGATCGCGTTCGATACGGCGCAGATCAGCGGCCGCCGTGTCCACGACCACCCCCCGGTCCGCCTCCAGCTCCGCGATACGCCGCTCCAGCTCGTCCGACGGCCCGAGCAGCCCCCGCACCATCATCCGGTCCACGTTCGTCAGGGCCCGCGCGAGGTACGGCAGCGCGGGCCACAGCGCCACGAGCGCCACCACTGCCACCGTGAACGTCAGTACGCCCCACGGCAGTCGGATGAACGCGAACAGCACCGTCCGCCACGCCACCGGGTCGATCAGCGCCGCCCACACCCGGGCCGGCAGGCCGCTCCCGGGGCCGTGGGGCAGCCGGCTCGGCTCCTCGACCCGTACGCCCGTCAGGGCCCGGGCCCGCGCCCGCTCCATCCGGCCCAGCACCCGCGCCCCGGCCAGCCCGGCCGCCAGCAGCGGCAGCCCGATCACCGTCACGGAGAGGCCCGCCCCGGCCGCCACCGTGACCGTGGCGTACACGAACCCCGCGATCGCGGCCGGGAGGTTCGCCAGGAGGTGGACGATCTCCTTCCACATCGCGGCCCCGAAGCCGATCGGGGCCAGGCCGTCGCTGTTCGTCGTCATGGCACCCAGCCTGACTCTGCCGCGCCGGGGGCACCATGGGGTACATGGGGCGGGGCGACGTGGGGATAACCCCACCCGGCGAGTGCCAGGGCGGCGTCCGCAGTACGACACGGCTGGTTACCCGCCCTTTGCCAGGGCCTAGACTCCCGTGCGTACAGATCGCCGGATCGGCGCCCGTGGGGGCAGGAGGAGAGAGGGACGGACGTGCCGGAACAGACCGGGCTCGCGGCCGACTACTTCCAGAGCTACTCGGTCGTCGGACTCATCGCCGTCATCGGCGTGCTCTTCGTGGCCGTCGCCTTCGCCGCGGGGCGGCTGCTGCGGCCTGTCGTGCCCACGCAGGAGAAGCTCCTCACGTACGAGTGCGGTGTCGACCCCGTGGGGGAGGGCTGGGCCCACACCCAGGTCCGCTACTACGTGTACGCCTTCCTCTATGTGATCTTCGCGGTTGACTCGATCTTCCTCTTCCCCTGGGCGACGGTCTTCGCCGCCGCCGGCTACGGCGCGACGACGCTCGTCGAGATGTTCCTCTTCCTCGGCTTCCTGGCCGTGGGACTGCTGTACGCGTACAAGAAGGGCGTCCTGACATGGACGTGACTCACGGGCAGGAGCCGGTGCTGCTGCCCGAGCCGAAGAAGCTGGGCGTGCTGTCGAGGCTCGCGCCCGAACCGATGAAGGTGGTCCTGAACTGGGGCCGCCGCTACAGCCTGTGGGTCTTCAACTTCGGGCTGGCCTGCTGCGCCATCGAGTTCATCGCCGCGTCGATGGCCCGGCACGACTTCATCCGGCTCGGCGTGATCCCCTTCGCGCCCGGCCCGCGCCAGGCGGACCTGATGATCGTCTCCGGCACGGTCACGGACAAGATGGCGCCCGCGGTGAAGCGCCTGTACGAGCAGATGCCGGAGCCCAAGTACGTCATCTCCTTCGGCGCCTGCTCCAACTGCGGCGGGCCCTACTGGGACTCGTACTCCGTCACCAAGGGCGTCGACCAGATCATCCCCGTCGACGTGTACGTACCGGGCTGCCCGCCGCGGCCCGAGGCCCTGCTCCAGGGCATCCTCAAGCTCCAGGAGAAGATCGCCCGCGAGTCGCTCCAGGAGCGGTACGGCCACGGGGACGCCGCCCGCCCCTCGACCGCCGCCCTGCGCAGCGGCCTGGTCACCCCGCCGCCCGGAGGCGGCACGGGGGGCGGCACGGGAGGCGGTACGGCATGAACGCGCACCCCTACGACTCCCTCCCGGACGCCGCCGCCGAGGTCTTCGGCGAGGAGGCCACGGCCGAGAAGGCGTACGACCTGCTGACGGTCGACGTCCCGACGGGCTTCTGGATCGCCGCCCTCGAAATCGCCCGTGACAAGCTGGGCTGCACCTACTTCGACTGGCTCAGCGCGGTCGACGAGCCGGGGACCGGCTTCCGCGTCTGCGCCCACGTCGTCGCCCTGGAGGGCCGCCGGGTCCGCCGCCTGCTGCTCCGTACGACCGTCCCGCACAGCGCGCCCGTACTCCCCACCGCGGTGGAGATCTACGCGGGTGCCGCCTGGCACGAGCGCGAGACCCACGAGATGTTCGGTGTGACCTTCGAGGGCCATCCGAACCCCGCGCACCTGCTGCTCCCGGACGCGTTCGAGGGACACCCGCTGCGCAAGGACTTCGTGCTGGCCTCCCGCGTCGCCAAGGCGTGGCCGGGCGCGAAGGAGCCGGGGGAGCCCGAGCACGGCGGCCCCAAGCGGCGCCAGATGCTGCCGCCCGGCGTACCCGACCCGAACGAGTGGGGCCCGCTGAAGGGCCAGCTCCCGCCCGCCCCC
>NZ_JABWDV010000063.1 GCF_013362995.1 Streptomyces sp. TRM64462 | reverse complement strand
GGTGCCTCAGGCCTGTGGCAGGTTGGCCAGCTGGGTCTGGATGCGGGTGATGTCCTCGTCCGCCTTGGCGAGGCGGGTGCGGATCTTGTCCACGACGTGGTCGGGTGCCTTGGCGAGGAACGCCTCGTTGCCGAGCTTGGCCTGGGCCTGGGCCTTCTCCTTCTCGGCCGCGGACAGGTCCTTCGTCAGGCGCTTGCGCTCCGCGTCGACGTCGATCGTGCCCGACAGGTCGAGGGCGACCGTGGCGCCCGCGACCGGCAGGGAGGCGGTGGCGTGGAAGCCCTCGCCCTCCGGCTGGAGGCGCAGGAGCTGGCGGATGGCCGGCTCGTGCGGGGCCAGTGCCGTGCCGGCCAGGTCCAGGCGGGCCGGGACCTTCTGGCCGGGCTGGAGGCCCTGGTCGGAGCGGAAGCGGCGGACCTCGGTGACGACCCGCTGGACCAGCTCGATCTCCTGCTCGGCGGCGTCGTCGCGGAAGCCGCCCGGGGCGTCAGCCCCAGGAACGGACACAGCCTTGGGCCAGTCGGCCACGACGAGGGACTCGCCGCCCGTCAGCGTGGTCCACAGGGTGTCCGTGACGAACGGGACGATCGGGTGCAGCAGCCGGAGCATGACGTCCAGGACCTCGCCCAGGACCCGCGCGGAGACCTTGGCCTGCTCGCCGCCCTCGAAGAAGGTCGTCTTGGACAGCTCGACGTACCAGTCGAAGACCTCGTCCCACGCGAAGTGGTAGAGCGCCTCGCTGAGCTTGGCGAACTGGAAGTCGTCGTAGTACGCGTCGACCTCCGCGACCGTCTTGTTGAGGCGCGACAGGATCCACCGGTCGGCCGCCGACATCCGCGACGCGTCGGGCAGCGGGCCCTCGACCGTCGCGCCGTTCATCAGCGCGAACCGGGTGGCGTTCCAGATCTTGTTGGCGAAGTTGCGGGACGCCTGGACCCAGTCCTCGCCGATCGGGACGTCCGTGCCGGGGTTGGCGCCCTTGGCGAGGGTGAAGCGGACGGCGTCGGAGCCGTACGCGTCCATCCAGTCGAGCGGGTCGACGACGTTGCCGAAGGACTTCGACATCTTCTTGCCGCGCTCGTCGCGGACCAGGCCGGTCAGGGCGATGGTCTTGAACGGGACCTCGCCGTCCATCGCGTACAGGCCGAACATCATCATCCGGGCGACCCAGAAGAAGATGATGTCGTGGCCGGTGAGCAGGACGTCGGTCGAGTAGAACTTGTCGAGGTCGGGGGTCTCCTCGGGCCAGCCGAGCGTGGAGAACGGCCACAGGCCGGACGAGAACCACGTGTCGAGGACGTCGGTCTCCTGGGTCCAGCCCTCGCCGGTGGGCGGCTCCTCGTCGGGGCCGACGCAGACGACCTCGCCGTTCGGCCCGTACCAGACGGGGATGCGGTGGCCCCACCAGAGCTGGCGCGAGATGCACCAGTCGTGCATGTTGTCCACCCAGTCGAAGTAGCGCTTCGACATGTCCTCGGGGTGGATCGTGACGCGGCCGTCGCGGACGGCGTCGCCGGCGGCCGCGGCGAGCGGCTCGACCTTGACCCACCACTGGAGCGACAGGCGCGGCTCGATGGTGGTCTTGCAGCGGGAGCAGTGGCCGACGGAGTGGACGTAGGGGCGCTTCTCCGCGACGATCCGGCCCTGGGAGCGCAGGGCGCCGACGACGGCGTCGCGGGCCTCGAAGCGGTCGAGTCCCTGGAACGGGCCGTGGACCGTGATGACTCCGCGCTCGTCCATGATCGTCAGGGATTCGAGGCCGTGGCGCTGGCCGATCGCGAAGTCGTTGGGGTCGTGCGCCGGGGTCACCTTGACGGCGCCGGTGCCGAACTCCGGGTCGACGTGCGTGTCCGCGACGACGGGGATCGTACGGTCCGTCAGCGGCAGCTTGATGCGCTTGCCGACGAGGTGCTTGTAGCGCTCGTCGTCGGGGTGGACGGCGACGGCGGTGTCACCGAGCATCGTCTCGGCGCGGGTGGTGGCGACGACCAGGGTGTCGTCCCCCTCGCCGTACCGGATGGAGACGAGCTCGCCGTCGTCCTCCTGGTACTCCACCTCGATGTCGGAGATGGCGGTGAGGCAGCGGGGGCACCAGTTGATGATGCGCTCGGCGCGGTAGATCAGCTCGTCGTCGTAGAGCCGCTTGAAGATGGTCTGGACGGCGCGGGACAGGCCGTCGTCCATGGTGAAGCGCTCGCGGCTCCAGTCGACGCCGTCGCCGAGGCGGCGCATCTGGCCGAGGATCCTGCCGCCGTACTCCTCCTTCCACTGCCAGACGCGGCGGACGAACTCGTCGCGGCCGAGGTCGTGGCGGGACTTGCCCTCCTCGGCGAGCTGCTGCTCGACCTTGTTCTGCGTGGCGATGCCCGCGTGGTCCATGCCGGGCAGCCACAGCGCCTCGTAGCCCTGCATGCGCTTGCGGCGGGTGAGGGCGTCCATGAGCGTGTGCTGGAAGGCGTGGCCCAGGTGGAGGCTGCCGGTGACGTTGGGCGGCGGGATGACGATCGTGTAGGCCGGCTTGCTGCTCGTGGCGTCGGCCGTGAAGTAACCGCGCTCTACCCAGCGCTCGTACAGCTGCCCCTCTACCTCGGCCGGCGCGTACTGGGTCGGCAGTTCGGGGACGGATGCTGGCTGCTGCTGAGTGTTCTCGGTCACGGGCCCAGTTTAGGGGTGTCACAGGCGCGTACTGAAACGGGAATGTTCCGTGATGGTGTGACCCCCGACGCGCCCCGGGAACGTTCCTTCGGCCAGTATGTGTGGAACGCATAAGCATCTGGATGGGGGAACCCCTTAATGAGCTACAACCAGCCGGGCCCGTACGGCGGTCAGCCCCAGCAGCCCGGGCCGTACGGTCAGCCGGGTCCCTACGGCCAGCCGGGCCCGTACGGCCAGCAGCCGCAGGCGCCCCAGCCCGGTTACGGCTACCCGCAGCAGGCCCCGCCGCCTCAGCCGGGTTACGGCTACCCGCAGCAGCCCCCGGCGCAGCCGAACCCGTACGGGCAGCCCCCGCAGCAGCCGCCGTACGGCGGGGCCCCGGGCGGCTACCCGGGCGCGCCGGTCCCGCAGGCCCCGAAGAAGAAGACGGGCCTGATCGTCGGTGTCGCGGCGGGTGTGGTCGCGGTGGCGGTCGGCGCGTACTTCGTGTTCGGTCCGGGCCTGGGCGGCGGCCTGGAGGACGACGGGCCGCACAAGCTGGCGACGCCGGAGACGGTGCTGGGCGGCGAGTACAAGCGGTCCAGCAAGGACGGTGCCGGCGACTCGTCCGATGTGGACGACATGAAGAAGGCCGGTATCGAGGACCCCAAGCCCGTGACCGCGATGTACTCGACGATCGACCCGAAGAAGATCGACACGTCGAACCCCGCGGGCTCGCCCGAGCTGTTGACGGCCAAGTCCGTCACGTTCACCGGCGCGTACGGGAAGATCGCGGATCCGCAGAAGACCCTGGACGCGTACTTCGCCCAGATGAACGAGGAGGCGAAGAAGGACTCCGACAGCAAGTTCAAGCTGATCGGGTCTCCGGAGGAGGCGTCCCCGGACGACTTCAACGGCGTCATGAAGTGCCAGTCGATCCAGGGCGAGAACGCCATGACGAAGCAGCCGCAGACCAACTGGTTCTGTGTGTGGTCCGACCACAGCACCTTCGCCGCGGTGTTCGCCGGCGAGGCGACGAAGGGTCTGGACAAGGACGCCGCGGCCCAGATCGCCGCCGACCTCCGCAAGGAAGTCCGCGTCAAGGTCTGACCGTACGGAACGCACAGGGGCGCCCGGCC
>NZ_JABWDV010000062.1 GCF_013362995.1 Streptomyces sp. TRM64462 | reverse complement strand
TCCGGGTCAGATGCGGGGCGAGGCGCCGGACCGGGCGGGCGGGAGCGGCGACGTACCGGGTGCGGGTTCCGCAGGGGGTCGCGCTCAGGGCGGGGGCCAGACTCAGGGCGGCGGCCCCGCCCCGGAGCGGCACGGGCACCACTATGCGCCGAACCCGGAAGCAGGCGCCGGGCACCACCACGCCGCGGACCAGGACCCGAGCGCCGGGCGAAGCCAGGAGCAGGCCGGAGGTGCGAGCACCGGGCGCGTTCGCGGGCAGGCCCACGGCCTGGACCAGGACCGGCCCGCCCCCGGCCATGGGGCGGCCGCAGGCCACGGTCACGCGGCGGGGCCAGGGCACGCGGACGCTCGCGGTGCCGGCCACCGGCCGAGCGCGGGCGCCGAAGGGCGCGGACCCGAGCAGGGCGGCGGAAGCGCGGAACCTGCGCGGTCGGCTGAGCGCGGCGCGCTGCCGCACCAGTACGGCCAGGCCCAGGGGGCACGGCAGCCCCAGGGCCACGGGCAGGCGGCCGACAGCGCCCACGGCAGCCCGCAGGGCGACACGGGGCGCGAGTCGTCGCCGCACCACGGCCACGCGACCCCGCGAGGCGACGGCGACGGAGCGCCGGGAGCCGAGGCCCACGGCCAAGCGACGCCGCGCAGCGACGGTCACGGCGCCCCCCAAGGCATCGGCTCCCCGTACAGCGACAGCCACGGACTCCTGTCCCACGACGGTCACGGCCCTCGGCACGGCCAGAGCCCACCGCCCCGCGACGGCCACAGCGCCGCACCCCGAGGTCACGGCCACGCGCACGACCAGGTCCCGGTCCAGAGCCCACCGCCCCACGACAGCCACCGCGCCCCGCAGCCCGGCGACCACCGAGCCCCTGTAGTCGGCCTCACCGCCCCCGGCGGCACCCCCGCACGCGGGACGCAGATCCCGGCGGACGCGAACGCGCAGGCGCGGGCCCAGGCGCAGGCGGCGACGCAGGCCCAGGCCGAGTCGCAGGCGCGGGCAGAAGCGCAGGCCGAGCCGCAGGCCCAGGCCAACGCCCAGACCCAGACCCAGACCCAGCCCCAGGCCCAGGCCGAACCCACCGCGCCGCGCCGCAGGGGCATAGGCGCATGGGCCCGGCGCCTC
>NZ_JABWDV010000061.1 GCF_013362995.1 Streptomyces sp. TRM64462 | reverse complement strand
GTGCGTTCCGGGCCCAGCCGCTGCGGCCAGCCGTGGACGCCCGTGGCGCGGTCGGCGGCGATGTCCGGCAGGACGTTGCCGAGATGGGCGCCCACGCCGAGCAGTGCCCCGGCGGCGACGGCCCACCAGGCGGGCCAGGTGCCGCCGGGCAGGGTCAGGGCGACGAAGACGGGTACGGCCGCGAACGCCACCGCGTACGGGAGCCAGGACAGCACCGTCGCCTTGAGCCGCAGGTTGTACGCCCACG
>NZ_JABWDV010000060.1 GCF_013362995.1 Streptomyces sp. TRM64462 | reverse complement strand
TGGGCGGGCGGCTCGCCGCTGTCGTTGACGGAGGTGTTGCCGAAGACCGGGTTGCCGATGCCGACGACGCTGACCGAGTTGCCGGAGACGTTCACCGGCAGGTCGACGGGCAGCTGGAGGCCGTTGCCGGAGATCACGCCGGGCGAGCCCTGCATGCTCCCGTCGGCCGTGGCGCCACCGCCGTTGCCGCTGCCGCTGCCACCGGCGTCGTGGCCGGGGCCGTGGCCTGAGCCGTGGCCGGGACCGTGGCCGTGGTGGCCGTCGCCCGAGCCGTGGCCTGGGCCGTTGTCGTTGCCGCTACCGTTGCCGTTGCCGCCGCCGCTGCGCGGGGTGCCGGGCTTGTCCTTGTGCTGCCCCTTGTCGTGGCCCTTGCCCTTGTTCACACAGGTGTTGCCCGCCGCGGGGTTGAGCAGCCCCACCACGTTCACGGTGTTCCCGCAGACGTTGACCGGGACGTGGACCGGCAACTGCACGCTGTTGCCGGAGATCACCCCAGGGGAGTCGGCCGCGGCCCCCGCCGCGTCCGCGTCGGCATGCGCGGAGCCCGCCGCGAGAGCGAGCGCGCCGCCCGTGGCCATCAGAGTGACGAGACCATTTCGGCGAGTGTGCCTCATGGCTTCCTGCCTTCCGGAGACGTTCACGGGCAGTCGCCCGCACCGGAGTTAACGCGTTACCTCCTGGGCGGGTTATGACGCATGTCGCTTTCACCCCATCGAGGGAGATTTAATCGATCTTTCACACCACCTCCATGTTTCGCCGCGCGCCCGGGTGACGCCGCTGGTCGCCCCGGAGGCGGCAAAGGAGTGACGTACGATCGCCCGCATGCCGACGGACGTTCCCGAAAGGCCCCCCGGCCTCCGTCTCAGTTGACGTGCAGGACAAGTGTGATGAATCAGGACAGGATATGATGAAGAATCACACAGCGGGCAGCGGGCAGCGGGCAGCGGGCAGCGGGCAGCGGGCAGCGGGCGCAGCGGGTGGACTGAGGACCGTGTTGTTCGCGGCGCGTTCGGCGACCGCCCTGCACCGCCTCCTCGACGTCATGCCGGCCTTCCGCGGTGACGACCGCGTACAGCGGCGCTTCGTCCTCGTCCCCGGCTCCGACTTCGGCCTGGACGCCCTGGCCGCGCTCGAAGGCGCGGGCGCCCGCACACTCCCCTGGGAGGAAGCCGTACGCCGGCACCACGACCTGGTGCTGGCGGCCAGCCCCAAGGGCGAACTCCAGCTCCTCGACGGTCCGCTCGTCCTCCTCCCCCACGGTGCCGGTTTCAACAAGGCGCTCCGGGACGGCGGTTCCGCCGACTCCGCGTCCGGGCTCGACGCGACACACCTGATACGGGACGGCCGGCCGCTCGCCCGGCTGCACGCCCTCGCCCACCCGCACCAGATCGACCGCATCGCCGCCCGCTCCCCCGAGGCGGCGCGGCGCGGCGTCGTCGTCGGCGACCCGACGCTCGACCGGCTGCTCGCATCCACCGGACGCAGGGACCGCTACCGCGAGGCGTTCGGCACCGGCGGCCGGCGCCTCGTCGTGCTCACGTCGACCTGGGGCCCGGAGTCGCTGATCCGCCGGAGGCCCGGCCTCGCCGCCGAGCTCGCCGCGCTGCTGCCGTACGACGACTGGCAGCTGGGGCTCGTCGTCCACGCCAACGTGTTCAGCGAGGACGGCGCCTACGACCTCCGCGAACGCCTCGCCCCCGCGTTCGCCTCCGGAGCCGTCCTGGCCCGCCCGTACGAGGAGTGGGGCGCGCTGCTCGTGGCCGCCGACGCGGTCGTCACGGACCACGGCTCGACCGCCCTGTACGCGGCGGCGCTCGGCCGTCCCGTGCTGGCCGCGTGCGACGGGGGCCGGGAGGTCGTCCCGGGCAGTCCCATGGCCGGACTGCTGCGCGGTGCGCCCCGGTTCACGGGCGCCGACGACCTCCCCGTACTGGAGGAGGCCGTGCGCGACGGGCGGGCGGGCGAGCGGGCGCGGAGGTTCGCGGCGGCCGCCTTCGACCGGCAGGGCGAGGCCCTGGAACGGCTCCGCCACGAGCTGTACCGGCTGCTGGGGCTCGAACCGCCGGACCGTGCGCCCGCCGAGGCCGAGCCGCTCCCGGTGCCCGTGCCGTCCCCCGCGGTGACCGCTCCCGCTGCCTTCGCCGTACGGGTGCGGGCGGACGGGCCGGTGGTCGTGGTCGCACGGCACCCGCCGGGCGCCGACGTGCCGCTGCACCACCTCGCGGCCGAGGCGGACCTGGCGGCGACGCGGCAGCGGGAGAGCGCCGCGCTGCTCTACCGGCGAACGGCGCCCGAAGAGGGCGCGGACGAGTGGGCCGCGCGCACGCTGAAGGAGTTCCCCGGGTGCCGTACCGCCGCCGTGGTCGTGTCGCGCGAGCGGTGCTTCGTACGACGGGACGACGGTGCCGCGTACGACGTGCGCGTGGAGCGGCGGGAGCCGGGCCCGCTCCCGGACCCGGCGGCCGTGCTCAGCGCCGTACACGTGCGGTTGGAGAGGGAGCCGGGCGGTGGGGAGCTGGAGTGCGCCGTCGGCGGGCGGCGCGTCGCGGTGCGGGTCACTCCGGATTCGGCGGGTGGCCCTCCTCCCCCGTCGCCCGCGCCCTGATCGCCGCCGCGGACGCACGGTGCCGGTGGGCGGCCGCCTGGTCGCCGCCGGCGTCGGCGAGCGCCGCCAGGGCCTCCAGGACGGTGACCTGTTCGCGGGTCGCGCCCCGCTCCCGCGCGGAGGCGAGGGCCGCCTCGTACAGTCCGCGTGCCTCGTCCGCGTGGGCGCGGGCGTCCGCCTCGTGCAGGGCACGGGCGAGTTGGAAGCCGGTACGGGCGGTCATGCGGGCGCGCTTCAGACCGGCGGCCGTGGCGTGGGCCTCCCGCAGCAGGCGCACGGCACTCGCGAGGTCGCCGGTCTCGTGGGCCGCGCGGCCGATGAGGTACGTCTGGAGCATCGCGCCGTACGGGTTGCCGATCTCCTCGTGGACGCGCCGCGACGCCTCGAAGTACGGCACGGCCTCCGCCCAGCGACCGCGCTCGGCATGGACCTTGCCACGGAACTCGCTGACCGACGCCGCCAGCTTCCGGTGCAGGTCGTCCCCGCCGAGGAGGCCGACCGCCGCCAGGGCCGCCTCCGTCTCGGCCTCGGCCTCGTCGAATCGCTTCAGCTCCCACAGCGGCCGGGCGAGCTGGCAGCGCATCCGGACGAGCGCGGCGACGTTCCCGGCGCGGCGGGCGGCGTCCCGGCCGGTGCGGAACGCGTCGATCACGTCCGTGTAGTGCTGGTGGTCGAGGAAGTGCGTCCACAGCGGCTCGCACAGCGCCCACGCCTCGTGGTCCATGCCGTTCCGGTACGCCACCTGCACCGCGGCGAACAGGGCGTGCCGGTGGTCCTCCAGCCAGTGCAGGGCGTGGATCTTCTCCGTCCACTCGACGTCCGGTACGCCGGGCAGCGCGGATGCGGTCTCCGCGTCGATCACCAGGCGGGGCCTGCCCGCCCACAGGGCGTCGGCGCGCTGGGCCTGGCGCAGGTACCAGCGGACGACGCGGCGGCGGGCCTCCGCCGCCTCGGTGTCGTCGGGGTCGTCGCGCAGGGCGCGGCGGCGGGCGTGGTCGCGCAGCAGGTCGTGCATCCGGTACGCGCCGCCCCTGCCGGGTGCGAGCAGGCTCGCGTTGACCAGCTCGTCGAGGGCGTCGTCGATCGCATCCGGGTCGCGGGCCGCCGCCCGGGACAGGAGCGCGGCGGCCGCCTCGGGGGTGACGTACGGGCCGGGGTGGACGGGGAGGAGCCGGTAGAGGAGCGCGGCCGGTGCGCTCAGGTCGTCGTACGCCGCGTTCCACACCGCTTCGACCTCCGGCACCCCGTTCTCCTTCCACTCCGAGGTCAGCCGGCCGACGAGCCGGCGGAGCGGCCGGGCAGGGTGCTTGCGCAGCCGTCCCGCCGCGACCTCCAGGGCGGCGGGCAGGCCGGCGCAGGCGCGGAGCAGTTCGGCGGCCACGGCGGACTCGGCCGTCAGGCGCGGGTCGCCGTTGGCGATGCGCTCCAGGAGGCGGCGGCCGTGTCCCGCGTCGAGGGGGCCGAGGGCGAGCTCCAGGTCGGCGCCGCCCTTGATGTCGTGCAGTCGGCCGCGGCTGATGGCGATGACGACGCTGCCGGGCGAGGCCGGGAGGAGCTGCCGCAGCTCGGTGCCCGAGCGGACGTTGTCGAGGACGAGGACCAGCGGGATCTCCCCTGTGCGCTCCTCGTACTGGTGGACGCGGGCGGATAAGCCCTTCTTGACCCAGGCGGGGTCGACGCCGAGCGAGCAGATCAGGTCGCCGAGCACCTCGGCGACGTCCACGCCGCCGTCGACGCGGTGGTCGTCGAGGTCGGTGTAGCGGACGGCGTGGCCGTGGGTGGTGGCCAGCCGGTGCGCGAGCCGCACACCGAGGGTCGTCTTGCCGACGCCGGCCACGCCGCTGAGGGCGGCGACGAACGCGCGGCGGTCGTCGGGCGTGTGGCGTTCGAGGGCCGTCAGGAGGTCCGTCTGCTCCCGGTCGCGGTTCTCGAAGCAGCGGGTGAGCGGCGGGAGCTGACGGGCGGTGAGGTGCGTGCCGGAGTCGGGCGCGGCGTAGTGGTGGTGGTGCTGGTGCAGCTCACCGATCTCGGCGGCCTGGACGACCGTGCCGACGTGGGCCCGCCCGCCCACGGTGTTGTGGTGCGGTGACGGCTCTCTCACCGTGCGCTCACCCTCTCCGCGGGTCGCCGAGGTTCAGGCTGCCGATGGAGCCCGTCTGGATCACCGTGCCGTGCTGCACTCCCCCGCTGATGGTGTTCCGGGCCTCGACCACAGCCTGGCCGGTCTGGGCTGGGCCTTCCGCCAGTTCGTCGATGAGTGCGCGGAGTTCGGCCGCCGCCTCGGGGTCGTCGCGCAAGGTGCGACGCATCCGGGCGCGCCACTCGACGAGTGCCTCCTCGCGCGCCGCGGCCAGCGCGTCGGCGTCCCCGGAGTTCTGGGCTGCGACCAGTTCGTCGCGTACGTCGTCCAGTTCGGCGTCCACGGCGTCGGCGTCCCGGCCGGAGCGGCGTGCGAGGAAAGCCGCGACACGCGTTCTCGCCCCCGCCCAGCCGTCCCCGACCATCTGCTGGACGAGCGCGGTCGCCCCCGCCGTCGCCAGTGCCACCAACTCGGCTTCCAACAGGCCCCCTTAGTTGTTCCGAACGTCGGTGCGGTACGCACAGCAGCGTACTCGTCACCGTCCGAGCAGTCCCGCGAGCGCGCCCACCGGGTCGGGGTCCGGGGTGCCGCGGGGCCACCAGTCCTCGCGGCCGGCGTCGGACTCGTAGCCGTACCAGAGGCCGTCGCGGCCGTAGCGGAGCTGGAGCGTCGTGGTGGACAGGCGGTTGCGCCAGGGTCTGAAGTGCGGGAAGTCGGCGGCGAGCAGGGCCGGCCGGGCCCGGTCGAAGGGGCCGGCGGGCGGGTCCCAGGCGTCTTCCAGTGCGGCGAGGCCGGCAGCGCCGCCCTGTCGCCAGGCGGCGACCGCGCGGGCCAGGTCGGCGGGCGTGCGGTCCAGGGCGGCGGCGAGGTCGCGGTAGAGGGCGCGGGTGGAGGCGGTGAGCCCGGAGCCCGGGTGCGCGGCGGCCAGGCGGACGGCGTCCTGCCAGGGCGTGAGGGCGGCGACCGGGTCGTGACCGGTGGTGAGGTGCGTGTGGGCGCGGGCGGCGGCTTCCGTGGCCAGGAGCTCCAGGGCCAGGGGGTCGGGGGCGTCCGGCGCCTCCGGGTAGACGGGCGGGCGGCCCGGGTGCGGCGGGGGTGGCAGCGGCGGGGGCAGGGCGATGGCGGGCGTGGCGGTGACGGCGGCGCGGGCCGGCACGGTGGGGACGGGCGGGGGCGCGGCCGTGGTCTCGGCAGCGGTGCGGGCGGCGTTGCGGTGGCTGAGGGCGGCGAGGATCTCCTGTTCGCCACGGCCCCGCATGAGGAACAGCGTGAACGGGTCCTCGTCGAGCAGCCGCGCGGACTGATAGCAGAGCGCGGCGGCGTGCTTGCAGGGGTAGCCGTCGTCGGGGCAGGAGCAGTCGGGGACGAGGTCGCCGACGCGCGGCAGGAGGTCCGTTGCAGCGGCCAGGGCGTGCGGGACGTCCTTGTCGAGGAGTGCGGCGATGTGGTCGGGGCGGGCCGCCGCGGCGTCCAGGAACCGCTCCCAGTCGTCGTCGCCGAGGACCCGCAGGCGGATTTCGGTGCGGTACGGGCGTGCGCGGCTGCCGTGGACGTACGCCGTGACGCGGCCGGGCGTGACGGTGATCGCGTCGACGAGGCCGCGGCCCGCGTAGGCCCGGCCGCGGGCGAGGCGGGCGGCGTCGAGTGCGGTGTCCTCCAGGGCCTCGACCCAGGCGTTGCCCCACCAGGTGGCGGCGAACGCGCCGTCGGTACCGTCGGCGGGCGGGAGCGGCGGGAACGTGCGGCGCCGGTCGTCGTGGAGGGGCGCCGTGCGGGCGCCGCCGCGTGCCCGCCCGCGGGGGCCGGGGCGTGGGCCGGGGCGCTGGTACGGGGAGGTCATGCCGGCCTCCTCAGGGACACGAGGTCGGCCAGCTCACGGTCTGTCAGCTCGGTCAGCGCGGCCTCGCCGGAGCCGAGGATCGCGTCGGCGAGTGCCCGTTTGGCCTGGAGCAGTTCGGCGATGCGGTCCTCGACGGTGCCTTCGGCGATCAGCCGGTGCACCTGGACGGGCTGGGTCTGGCCGATGCGGTAGGCCCGGTCGGTGGCCTGTTCCTCGACGGCCGGGTTCCACCAGCGGTCGTAGTGGACGACGTGCCCGGCGCGGGTGAGGTTGAGGCCGGTGCCCGCGGCCTTGAGGGACAGCACGAACACCGGGACCTCGCCGGACTGGAAGCGGTCCACCATGCGTTCGCGTTCCGCGACCGGTGTGCCGCCGTGCAGCAGCTGGGAGGGCATCACGCGGGCGGTGAGGTGCGAGGTGAGCAGCCGGGCCATGGACACGTACTGCGTGAAGACGAGGACGGAGCCGTCTTCCGAGAGGATCGTGTCGAGAAGCTCGTCCAGCAGCGACAGCTTTCCGGAACGGCCCGCGAGCCGGACCGGATCCTCCTTCAGATACTGCGCGGGGTGGTTGCAGATCTGTTTGAGCGAGGTCAGCAGCTTCATGATCAGGCCGCGGCGTGCTATGCCCTCGGCGCCCTCGATGGCGGACATTGTCTCCCGCACCACCGCCTCGTAGAGGGAGGCCTGTTCGCGGGTGAGAGCGACCGGGTGGTCGGACTCGGTCTTGGGCGGCAGCTCCGGCACGATGCCGGGGTCGGACTTGCGGCGGCGCAGCACGAACGGGCGGACGATCCGGGAGAGCCGCTCGACGGCCTCGTCGTTCCGGATCTCCTCGCTGTTCTCGACGGCCCGGGCGTGGCGGGCGCGGAACGCCTTGAGCGGGCCGAGGAGCCCGGGCGTCGTCCAGTCGAGCAGGGCCCACAGCTCGGACAGGTTGTTCTCGACGGGGGTGCCGGTGAGGGCGACCCTGGCGGGGGCGGGAAGGGCGCGGAGGGCCTTGGCGGTGGCGGAGAACGGGTTCTTGACGTGCTGCGCCTCGTCGGCGACGACCATCCCCCACTGCTGGGCGGCGAGCTGTTCGGCACTCGTGCGCATCGTGCCGTACGTGGTGAGGACGAAGCCGCCGTCGCCGTCGAGGCCGTCGAGCGTGCGGGTGGTGCCGTGGAAGCGGCGCACGGGCACGCCGGGCGCGAAGCGGGTGATCTCGCGCTGCCAGTTGCCGAGGAGGGACGCCGGGCAGACGACGAGGGTCGGCGCCGGGTGGTCGCGGCGCAGGTGGAGGGCGATGAGCGTGACCGTCTTGCCGAGGCCCATGTCGTCGGCGAGGCAGCCGCCGAGGCCGAGCGAGGTCATCAGGTCCAGCCAGGCGAGGCCCCGCAGCTGGTAGTCGCGGAGCGTGGCGGCCAGCCCGTCCGGCGCGGCGACCTGCCCCGGGCCCGCCACCAGCCGGTCGCGCAGGGCGGCGAGCGCGCCGACCGGTACGGCCTCGACGGTCTCGCCGTCGACCTCGGCGGTCCCGGTGAGCGCCGCGGCGAGCGCGTCGACCGGCTGCAGCAGCCCGAGCTGCCGTTTGCGGGCCTTGCGGACGAGCGCGGGGTCGACGACCACCCATTGGTCGCGGAGCCGCACCACGGGGCGGTGGGCCTCGGCGAGCGCGTCCATCTCGCGTTCGGTGAGCGGGTCGCCGTCGAGGGCGAGCTGCCAGTCGAAGCGGAGCAGTTCGGCGCTGTCGAAGAACGGCGTGCCGTCGGTGGCGGAGCCCGGCGCGGACCGGACGACGGCGGTGGCGGTGAGCGAGCGGGCCAGTTCCCGGGGCCAGTGCACGGTGACGCCCGCCCCCTCCAGCCGGGTCGCGGCGGGGCCGAGCAGCTCGTACAGCTCCTCCTCCGTGAGGGCGAGCACGTCGGGCACGGCCCGGTCCAACAGCCGTGTGAGCGGTGCCCACACGCGGGCGGCCCTGCGCAGCGCGAGCATCGCGTCGACGCGGGCGCGCGGCCCGAAGAGCCGGTCGCCCTCACTGGCCCACAGCCCGGCGGCGTCCACGACGAGGGCGGGGTCCGCGAGGCTGTGCACCTGCACGATCGCGGCCGCGGCCCGCCGCCCGGCGCCGCCGGGGCGGGCGTCGTCGTGGTGGTCGTCGTCGTGGTGGTCGTCGTCGTGGTGGTCGTCGGCGTCGGAGTGGTGGTCGTCGGCGTCCGTGGTGTCGAAGAGCTCGTACGGCGAGAGGTCCAGGCGCAGCGAGACGCGGACGCCCGCGTCCATGCCCGCGGCTGCCTCGGCGGCCCAGGCCCGTGCCCGCGGCAGCCGCTGCGGCGCCTGCGCCGCGAACGGCGCCCCCACGGCGTACGCGGCCGCGGGTGTACGGGGCAGGCTGTCGGCGACCGCGTCGAGGAAGGCCCGCACCAGGGCCTCCGGCTCGGGAAGCTGAAGCGGCCGCCGATCCGGAACGGGCACGGCGTGCGCCTCGTACGGCATGGCCGCGGCGACGGTCCGGAGGTGGGCGATGTCGTCGGCGTCCAGCGGTCCGGCAAGCCAGGCGTCGAGGTCGCCGGAGGTGAGCCCCGGCAGCAGCCGTCCGCGCGCGACCAGGTGGAGCGCGTGCAGCGCCGCCGCGCCCCAGCAGGCGGCCGCCGGATGCGCGCCCGGTGCGTGCCGCGCGGCGACGAGCACCGGCAGCGCGTCGGCGACGGGCAGGACGAGGGCGGGCACGCTCCGGGTCCGCGCGCCGTCGCCGTGGCGCCGTACGACGGTGAGCGTCTCCACCGCGGGCGCTGCGTCAGGCCCGGGCCCGGCGCCGGCACGGGGCAGCGGGGAGCCGTCCGGGGACCAGAAGGCGACGCGGCCGGCGCGCGGGAGGGCGTCCGGCAGGAAGACGGCGGCGAAGGGGTGCAGGGCGTGCCCGTCCTGTGGGGCGCTGGTGTGCATGGTCCGGGTCGCCTCCCCTCGGGTGTCCCGTCGCGTGTGTCCTCGGATCTCCGACCTTACGGGCCGGGTCTGACAACGGGCCGTGCCGAAGCGGCGGCGAGCCCCCGGGAGCGCTGGGAGCACCGGGACAGCCGGGAGCGCCGGGACAGCCGGGACAGCCGGGACAGCCGGGACAGCCGGGACAGCCGGGACAGCCGCGAGTGCCCAGACGGCCCGGATCAGCGGCGGCGACACGGGTACACGCCAGGCAGGAGGGCGATGACAATGATCATGCGCAGTGGAAACGAACCGATTACCGCGCGCAGCCCGCTCCGGCTGCGGTTCTGGCTGGGTCTGTGGGGGCTGCTGTGGGCCGTGGGCGGCATCGTCGCGTTCGCCGTGATCGGCCGCCCGGGCTGGGCCATCGCATGCGGCGTGCTGCTCCTGGTGGTGGTCACGGACCTGTTCATGGTCGTGCGCCACATACGCCAGGGCCCGCACTTCCAGCCCGGCCGCGATGTGCCTCCGTACACCCCCGACCGTCATCGTCCACCCTTCCCTCCTCCGTGACACCACGCGTACGCAACGCTACGGGGAGGGTCTGACAACGCGGTCGGCCGGCGGCGCCGTTACTCGGCGGCGCCGTTACTCGATGGCGTCGAAGCCGGCCGCTTTCACGTACTCGGGCCTGGGGTCGAGGGCGGCGGCGAGCCGGAAGTGCCGCCGGGCGTGCTGGTCGCGGCCGGCCCGCTCAAGGGTGCGTGCCAGCCCGAAGTGTGCGTACGCGTTGTCCGGCTCCCGCTCGATGACCAGCTCGAATTCGAGCTCGGCGGAACGGAGTTGGGCCGCCATGAAGAAGGCGCGGGCGCGCAGCAGACGGGCCGCGGTGTTCTCGGGGTGGGCGGCGATGACCGAGTCGAGCAGCTTGACCGCCCCGCGCGGGTCCCGCGCGGCGAGCAGTCGTTCGGCCGCGCGGTAGTCGATGACGTGGGTTTCCGGGTTGCTGTCGGGCACGGTCGGATCCTTCCCCTTGCTCGGGGCGTTCAACAGCGTGCGCCGTGCGCGTATTCCTCCCGCGACTACCCTCGCGCGGCTACCCTCCCGCGACTAGCCTCGCGCGGCGTCGCGGGATGCGCGGGCGGACAGTTCCTCCCACACCTTGCGGACCTGGGGTTCCAGGGCCTCCAGCGGGCCGTCGTTGTCGATGACGACGTCGGCGACAGCGAGCCGCTGCTCGCGTGTGGCCTGGGCGGCCATCCGGGCGCGCGCCTCGTCCTCGGCCATGCCGCGGAGCCGTACGAGCCGGTCCATCTGGGTCTCGGGGGACGCGTCGACGACGACCACGACGTCGTAGAGGGGCGCGAGCCCGTTCTCGGTGAGGAGCGGTACGTCATGGACGACGACCGCGTCGGGCGCGGCCGCCGCCTGCAGTTCGGCGGAGCGGGCGCGGACGAGGGGGTGGACGATGGCGTTGAGCGTGGCCAGGCGGTCGGCGTCGGCGAAGACGATCGCGCCGAGCCTGGCCCGGTCGAGGGCGCCGTCGGGCGTGAGGACGTCCGGCCCGAACGCGTCCACGACCGCCGCGAGCCCGGGCGTACCGGGCTCCACGACCTCGCGGGCGATCTTGTCGGAGTCGATGAGCACCGCCCCGTACGAGACGAGCAGTCGCGACACCTCGCTCTTGCCGGCACCGATTCCGCCGGTCAGCCCCACGGTCAGCATGAACGCAGCCTAAGCCCTGCGCCGCGCGCACCGGCGGGCGCCCCCCGCACACACCCGAGCCCTTCGCTTACGGGGTGTCGCCCTCGCGTTCGGCGAGGAACCGCTCGAACTCGCGGCCCAGCTCGTCCGCCGACGGCAGGTCCACGGGCTCGGCGACCAGGCTGCCGCGCGAGTCGGCGCCGGCCAGCGCGTCGTACTGGTGCTCAAGTCCCTTGACGAGCGCGACCAGTTCCTCGTCACCGTCGCGGATCTGACGCTCGATCTCGGTCTGGGTGCGCTGTGCGGCCGTGCGCAGGCCGTGCGCGATGCCCGGCAGCACCAGGCCCGTGGCGGCCGTGATGGCCTCCAGGGCGGTCAGCGCCGCGTCGGGGTACGAGGAGCGGGCCACGTAGTGCGGGACGTGCGCGGCGACGCCCAGCACGTCGTGGCCGGCCTCCATCAGGCGGTACTCGACGAGCGCCTCGGCGCTGCCGGGCACCTGGGCCTCGTCGAACGGGCTGCGGTGTCCGGGCACGAGGTCGACGCGGTTGCCGTGCGGGGTGAGGCCGACGGGCCGGGTGTGCGGGACGCCCATCGGGATGCCGTGGAAGTTCACCGAGAGCCGCACACCGAGCCGTTCGACGATCTGCCGTACGGCGAGGGCGAACCGCTCCCACTCGACGTCGGGTTCGGGCCCGGACAGCAGCAGGAAGGGCGCCCCGGTGGCGTCCTGGACGATACGGACCTCGATGCTCGGCGTCTCGTAGCCGGTCCAGCGGTCGCGGCGGAAGGTCAGCAGCGGGCGGCGCGCCCGGTAGTCGACCAGGCGGTCGTGGTCGAAGCGGGCCACCACCTGGTGCGGCAGCGTGTCCAGCAGGCTTTCGACGATCTGCTCGCCGGCCTCACCCGCGTCGATGTACCCGTCGAAGTGATAGAGCATGATCAAACCGGCCGACTCCTGGGCCAGTGCCATGTCGGCCACCGCCAGGCCCTTCGGCTCCCATGCGTACAAGTCCTGCGGATCAAGCACGATTACCGCTCCTCCTCGTATTCCTACGGAAGAACGTCGCATGAGCCACTGACATTCCCGGTCCCGCCCACCTCCGGGTCATGTCCCGGTCTCCGCCCGCCCATTGCCCTCGCGGCCGCACCGCTCGCTCCCGTCGGATCGGCGTGGTCGCGCGGATGTACGCGGAAACGCACTGAGGCCCGCCCCTTACGGGACGGGCCTCTGTGGTACCAGCTAGGAGCTAGCTACAGCCGGGGCTGTTCAGCTCTGGCCGCCGGCGAGCTTCTCGCGGAGCGCGGCCAGGGCCTCGTCCGACGCGAGAGCACCGGAGGTGTCGTCCGACTCCGAGGAGTACGAACCACCGGTCGGCGCACCACCGGCGGCCGGAGCGGCGGGGCCACCCTCGGCAGCGGCGGCGGCGTCGGCCTCGCGGGACTTGATGACCTGCGCCTGGTGCTGCTCGAAGCGCTGCTGGGCCTCGGCGTACTGCGCCTCCCAGGCCTCGCGCTGCGCCTCGTAGCCGGGCAGCCAGTCGTTGGTCTCCGGGTCGAAGCCCTCGGGGTAGATGTAGTTGCCCTGGTCGTCGTAGGACGCGGCCATGCCGTACAGGGTCGGGTCGAACTCGACCGAGGCCGGGTCGGCACCGAAGGACTCGTTGGCCTGCTTCAGCGAGAGGCTGATGCGGCGGCGCTCGAGGTCGATGTCGATGACCTTGACGAAGATCTCGTCGTTGACCTGGACGACCTGCTCCGGGATCTCCACGTGGCGCTCGGCCAGCTCGGAGATGTGGACCAGACCCTCGATGCCCTCGTCCACGCGGACGAACGCACCGAACGGAACCAGCTTCGTGACCTTACCCGGGACGACCTGACCGATCTGGTGGGTCCGGGCGAACTGCTGCCAC
Organism: Streptomyces sp. TRM64462; assembly: GCF_013362995.1. Classification (GTDB taxonomy): domain Bacteria; phylum Actinomycetota; class Actinomycetes; order Streptomycetales; family Streptomycetaceae; genus Streptomyces. The sequence goes on along the minus strand of NZ_JABWDV010000060.1, from coordinate 3,622 downwards.
GGGTCCTCCTGCGTCGCCTTCAGCGACAGGGAGACACGCTCGCGGTCCATGTCGACGTCGAGAACCTCGACGGTGACCTCCTGGCCGACCTCGACAACCTCGGACGGGTGGTCGATGTGCTTCCAGGACAGCTCGGAGACGTGGACCAGACCGTCGACGCCACCCAGGTCCACGAAGGCACCGAAGTTGACGATCGAGGAGACGACGCCGGAGCGGACCTGACCCTTCTGGAGGGTCGTGAGGAACGTCTGGCGGACCTCGGACTGGGTCTGCTCCAGCCAGGCGCGGCGGGACAGGACCACGTTGTTGCGGTTCTTGTCCAGCTCGATGATCTTGGCCTCGAGCTCCTTGCCCACGTAGGGCTGGAGGTCGCGGACACGGCGCATCTCGACGAGGGAGGCCGGCAGGAAGCCACGGAGGCCGATGTCGAGGATGAGACCACCCTTGACGACCTCGATGACGGTACCGGTGACGATGCCGTCCTCTTCCTTGATCTTCTCGATGGTGCCCCAGGCGCGCTCGTACTGGGCGCGCTTCTTCGAGAGGATCAGGCGGCCTTCCTTGTCCTCCTTCTGGAGAACCAGGGCCTCGATCTCGTCGCCGACCTTGACGACCTCGTTCGGGTCGACGTCGTGCTTGATCGAGAGCTCGCGGCTCGGGATGACACCTTCGGTCTTGTAACCGATGTCGAGCAGGACCTCGTCCCGGTCGACCTTCACGATGACGCCGTCGACGATGTCGCCGTCGTTGAAGTACTTGATCGTCTCGTCGATCGCGGCGAGGAAGGCTTCCTCGTTACCGATGTCGTTGACCGCAACCTGCGGGGTGGTGGCGGTGGTCTCGGTGCTGCTCGTCATGTGGGAAAGGGCTCCGGTACGGACATTGAAGTCGTAGGTACTGCTACGCCGAGAGCCCGTATCGCAGCTGCAGAAGCCGGACAGCCAAGGAAGCGCCCATTCCCAGAGACTGAGTGGCGCCTCGACAACCGAGGGGACATACAACAGATGCGAGCGCGGCCTGCTCCGTCTGAGGCGCGCAGGCCCGCAGCGCAACCTTTAGCATAAGGGGGCCGCCGGACCCGGTCAATGCGCGAACGGCACACGCGGGGGCGCACCGCCGCGTTCCGGCGCAACTAAGCTTGGCCACGGCCATGGTGGCCACCGGCGCGCCGTGACACGCCACGGGTGTCACACACGTCGCACATGTGTCACACGCGTCGTGCGCGGCGGTCCGCGGCGGTCACCTGCGTGCACCCGCTGTGCCTCGATGCGCCGGACACTGCGCCGCCGTACGTTCGCCGTACTTTCCGTGCGCCCGCTGTGCGCCCTCTGTGCGCACAGCGCAAACTACAACGACGGGCGAAATGATCCAAGACTACGAACCGGAAGCGACGCGCCGTGACGCGGGCGATGCGGAGAGCAGCCGGGCCAGCCGCGGCTGGTGGGACCGGAACGCGGACGAGTACCAGAGCGAGCACGGCACGTTCCTCGGGGACGACCGCTTCGTGTGGGGTCCCGAGGGCCTGGACGAGGCGGAGGCCCGGCTGCTGGGGCCCGCCGGGTCCCTGAAGGGGCTGGACGTCCTGGAGATCGGCGCGGGCGCCGCGCAGTGCTCGCGCTGGCTGGCCGCCGAGGGGGCGCGGCCGGTCGCCCTGGACCTCTCGCACCGGCAGCTCCAGCACGCCCTGCGCATCGGCGCGGCAGACGACGGCGTGGCGCTGGTGGAGGCGGACGCGGGTGCGCTGCCGTTCCGGGACGGTGCCTTCGACCTGGCGTGCTCGGCGTACGGGGCGGTGCCGTTCGTGGCGGATCCGGTGCGGGTGTTCCGGGAGGTGCGGCGGGTGCTGCGGCCGGGCGGCCGCTGGGTCTTCTCTGTCACGCACCCGATCCGCTGGGCGTTCCCGGACGAGCCGGGGCCCGAGGGGCTTTCGGTGTCGGCCTCGTACTTCGACCGCACGCCGTACGTCGAGCAGGACGAGCGGGGACGGGCCGTGTACGTGGAGCACCACAGGACGCTGGGCGACCGGGTACGAGACGTGGTCGCCGGCGGGTTCCGGCTGGTGGACCTGGTGGAGCCGGAGTGGCCGGCGTGGAACAGCCAGGAGTGGGGCGGGTGGTCGCCGCTGCGGGGCAATCTGATCCCCGGGACGGCGATCTTCGTGTGCGAGAGGGACTGAGGCGCTGATCGTGATCCGTGCGGGGGAACGGGAGCGGCTTCCCGTAGGTGATGCCCTGCCCGCGCTGGAGCGGGCGCTGGAGGAGCACGGGGCCGCGGTGCTGTGCGCGCCGCCCGGTACGGGCAAGACGACGCTGGTTCCGCTGGTGCTCGCCGGGGGCGGTGCCCGGGTCGTGGTCGCCGAGCCGCGGCGGATCGCGGCGCGGGCGGCGGCCCGGCGGATGGCGTGGCTGCTGGGCGAGAAGGTGGGCGGCCGGGTCGGGTTCACGGTGCGCGGCGAGCGGGTGGTGTCGCGCGAGACGGTCGTCGAGGTCGTGACGACGGGGGTGCTGCTCCAGCGGCTTCAGCGGGACCAGGAGCTGGCCGGGGTCGACGTGGTGATGCTCGACGAGTGCCACGAGCGGCATCTGGACGCGGACACGGTCGCGGCGTTCCTGCTGGACGTGCGGGAGACGCTGCGGCCGGAGCTGCGGCTGCTGGCGGCTTCGGCGACGACGGACGCCGAGGGGTGGGCGCGGCTGCTGGGCGGCGCGCCGGTGGTCGAGGCGGCGGGCGTGACGCATCCGGTGGAGGTGGTGTGGGCGCCGCCGGGCGTGGCGGTGCGGCCGCCGCACGGGGTGCGGGTGGACCCGGCGCTGCTGGCGCATGTGGCGGGGGTGGTGCGCCGGGCGCTGGTGGAGCGGGAGGGCGACGTCCTGTGCTTCCTGCCGGGTGTGGGTGAGATCGCGCGGGTGGCGGGGCTGCTGGGCGATGTGCCGGGCGTGGAGGTGCTCCAGGTGCACGGCAGGGCGCCGGCGGAGGTGCAGGACGCGGTGCTGTCGCCGGACGGCGGGCGGCGGAGGGTGGTGCTGGCGACGGCGGTCGCCGAGTCGTCGCTGACCGTGCCGGGGGTGCGGGTGGTGGTCGACTCGGGCCTGGCGCGGGAGCCGCGCGTGGACCATGCGCGGGGGCTGAGCGCGCTGACGACGCTGCGGGCGTCGCGGGCGTCGGCCCGGCAGCGCGCGGGGCGTGCGGGGCGTGAGGCGCCGGGTGCGGTGTACCGGTGCTGGTCGGAGGCGGAGGACGTACGGCTTCCGGCGTTCCCGGCGCCCGAGATCCAGGTGGCGGATCTGACGGGGTTCGCGTTGCAGGCGGCGGCGTGGGGTGACCCCGGGGCGTCGGGGCTCGCGCTGCTGGACGCGCCGCCGGCGGGGGCGATGGCCGCCGCGCGGGGCGTGCTGGGCGCGATCGGGGCGGTGGACGCGGCGGGGCGCGTGACGGAGCGCGGCTCCCGGATGGCCCGCCTCGGCGTCCACCCCCGGCTGGCCCGCGCCCTCGTGGACGGCGCGCCGCTGGTCGGTGCCCGGCGGGCCGCGGAGATCGTGGCGCTGCTCTCCGATGAGCCCCCGCGCGCGTACGGCGACGACCTGTCGGCGGCCTGGCGCACGGCCCGCCGCGGCGGCGACGC
>NZ_JABWDV010000059.1 GCF_013362995.1 Streptomyces sp. TRM64462 | reverse complement strand
TCGTCGTCGGTCACCGTCACCAGGTCGTCGACCCGGCCGGCGACCACGCCGTACGGCACCGCCCCCGGCTGCTGGGCGCGCAGCCCGTCGGCGACCGTGTCGCAGGGCGGCAGCCGGACGGGGCGCCCGGCGGCCAGGGAACGGGCGTAGCGCGGCGCACCGGCCGGCTCGACGCCCACGATCCGTACGGGATGACCGCCGGCCGCCAGGCACACCCCGGCCAGCAGCCCGCCCCCGCCCACCGGCACGTACAGGGTGCGGACGTCCGGGACGTCGGCCAGGATCTCCGCGCCGACCGTGCCCTGACCCGCCACCACCAGCTCGTGGTCCGACGACGGCACCAGCACCGCCCCGGTCTCCTCGGCGAGCGCCCGCGCCCGCCGCTCCCGGTCGGCCACGCCGCCCGGCACGGTGACGGTCCGCCCGCCGAGCTCCCGGATACGGGCGGCCTTGGCCGGGCTCGTACCGGCCGCGAGGACCACGGTGACACGGACCCCCAGCGGTGCGGCGAGCCGCGCCAGCGCGATCCCGTGGTTGCCCGACGAGCCGGTCACGATGCTGCGCCCGCCCAGCGCGAGGACGGCGTTCGCGGCGCCGCGCAGCTTGAACGAGCCGCTGTGCTGGAGGTGTTCGGCCTTCAGCAGCAGCCCCCAGCC
>NZ_JABWDV010000058.1 GCF_013362995.1 Streptomyces sp. TRM64462 | reverse complement strand
TACGCCCTGCTGCCGGCGGGCGCCGCGGTGCTCGCGTTCTGCCTGGTGCTGACCGCCCTCGACGGCGCCGTGCTCGCCACCGCCGAGCGCGTCCCGCCACGCGCCGCCTGGCGCGGACTGCTCGGGCGCTCGCTCGCCCCGCACGCCGTGCACGGCCTGGTCGGCCTGATGACGGCCGTGCTGTGGCGCAGCCCGTACGGCTGGCCGGCCGCGCTGTTCGTGCTGCTGCCCATGTACATCTCCAGCTGGGTGTTCGCCCAGTACCACCGCGAGCGCGCCGCCCACCAGGCCACCATCCGGGCCCTCGTCCAGGCGGTCGACCTGAAGGACACGTACACGCGCGGACACAGCGAACGCGTGGGCCGCGCCTCGGTGCTGATCGGCCGTGAGCTGGGCATGGACGGGTCCCGGCTGGAGATCCTCCGGTTCGCCGGCACCCTCCACGACGTCGGCAAGCTCGGGGTGCCCACGCGGGTGCTGCGCAAGGACGGGCCGCTGACGCCCGAGGAGCGGCGGGTCATCGAACTGCACCCGGAGTACGGGCACGAGATGGTGCGCGGCATCGGCTTCCTCGGCGAGGCGCGCGCCGCGATCCTCCACCACCACGAGCGGCTCGACGGCACCGGCTACCCGTACGGGCTGCGCGGGCCCGAGATCCCGGAGTTCGCCCGGGTCGTCGCCGTCGCGGACGCGTTCGACGCCATGACGTCGACCCGGTCGTACAGCCGTGCGCGGCCGGTCGCCACGGCCCTCGCCGAGCTGGAGCGGTGCGCGGGCAGCCAGTTCGACCCCGCGATGGTCCGGGCGTTGGCCCGTGCGCTGGGCCGCCATGGCTGGCAGACGGCGGTCACGTCCGACGAACCGGGCGCGGCGGCCGCGCCCTTCCCTCCCGCCCAGCGGTCGGCGCCCGCGACGGAAGGTCCGGCCAAGGGGCCGGTTCCGCCTGTGCCCACCCTCCCCCAAGCTCTCGACTCCGCTCGAGCAGGGGAGACCCCCATCGCCCCAGGAGGAACGCATGCCCACAGGCAGAACCGGCGGCACCGCCCAAGCGAAGCGCACGAGGAGGCCGCCGGGAAGCCTGGGGGTGCGGCGTGACAGAGGGAAGCACCCCAGCCGTGCTGCGCGTGCCGGGTACGCCGCTGGTCGTGGTCGCCGTGCACGGTGCCGCGCTCGTCGTGGCCGTCGGGGGGCTCGGGTGGACGCTCCGGGGCGGGGTCGCCGAGCCCGGGGTCGCCCTGGCGTTCGGGGTGCTCGTCGCCGTCGGGGAGCTGGTCCGGCGGGGCGGCCGGCTGCGGGAGCCCGCGCCGCTCGGGGCCGCGGGCGCCCTGGCGTACGCCCTGCTCGGTGAGGCCGGCGGCCGGCCCACCAGCCACGGCGCCGCCCAGGTCGTCGCCGTGGTGGCGGCCGGGGTGCTCGTCGGAGCCGTACCGCACCTGGCCCGGGGCCGCGGGCCCGAGCCCGACCAGGTGGCCCGCCGGATCCTCACCGTCGCCTTCGCCGCCGTGTGCTTCCAGCCCCTGTACAACACCGGCGTCCTCGCCGCCACCGCCGGGCACGGTCCCTTCCACGCCCTGTTCCTGCTGCTGCTCCTCCTGCTCACCGCGCTGTGCGACGCCGTGCTCGCGGCCCTGCTGCTGCACGCCCGCACCCGGTACCCGTACGCGCCCCTGCTCCGCGACGAGCTGCGCGCCCTCCTCGGCATCGGGTCCGCCGTGTGCGCGACCGGCGCCGTGATCGCGCTGGCCGTGGCCGTCGCCGGACTCTGGGCGCTGCCCGTGTTCTGCGTACCGCTGCTGCTGACACAGCTCGCGTTCGGCCGCTACGCCTCCGTACGCCGCACCTACCGCCAGACCATCGCGTCCCTCGCCAGGTCCACCGAGGTCGCCGGGTACACGCCGGCCGGGCACGCCCACCGCGTCGCCGTGCTCAGCAAGGCCGTCGGCCGCGAGCTAGGGCTGTCCGGCGAGGAGCTGACCGTCCTGGAGTACGCGGCGCTCATGCACGACATCGGGCAGCTGTCGCTCGTCGACCCGGTCCCGGAGGGCGCCACCGCCCTGCTGCCCGCCGACGAGCAGCGCCGTATCGCGCTCCTCGGCGGCGCCGTGGTCCGGCAGACCGGCGTCCCGGCCGCCGTCGCCGTCGTCGTGGAGCGGCAGGCCGACCCGTACCGCGAACAGCCACTCGCCGCACGGATCGTCCGCGCCGTGAACGCGTACGACGATCTGTCCGGGGAAACCGCCCAGGGGGCGCTCCGGGCCCTGGAGCACCTCCGTCTCGGAACGGCCCGGGACTACCATCCCGCGGTGGTGGAATCGCTCGTCAGAGTCCTCGCCCGCGGCGGCGTCGCGGGCCGGGTACCGGGGTAACCCATGGGTAATGAGCGGGCGTGCGACCGGGCATGGTTGGATGCCAGCAAGAGGGTGTCCGGGGGCAGTGACCTTCAGTGACCGGTAGGCGGGAATCGTGAGGATCTTCGGGAAGGTACGGCATCGGCCCTCCGCCTCGTGGCGGCAGGCCACCGACCGCGCGTTCACGCTGATCGGGGACGGGCGGTACGAGGACGCCGGCGCGCTGCTGACGCGGGCCGCGGATCTGGAGCCCTGGCTGTCGGAGTCCTGGTTCAACCTGGCCCTGCTGCACAAGTTCCGGCACGACTGGGAGCAGGCGCGGGCCGCGGGCCTGCGTGCCGTGGCGCTGCTCGACCGGGAGACCGGGGCGCCGGACTGGTGGAACGTCGGCATCGCCGCCACCGCGCTCCAGGACTGGCCGCTGGCCCGCCGCGCCTGGCAGGCGTACGGGCTGAAGGTGCCCGGCAGCTCGGCGCCCGGCGGTGAGCCGGCCGGGATGGAGCTGGGCAGCGCCGCCGTGCGGCTGTCGCCTGAGGGCGAGGCCGAGGTGGTGTGGGGCCGCCGGCTCGACCCGGCCCGTATCGAGGTGCTGTCCATCCCGCTGCCGTCGTCCGGGCGCCGCTGGGGCGAGGTCGTCCTGCACGACGGCGTCCCCAACGGCGAGCGCACCACCGCCACCGGGCACAGCTACCCCGTGTTCGACGAGATCGAGCTGTGGGCCCCGTCGCCCGTGCCCACCTGGGTGGTCCTCCTGGAGGCCGCCACCGAGGCCGACCGGGACGCCCTGGAGCAGCTCGCCGCGGACGCCGGGTTCGCCGCCGAGGACTGGTCGTCGTCGGTGCGGCTGCTGTGCCGGGCGTGCTCCGAGTCCCGGATGCCCAGCGCCGAGGGCGACGGTGAGCACCTCGACCCGCACGACCACAGCGAGCCCGGCCACCCGGGCCCGCTCGGCCACCGCACGGCGGGGGACCTGTGGGTGCCGGAGCGCGAGTGCGGCATCGCGGCGCCCGCCGGTCTGGTGCGGGGCCTGCTGGACGGCTGGGTCGCGGACAGCCCGGACAGCCGGGAGTGGCGGGATCTGGAGGAAGTCTGCTGAGCCTGTCACCGGGGCCCCGTACTCTGTACGGGCACGAAGCACGGGACTCAGGGAAGGCGCGGACGACCGACATGGCGCAGCAGGAGACGGATCAGCAGGGCACCACCACCCTGCCCGTGGACGACGAGGGCTACATCGTCGACACGGAGGACTGCGAGGAGCGCGAGCGGGCCCACCGCGAGCGCGGCACGTCCCGTCCCATCACGGTGGTCGGCAACCCGGTGCTGCACAAGGAGTGCCAGGACGTCACCGCGTTCGACGACGAGCTGGCCCAGCTCGTCGACGACATGTTCGCCAGCCAGCGCACCGCCGAGGGTGTCGGCCTGGCCGCCAACCAGATCGGCGTCGACCTGAAGGTCTTCGTCTACGACTGCCCCGACGACGAGGGCGTCCGGCACACCGGTGTCGTGATCAACCCGGTGCTCCAGGAACTCCCGGCCGACCGCCGGATCCTCGACGACTCCAACGAGGGCTGCCTGTCCGTCCCCACGGCGTACGCCTCGCTGGCCCGCCCGGACTACGCCGAGGTGCACGGCCAGGACGTCAAGGGCAACCCGATCAAGGTGCGCGGCACCGGCTACTTCGCCCGCTGCCTCCAGCACGAGACGGACCACCTGTACGGCTACCTGTACATCGACCGGCTGTCGAAGCGCGACCGCAAGGACGCGCTGCGGCAGATGGCCGAGGGCACGCCCCGCTACCCGGTCGTCCCCAACGACTGAGCCGTGCGGCACGTCGCGAGGGGCCCCGCTCAGCTACGAGCGGGGCCCCCTCGGTCATGTCAGAAGTCCAGGTCGGAAGTCCAGGTCAGAAGTCCTCGTCCAGATCCACCGAGCCCTCCACGGCCACCTGGTAGGCGGACGGGCGGCGCTCGAAGAAGTTCGTCAGCTCCTGGACTCCCTGGAGCTCCATGAACGCGAACGGGTTCTCGGAGCCGTACACCGGGGCGAAGCCGAGGCGCTGGAGGCGCTGGTCGGCGACGCACTGGAGGTACTCGCGCATCGACTCGGTGTTCATGCCGGGCAGGCCGTCGCCGCACAGGTCGCGGCCGAACTGCAGCTCCGCCTCGACGGCCTCCTTCAGCATGTCGGTGACCTGCCGCTGGAGCTCGTCGTCGAAGAGCTCCGGCTCCTCCTTGCGGACGGTGTCCACGACCTCGAAGGCGAAGTTCATGTGCATCGTCTCGTCGCGGAACACCCAGTTGGTGCCGGTGGCCAGGCCGTGCAGCAGGCCGCGGGAGCGGAACCAGTACACGTAGGCGAAGGCACCGTAGAAGAACAGGCCCTCGATGCACGCGGCGAAGCAGATCAGGTTGAGCAGGAAGCGGCGGCGGTCGGCCTGGGTCTCCAGGCGCTCGATCTTCTCGACCGAGTCCATCCAGCGGAAGCAGAACTGCGCCTTCTCGCGGATGGAGGGGATGTTCTCCACGGCGGCGAACGCGGCGGCGCGGTCCTCCGGGTCGGGGAGGTAGGTGTCGAGCAGCGTCAGATAGAACTGGACGTGCACGGCCTCCTCGAAGAGCTGGCGGGACAAGTAGAGCCGCGCCTCGGGGGAGTTGATGTGCTTGTAGAGCGTCAGCACGAGGTTGTTCGCCACGATCGAGTCGCCCGTCGCGAAGAACGCGACCAGGCGGCCGATCATGTGCTGCTCGCCGGGGGTGAGCTTGGCGAGGTCGGCGACGTCGGAGTGGAGGTCGACCTCCTCCACGGTCCAGGTGTTCTTGATCGCGTCCCGGTAGCGGTCGTAGAAGTCCGGGTAGCGCATCGGGCGCAGGGTCAGCTCGAAGCCCGGGTCGAGGAGGTTGGTGTTACGGGTGGTGCTCATTACTGGCAGGCCTCGCAGGACTCGGGGTTCTCAAGGGAGCAGGCGACGGCGTCCGCGTCGGGCGCCGCCTGCTGGACGGGGATCGGAGCGGCGGCCGCGGCCGTGCCCGACGCCGCGCGGGCGATCCGGGTCGCCGGGCGGGACCGCAGGTAGTACGTGGTCTTCAGGCCCTGCTTCCAGGCGTACGCGTACATCGACGACAGCTTGCCGATGGTCGGCGTCTCCATGAACAGGTTCAGCGACTGCGACTGGTCCAGGAACGGGGTGCGGGCGGCTGCCATGTCGATGAGGCCGCGCTGCGGGATCTCCCACGCCGTGCGGTACAGCTCCCGGACATCGGCCGGCACCCAGGTGAAGCCCTGCACCGAGCCGTTGGACTCGCGCAGCGCCTCGCGGGTCTGCGCGTCCCACACGCCGAGCTTCTTCAGGTCCTCCACCAGGTACGAGTTGACCTGGAGGAACTCGCCGGACAGCGTCTCGCGCTTGAACAGGTTCGACACCTGCGGCTCGATGCACTCGTAGACGCCCGCGATCGAGGCGATCGTCGCGGTCGGGGCGATCGCCAGGAGCAGCGAGTTGCGCATGCCGGCCGTCGCGATGCGGGCGCGCAGCGCAGCCCACCGCTCGGGCCAGGTCAGCTCGGCGTCGTAGTGGTCGGGATGCAGGACGCCGCGCGCGGTGCGGGTCTTCTCCCAGGCCGGGAGCGGGCCGTGGCGCTCGGCGAGGCCGGCGGACGCCTCGTACGCGGCGAGCATGATCCGCTCGGCGATACGGGTCGACAGGGCGCGCGCCGCGGGCGAGTCGAACGGCAGCCGCAGCTTGAAGAACACGTCCTGGAGGCCCATCGCGCCCAGGCCCACCGGCCGCCAGCGGGCGTTGGAGCGGCCCGCCTGCTCGGTCGGGTAGAAGTTGATGTCCACGACCCGGTCGAGGAAGGTGACGGCCGTACGGACGGTCTCGTCCAGGCGCTCCCAGTCGATGTCGCCGGCCGCCGTGTCGACGAAGGCGCCCAGGTTCACGGAGCCCAGGTTGCAGACGGCCGTCTCGCCGTCGTCCGTGACCTCCAGGATCTCGGTGCACAGGTTCGACGAGTGGACGGTGCGGCCGGGTTCGGCGGTCTGGTTGGCGGTGCGGTTGGCGGCGTCCTTGAACGTCATCCAGCCGTTGCCGGTCTGCGCGAGGGTCCGCATCATCCGGCCGTACAGGTCGCGGGCCGGGAGCGTACGGCGGGCCAGGCCCTTGGCCTCGGCGGCCCGGTACACCGCGTCGAACTCCTCGCCCCACAGGTCGACCAGCTCGGGCACGTCCGACGGCGAGAACAGGGACCACTCGGCGTCGGCGTTGACGCGGCGCATGAACTCGTCCGGGATCCAGTGCGCCAGGTTCAGGTTGTGCGTACGGCGGGCGTCCTCGCCCGTGTTGTCGCGGAGCTCAAGGAACTCCTCGATGTCCGCGTGCCAGGTCTCCAGGTACACCGCGGCCGCGCCCTTGCGGCGGCCGCCCTGGTTGACGGCGGCGACCGACGCGTCGAGGGTCTTCAGGAACGGCACGATGCCGTTGGAGTGGCCGTTGGTGCCGCGGATCAGCGAACCGCGGGCGCGGACGCGCGAGTACGACAGGCCGATGCCGCCCGCGTGCTTCGACAGCCGCGCGACCTGGTGGTAGCGGTCGTAGATGGAGTCCAGCTCGTCCAGCGGCGAGTCCAGCAGATAGCAGGACGACATCTGCGGGTGGCGCGTACCGGAGTTGAACAGGGTGGGCGATGACGGCAGGTAGTCGAGGCGGCTCATGAGCCCGTACAGCGCCTCGACCTCCTCCACGGCCCGTACGCTGTCGTCCTCCGCGAGCCCGCAGGCCACGCGCAGCATGAACTGCTGCGGGGTCTCGACGACCTTGCGCGTGATCGGGTGGCGCAGCAGATAGCGCGAGTAGAGGGTGCGCAGCCCGAAGTAGCCGAAGCGGTCGTCGGCGGCCGGGTCGACCAGCGCGTCCAGGCGGTCCGTGTGGAGCCGTACGAACGCGGCCGTGCGGTCCGCGACGAGCCCCTCGCGGTGGCCGACGGCGACGGACGCCGAGAACGCCACCGCGCCCTGGCCCGCGGCCTCCTCCGCGATGGTCCTGGCCAGCAGCCGCGCGGCGAGCCGGGAGTACGCCGGGTCGTCGGCGATCAGCCCGGCGGCGGCTTCGGTGGCGAGCTCCCGCAGCTCCGCCTCGTCCGACCCGGCGTGCCGGCCGCGCAGCGCGGCGGCGGCGACCCGGCCGGGGTCGGCGTCGGGCAGGTCGGCGGTGAGGTCGGTCAGGGTCCGCAGCAGCGCCGTCCCGGGCGCGTCGACTCCGGTGGTGGCTGAGGCCGGATCCGCAGGCGCGATGGTCACGGTGGAGGCTCTCCCTCGCTCGGCTCGGGGCCCTGCGGGCAGGCGGCGGGGGAGCGGGGCGCGCACACCCGGCGGCATCGGGGTGTGCGTGAACCGCGTCCACCGGCCCATTCCACGAGGCCCGGACGTCTGGGGCACCCGGGCCGGACGGTCCGGGCGCACTGACGGCAGGTCATCGGACTGCGGGTGCGCGAAAGCACACCGATCACACCGTTGCGGGACAGTTCCGGATTCTCACCGGATTCCCCTGCGCGACAGCGAGCATGAGCATACATGTGGGGGGCGCTTGATGCGGCACCCCCCAGATGTAGTGGCTGTGTCTGTCGGCGTGTCAGAGCGTCAGCTCGTACGTGAGCAGCAGGACGCCCTCCAGCGGGTCCCAGTCGCGGTGCGGGGTGCGGACGAAACCCATCCGCTCGTACAGCGCGCGGGCGGCCGTGGCGACGCTGACGACGGACAGGACGAGCCGTCCGCACCCGTCGAGGGCACGCGCCCGGTCCGCGCAGGCGTGGACGAGCGCCTCGCCCACACCCCGGCCGCGCGCGGCGGGGGAGACGGCCAGCACCCGGAACTCGGCCTCGCCGGGCTGTGCGATGTCCGCCCACGGGCCGCCGCCGGGCACGAACGTCACCCCGCCGAGCACGGTGCCGTCCGCGTCGACGGCGACCAGCACCTCGGCCTCGGCGGCCCGCCGCCCGACGTCGCGGAGCACGTCCAGGTAGCCGTCGTCCTCGCCGTACGTCAGCAGCCCGCCGTCGAGGTAGGCCCGGGCGCTGATCTCCCCGAGCGCTGCGTGCTCGTCGGGGCGTATCGCTCTGATCGTGAAGTCCATGGGGAGGCAGTCTGCCCTGTGGGCGCGCGAACCGCTTGCGTGTAATGCGTGGCGTATTACGATGGAGGGTATGACGCCGAAGACCATCAGCTTCCGTCCGGACGCGGACACCCACCGTGAGCTCGAAGCGCTGGCGGCCCTGCGGGACATGACGGCGTCCGACGCCATAAGAGCGGCGATCCACGAGGCGTACGTGCGCGAGCAGTACCGTCAGGCGGCCGCCGAGCTCGCGGCGTGGCGGAACGACCCGGCCTACCAGGCGGAGCTCGCCGAGGTGCGGGCGGACATGGACGACCTCCGTGCGTGGTGACGTCTACCGGCTGCGTCCGCGCAGGGATGCTGTCGGCCATGAGCAGAGGGGGACGCGCTACGCGGTCGTTCTCCAGACCGAGGTGCTCACCACGTCGACCCTGATCGTCGCGCCGACATCGACGAGCGCCGCCCCAGGCCTGCTGCACCCGAAGCTGGACATGAACGGTACGGCCACGGTGGTCCTCGTCGAGCAGATGACGGCCGTCGATCCGGGACGGCTCGGCGACTTCGCGGGGCGCGTCGACCCGGAGGAGTGGGACGACATCGAGCGCGCGGTCAAGCTGGTGCTGGGCCTGCTCTGACGCGACCGTCAGGACGGACAGGGCGAGGGCCGCCGTACGGTCCCGGGTGACCGGGACGTACGGCGGCCCTCGCCGTCTGTGCGGCTGCTGTCAGTGCCCGGCACCCACCTTCGGCAGCTCCGTCTTGACGCCCGGGTCGCCCGAGTCGGCCGTGTAGTCGGACGGCGACGTCTGGTCGGTGCCCTCCGGGGCCTTGAGCGCGCGCAGCACGAACGTCAGGGCGACGGTCACGACCAGGTTCAGCACGAACGCGGTGAGGCCGATGTAGCCGATCTCGCCGATGCCCGGGATCGCCGCGGACGAACCGCCGAAGTGCTTCTGCGTCGGCGTCGCCACGTTGTACGCGGTCCACGTGCCGTACACCATGCCGACCGCCCAGCCGCCGAGCAGCGCCCAGCGGTGGAACCAGCGCGTGAACAGACCGCCGACCAGGGCCGGGAACGTCTGGAGGATCCAGATACCGCCCAGCAGCTGGAAGTTGATGGCGACCGTCTTGTCCAGCGTCAGGACGAACGCCAGCGCGCCCACCTTCACCAGGAGCGACACCAGCTTGGACACCTTGGTCTCCTGCGCCGGCGTGGCGTCCGGCTTCAGGAAGTCCTTGTAGATGTTGCGCGTGAAGAGGTTGGCCGCGGCGATCGACATGATGGCCGCGGGCACCAGCGCGCCGATGCCGATGGCGGCGAACGCCACACCCGCGAACCAGTCGGGGAACATGGTCTCGAAGAGCTGCGGGATGGCGAGCTGGCCGTTCTCCACCTTGATACCGGCGGCGATCGCCATGAACCCGAGGAGCGCCAGCAGACCCAGCATGACCGAGTACAGCGGCAGGATCGTGGTGTTGCGGCGGATGACGTCACGGCTGCCGGACGACAGCGTCGCGGTGATCGAGTGCGGGTACATGAACAGCGCGAGCGCCGAGCCGAACGCCAGCGTCGCGTACGTCCACTGGCCCGCCTCGCCCGGCACGAGCGCGCCCTTGCCGGTGCTCGTGAACTTCTCGCTCGCCGCACCGAAGATCGCGTCGAAGCCGCCCAGCTTGATGGGGATGTAGATGATCGCCACCGCGATGACGATGTAGATGAGCGTGTCCTTGACGAACGCGATCAGGGCCGGTGCGCGCAGCCCCGACGAGTACGTGTACGCGGCGAGGACACCGAACGCGATGAGCAGCGGCAGGTCCCTGATGAACCAGTGCGTGGACTCGCCGCCGCCGACGCCCATCACGTCCAGCACGGCCTGGATGCCGACGAGTTGGAGCGCGATGTACGGCATCGTGGCCAGGATGCCGGTGACGGCGACCGCCAGCGACAGGCCCTTGGAGTCCCAGCGGCCGCGCACGAAGTCCGACGTCGTCACGTACCCGTGCTTGTGCGAGACCGACCACAGGCGCGGCAGGAACGTGAAGATCAGCGGGTAGACGAGGATCGTGTACGGCACGGCGAAGAAGCCGGCCGCGCCCGCGGCGTAGATGGCCGCGGGGACCGCGACGAACGTGTACGCCGTGTAGAGGTCGCCGCCCAGCAGGAACCAGGTGACCCAGGTCCCGAACGAGCGGCCGCCCAGGCCCCATTCGTCGAGGCTGTTCTCGTTCTCCGCCTTGCGCCAGCGCGCGGCCATGAAGCCCATGACCGTCACCAGCAGGAAGAACAAGACGAATACGGCGAGCGCGACGCCGTTCACACCGTCCTTCACCGCGACGCACCCCCCTTGCGCGCGCGCTGGTCACGGTGCCAGAGCTTGTACGCGACCATCGTCAGCGCCGTGGAGACGGCCACCCACAGCATCTGGTACCAGTAGAAGAACGGGATGCCGGCGAGCTGCGGGTCCGTCTTCGCGTACGAACTCACCCAGAGCATCGCCACGAACGGTGCGAACAGGCAGAGCGCGATCACCACCCGGACCGGAGTCACCACCGGTGGTTTCTCCTGCGTCACTTCCGACATACGGCAGCACCGTCCCCTCATGATCAGCCGTGCGGCGATGCGGGAAATCTAGGCGACCGTTCGGCTGCAGGGAACCCGTCACTTGATAACGGTGTGACTGCAGTGACAGATGTGACGTGTGTGACGAGTGTGACGGGAGCGCGGGCGAACCCTAGTCGGCCGCCGGGCGCTTGAGGCGGGCGACGAACTTGTACCGGTCGCCCCGGTACACGGACCGCACCCACTCGACGGGCTCGCCCTGGGCGTCCAGCGAGTGCCGCGACAGCATCAGCATCGGCAGGCCCACGTCCGTACCGAGCAGCCCGGCCTCGCGCGGGGTGGCCAGGGACGTCTCGATGGTCTCCTCCGCCTCGGCGAGCCGTACGTCGTACACCTCGGCCAGCGCCGTGTACAGCGAGCTGTACTTCACGAGGGACCGGCGCAGCGCCGGGAAGCGCTTGGCGGACAGGTGCGTGGTCTCGATGGCCATGGGCTCGCCGCTGGCGAGCCGCAGCCGCTCGATGCGCAGCACGCGCCCGCCGGGCTGGATGTCGAGCAGCCCCGCGAGGGTGTCGTCGGCGGTGATGTAGCCGATGTCCAGGAGCTGCGAGGTCGGTTCCAGGCCCTGGGCGCGCATGTCCTCGGTGTACGAGGTGAGCTGGAGCGCCTGCGAGACCTTGGGCTTGGCGACGAACGTCCCCTTGCCCTGGATGCGTTCCAGGCGGCCCTCGACGACCAGCTCCTGGAGGGCCTGCCGGACGGTGGTGCGCGAGGTGTCGAACTCGGCGGCGAGGGTACGCTCGGGCGGCACGGGCGTGCCGGGCGGCATCGTCTCCGTCATCTCCAGCAGGTGCCGCTTGAGCCGGTAGTACTTCGGCACGCGAGCCGTCCGGGTCACCGTGCCGTTCTCCGGCGCGGTCCCGGCCGCGGTCTCCGTACCGCCACTGTGCGTGGCCATGGCCTGCCTTCCCGACTCCTGTGCTGCTGCCGTCACCGGCTCCTCCGTCTGTCGCGGCTCACATGGTGGCACGGACCGGTCACGGGTCGTCGCCCCTCCTCAGGTGTCGGTCCGATAACGGACCCAACAGCCCTTCTTATACACCCTTGACACCCCTAAAGGTCTAGGCCAAGCTCCGGGTTACTGGTCTAAACCATTAAAGACCAGGCCCAGCCCCACGAGCAGTACTCGTCGTTCGTCGTACGTCGTAGGTCTTCGCGGTGGGCAGGGGTTGCAGGCATCCCTGAGGAGGGTGGCGTGAAGCGCAAGCTCATCGCGGCGATCGGCGTCGCGGGCATGATGGCCGGAGTCGCCGCGTGCGGCGGTTCCGACAAGGGTGGGGACAACGCCGGCGGCGACGCCAAGGAGCTCACCGTCTGGCTGACCGTCGACGCGCAGAACAACTGGCCCGAGCTGGTCAAGGCGGCCGACGACAAGATCGCCAAGAAGTACCCGGGCATCAAGATCAAGCACGAGTACTACGGCTGGCCCGACAAGAACACCAAGCTGGACGCCGTCCTCGCGACGGACAAGGCCCCGGACGTTGTCGAGATGGGCAACTCCGAGATGATCAGCTACATGGTGAAGGGCGCCTTCGCCGAGGTCGACCCGTCGAAGTTCGAGAACTCCGACAAGTGGCTGGACGCCCTCAAGGACTCCGTCACCTACAACGGCAAGACCTACGGCGTCCCCTACTACGCGGGCGGCCGCGTCGGCACCTGGCGCAAGGACGTCGCCGCCGAGGCGGGCGTCACGGCCACGCCGAAGACATGGGCCGAGCTGACCGCCGCGCTCGACAAGATCCAGGCGAAGAAGGGCGACAAGTTCAGCGCCTGGTACCAGCCGTCCCCCGACTGGTACGCGGCCATGTCGTTCGTCTACGACGCCGGCGGCTCCATCGCCGAGCAGGAGGGCGAGAACTGGAAGGCGAACCTGTCATCGCCCGAGTCCCTCAAGGGCCTCAAGGCGTACAAGGACATCGTCGGCAAGTACATGCACGGCGACAAGACGAAGGACGAGGCCGACCGTCCCGTCGTCTACGGCCAGGGCAACGCCGCCACGATCTTCGCCGCCGCCTGGGAGGGCGCCACCGCCGCCGACCCGAAGAACGACAAGGTGGGCGGCCTCAAGGACAAGCTCGAGAACTTCGTGATGCCCGGCCCGTCCGGCAAGAACCTCCCGGTCTTCCTGGGCGGCTCCGACCTGGCCATCCCGGTCAAGTCCAAGGCCCAGGGCGTCGCCGCCGAGTGGATCGCCGCCTACACCGGCAGCGAGGGCCAGAAGGGCCTCATCGGCAAGGGCAACCTGCCCAACAACAAGGCGGACCTCGCCCCGCTGAAGGCCGACCCGGCCACCACGGTCCCCGCCACCGCCGCCGAGTCGAGCTGGTTCGTGCCGACCGCCCCCGGCTGGGGCCAGGTCGAGAAGGCCCAGATCCTCAAGACGATGCTCATCGACATCGCCAACGGCAAGAAGTCGGTCGAGGACGCCGCCAAGGAGGCGGACGCCGCGATCGACAAGGTCATCAACACTAAGTGACCTGTGGCCGGGGCCCCGCCGCGCGCGTGACGCCGGCGGGGCCCCGGCTCCCGTACCACGAGAGGGACCGCTGAGGAGCACGGGATGAGTGCCGCAGACACAACCACCGCGAAGGTGCCGCCGGTGCGGCAGTCGCCACCGTCGTCCGGCCGGGGAGCCGGCGCCCCCGGCACACCGGGCGGCAAGCGGACCACAGGACCCGGCCGGGGCCGCGGAGCCGGGGCGGGCGTCCCCTGGCTGCTGCTCGCCCCCTGCCTCACGGTCCTGGTCCTCGTCCTGGGCTATCCGCTGGTACGCCTGGTCAGCCTCTCCTTCCAGAAGTTCGGCCAGCCGCAGCTCTGGGGCTTCCAGGAGGCCGAGAACGTCGGCTTCGCCAACTTCACCAAGATCCTCACCGACGGCGAGTTCTGGACCGTCGTCCTGCGCACCGTCGTCTTCGCCGGCGGCGCGGTGATCCTCACCATGGTCATCGGCATGCTGATCGCCCTGCTGCTCCAGCGGGTCTCGCCATGGGTCAAGGCGCTCGTCAGCATCGTCCTCGTGGCGAGCTGGGGCATGCCCATCATCGTCGCCACGGCCATCTTCAAATGGCTCTTCGACGCCGACTACGGCGTACTCAACTGGCTGATCGACAAGCTGCCCGGCGTCGACATGATCGGTCACAACTGGTTCGCCAGCGGCCCCCAGGGCCTCGCCGTGATCATGCTGCTCGTGGTCTGGGGCGCCGTGCCGTTCGTCGTCATCACGCTGAGCGCCGGCCTCACCCAGGTGCCCAAGGAGCTGGAGGAGGCCGCCCGCCTCGACGGCGCCGGCGCGTGGGGCGTGTTCCGCTACGTCACGCTGCCGATCCTCAAGCCCATCATCGTCATGCTGACGACGCTCTCCGTCATCTGGGACATGGGCGTCTTCCCGCAGGTGTACGTGATGCGCAACGGCCACCCCGAGCCCGAGTTCCAGGTGCTCACCACCTACTCGTTCGACAAGGCGTTCGTCGTCAACGACTACGGCACCGGCTCCGCGATCGCCCTCGTCACCGTCTTCCTGCTGCTCGGCGCGGTGGCCGTCTACATGCGTCAGATGCTCAAGATCGGAGAGGTGGAGTGACCACGACCACCGCCACGCCGCGGCCGCGCCGCCGGAAGTCCAAGGCGGGCTGGAACCTGCTGGGCCTGCTCGTCTTCGTCACCCTCGGCTTCCCCGTCTACTGGATGGTGAACACGGCCTTCAAGCCGGCCAAGGACGCCATCGACCCGGACCCGCACTTCTTCCCCTCCACGTTCACGCTGGAGAACTTCGAGCGGGCCCTGCAGATCGCGGACTTCTGGGGACCGGTCGGGCGCAGCATGACCGTCTCGCTCGTCGTGGTCGTCATCGGCATCGCCGTCGGCATGCTGGCCGCGCTGGCCATCTCCCGGTTCGCCTTCCGCGGCCGCAAGATCGTGATCGTCGGCATCCTCGCGGTCCAGATGGTCCCGCTGGTCGCCATGATCATCCCGGTCTTCCTGCTCCTCAACGACCTGGGCCAGTACGACCGGCTGACCGGCCTCGTCATCACGTATCTGACCTTCGTCCTCCCCTTCACGGTGTGGACCCTGCGCGGCTTCATCGTGAACATCCCCAAGGAGCTGGAGGAGGCGGCCATGGTCGACGGCTGCACCCGCACCGGCGCCTTCGTCCGGGTCGTGTTCCCGCTGCTCGCCCCCGGCATGGTCGCCACCTCGGTCTACGGCTTCATCCAGGCCTGGAACGAGTACCTGTACGCCCTGATGCTGATGAGCCAGCAGAACCAGACGGCCACCGTCTGGCTGGGCAACTTCATCACCAAGAACGGCACCGAGTACGCCCCGATGATGGCGGGCTCCACCATGATGGCCGTCCCCATCGTGATCCTCTTCCTCCTCGTCCAGCGCAAGATGGCCGCGGGCCTCACCGCCGGCGCAGTGAAGGGATGACGCCGCACCATGACCACACTCGTACGCGGCACCTCAGGCACCTCCGGCACCCCCGACGCCCTCACCCGTGACGCCCTGACCGTCCTCCAGCCCGGCTTCGCCGGCACCACCGCACCCCCGGACTGGGTGCTCCGCCGCATCGGCGAGGGCCTCGGGTCGGTCGCCCTGTTCGGCCGCAACGTCGTCACACCCGAACAGGTCGCCGGGCTCACCGCCGCGCTGCGCGCCGAGCGGGACGACGTCCTCGTCGCCATCGACGAGGAGGGCGGCGACGTCACGCGCCTCGAAGTGCGCACCGGCTCCTCGTTCCCCGGCAACCTCGCCCTCGGCACCGTCGACGACACCGGCCTCACCCGGGCCGTCGCCCACGCACTGGGCCGCCGGCTCGCGGACTGCGGCGTCGACCTCAACTGGGCGCCGTCCGCCGACGTCAACTCGAACCCGGACAATCCAGTCATCGGCGTGCGGTCGTTCGGCTCCGACCCCGACCTGGTCGCCCGGCACACCGCCGCCTACATCGAGGGCATGCAGTCCGCGGGCGTCGCCGCGTGCACCAAGCACTTCCCCGGACACGGCGACACCAACGTGGACTCGCACCACGCGATGCCCCTCATCGCTGTGGATCCGGACACACTGCACGCCCGTGAGCTGGTACCTTTCCGCGCGGCCGTCGCCGCGGGTTCCAAATCGGTGATGAGCGCGCATATCCTGCTGCCCGCGCTCGACCCGGACAACCCGGCCACGCTGAGCCCGCGGATCCTCACCGGTCTGCTGCGGCGTGAGCTGGGCTACGACGGCCTCATCGTCACCGACGCGGTGGAGATGCAGGCCATCGCATCGACGTACGGGATGGAGCGCGGCTCCGTCCTCGCGGTCGCCGCGGGTGCCGACGCCCTGTGCGTCGGCGGCGGCCTGGCCGACGAGGAGACCGTACTGCGCCTGCGCGACGCGCTGGTGGCCGCGGTACGGACCGGCGAACTGCCCGAGGAGCGACTGGCCGACGCGGCCGCGCGGGTGCGCGCGCTGGCGTCCTGGGTCCGGTCGCACCCGGCCAGGGGGGCTCGGACGGGGCCGGGCGCGGCGGTGCAGGAGGGGACCGCGCCCGGCACCGACACGGAAGCCGGCACCGACACGGAAGCCGGCACCGACACGGGAGCCGGCACCGACATCGGCCTGGTGGCCGCGCGGCGGGCGCTGCGCGTCACGGCGGGTGAGAAGCCGTACGAGGCGCCGGCCGAAGGCCCGTACGTGGCGTCGTTCACGCCCGTGCCGAACATCGCTGTCGGCGACGAGACCCCGTGGGGCATCGCCGCCGAGCTGGACCGGTTGCTGCCCGGCACCCGGACCGGGACCTACGGCGCGGACGCCGCCGTGGAGGACGTGCTGCGGGCGGCCGGGGAGCGCCGCATCGTGGCCGTCGTGCGCGACGCGCACCGTCACGCCTGGATGAGGGAGGCGCTGGACGGGCTGCTCGACGCCCGCCCCGGCACCGTCGTGGTGGAGATGGGCCTGAACCAGGCTCCGCCGCGCGGTGCGCTGCACATCGCCACGCACGGCGCGGCGAGGGTGTGCGGGGCGGCGGCGGCGGAGGTCATCGCCGGCGTGTG
>NZ_JABWDV010000057.1 GCF_013362995.1 Streptomyces sp. TRM64462 | reverse complement strand
CTCCGCCTCGACGGCACACACACCGCCGCCGACGCGGGCGACCTGCCCCGCGACGTCGCCGACCGCGTCCGCCGGTTCACCGGCCAGGCCCAGCACCTCAAGGAACTACGCGCCCAGGCCCGCACGGCCAAACCGTCAGGAGCCCTGGACCGGCTCCACGACGGCTACACCGCCACCATCACCGCCGCCTTCGCCGTCCACGGCGCCCTCGCCGCACTCCCCGACGCCCGCGACGGAGCCCACGCGCGCGTAGCGCTCGAACTCGCCCACGCGCGCGAACTGCTCTCCCGCGAGGACGCCCTGCTCACCGCCGCCCACCTCACCCGCGACCTCGCCGCGCCCCGCCACCGCGCCTTCAACGGCGCCGCCGAAGCCCGCCGTACCCTCCTCGGATCCGCCACGACCGACCTCCGGGATCCCGCCCGCACCACCTGGCGCCGCCTCACCGACGCCCCCGCCTACCGGCAGCTCACCGCGGCCGAGGACCGCATAGCCGCCGCACCGCCGGGCCGCCGCGCCGCCACCGCCGTACCAGTGGCCGGCTGGGACGCCGCCCACGCCGCCGTACGCGGTGCCCTCACCGCCCTGGAGAACGAGGCCCGCAAGCCGACCGGCGACGGCTCCCACCCCCTCGCGGGGGGCGCCCTCACGCCCGCAGGCGCCGCCGTCGTCCTCGGTCTCGCCGCCGTCGCCGCCTCCCTCGTCATCTCCGTACGGATCGGCCGCTCCCTCGTCGTCGAACTCGTCGGCCTCCGCAATTCCGCGCTCGACATCGCCCACCGCGAACTCCCGCACGCCATGCGCCGCCTGCGCGCCGGCGAACAACTCGACCTCCACCGCGAAGCACCCGCGGCCGCGGGACGACCCGCCCACGACGAGATCGGCCAGGTCGCGGACGCCCTGAGCACCGTCCACCGCGCCGCACTGGAAGCCGCTGCCGAACGCGCAGAACTGGCCGGCGGCATCTCCGGAGTCTTCGTCAACCTCGCCCGGCGCAGCCAGGTCCTCGTCCACCGCCAGCTCACCCTGCTCGACAGCATGGAACGCCGCGCCGACGACCCCAACGAACTCGGGGACCTGTTCCGCCTCGACCACCTCACCACCCGCATGCGCCGGCACGCCGAGAGCCTCATCATCCTGTCCGGCTCGGCCCCGGGCCGGGCCTGGCGGACACCCGTCCCGCTGACCAACGTCGTACGCGCCGCCGTCTCCGAGATCGAGGACTACGCGCGCGTCGAGGTACGGCCGCTCACCGAGACCGCCGTCACCGGCGGCGCCGTGGCCGACCTCACCCACCTCCTCGCCGAACTCATCGAGAACGCCGCCCAGTTCTCCCCGCCCCACACCAAGGTCCGCGTCACCGGCGAGCCCGTCGGCAACGGCTACGCCCTGGAGATCGAGGACCGCGGCCTCGGCATGGGCCAGCAGTCACTGGCCGACGCCAACCGGCGCATCGCCCACTCCGAGGACCTGGACCTCTTCGACAGCGACCGGCTGGGCCTCTTCGTCGTCAGCCGACTCGCCGCCCGACACGACATCAAGGTCCAGCTGCGCCCCTCGGCGTACGGCGGCACGACGGCCGTCGTCCTCCTGCCCACCGACCTGCTCCAGGCCGCACCGCCCGCCACGGCG
>NZ_JABWDV010000056.1 GCF_013362995.1 Streptomyces sp. TRM64462 | reverse complement strand
CGTGGGTCGCCACCGGCGACCGCGCCCACATCGCCGCCGACGGGCGCGTCGTCCTCGAAGGGCGCTGCAAGGACATGGTGCTCAGACACGCCGAGAACATCTACCCGGGCCTGTACGAGCCCGCCCTGCACGTCCCGGGCGTCGACCTCGCGCTGCTGGTGGGCGTCCCGGCGGGCGACGGTGACGAACGCCTCGTGGCCGTGGTCCAGCCGAGCCCCGGAGCCGACCACGCCCGCCTCCGCGAAGCCCTGCGCGAACCCCTGGCCCGCATGGGCACCGCCCGGCCGGACGCGCTCCTCCTGGCCGACATCCCCCTCTCCGGCCGCTCCCGCAAACCCGACCGCGCCGCCACGACCCGACTCGCGTCCCGGCGGATGGCGGAGGAACACCAGATACAGGTGCACAG
>NZ_JABWDV010000055.1 GCF_013362995.1 Streptomyces sp. TRM64462 | reverse complement strand
GCCCTGGGGGAGCTGGTGCCGGACACCGTGCTCGACGGGGCCCGGTACGGGACGTTCACGTTGCGGGCGGCCTCCGTGCGCGGCGACTCGGCCCGCTACCGCGGCGAGCCGCGCCGGGACGCGCTGCTCACCGCGCGGTTCGGCGCCGGGGACGACGCCCTCGTGCTCGTCGCCGTCGCCACCGGCACCCGCGGCGCCGAAGGCTCGCACCTCGCCGCCGCCGACGCGTGCCGCTGGATCGGCGAGGCCGTCGGGCGCAGCCACACCCGCCTCGCGCAGGACATCGCCGCCGGCCGCCGCGAGGACCTCAAGTCCGGGCTGCACCGGCTCACCGACCGCGCCTACGGCAAGCTCCGCGCCCGCGCCGCCGAACGGGGCGCCGAACGCGCCGCCGAACGGGGCGCCGGACAGGACACGTACACGTACACCGCCGACCTGCGCTGTCTGCTCCTGACGGCCGACCCCGGCTGCCGTACCCGGGTCTTTTTCGGCGTCGGACCCGGCGGCCTGTTCCGGCTCCGCGACGGCGCCTGGCAGGACCTGGAGCCGCCGCTGCCCGACTCCGGGACGCTCACCGGCGAGCCCGTCGTCGGCTACGGATCACCGCCCCCGGAAGCCGGCCGCGTCCCCGAAGCCGGGTCCGGCGGCGACCGGTTCACCCTGCGGCTCGGTGTCACCCCGCACCCCGGCGCCCCCTACATCGAGGACCCGCTCCCGCCGCCCGCCGTACCGTTCCGCTTCCGTGCCTCCATCGCCCGCCCCGGCGACACCCTGCTCCTCGCGGGCGCCGGACTCGCCGAGCCGCTGCGCTGCGAACCCGCACTCGCCGACGAGCTGGCCGCCCGCTGGGACGGCGCCGCGCAGCCGCCCGGCCTCGCCGCGTTCCTCGCCGACACCCAGCTGAGGGTGAAGGGGTACGCCGATGACCGTACGGCGGTGGCCGTCTGGGAGGCGTGACCGCGCGGTCCGTGCGTGGATGGACCCATGGCCAGACAGAACGTGGCGGAACAGTTCGTCGACATCCTCGTCCACGCCGGCGTCGAGCGGCTGTACGGAGTCGTCGGCGACAGCCTCAACCCCGTCGTGGACGCCGTACGCCGCACCCGCGGCATCGACTGGGTGCAGGTGCGGCACGAGGAGACCGCCGCGTTCGCGGCCGGCGCCGAGGCCCAGCTCACCGGCCGCCTCGCCGCCTGCGCCGGCTCCTGCGGCCCCGGCAACCTCCACCTCATCAACGGCCTGTACGACGCGCACCGCTCGATGGCCCCCGTGCTCGCCCTCGCCTCCCACATCCCGTCCGGCGAGATCGGCCTCGGCTACTTCCAGGAGACCCACCCGGACCAGCTCTTCCAGCGGTGCAGCCACTACAGCGAACTGATCTCCAGCCCGCAGCAGATGCCCCGCCTGCTGCGCACCGCCGTCCAGCACGCCGTCGGGCGCGGCGGCGTCAGCGTCGTCGCCCTCCCCGGAGACATCGCCGCGCAGCCCGCACCCGAGAAGACCCGGGCGCACGACGTCGTCACCGCGCGCCCCACCGTGCGCCCCGGCGACGCCGAGATCGACGCGCTCGTCCGCATGGTCGACGCGGCCCAGCGCGTGACCCTCTTCTGCGGCAGCGGCACCGCCGGCGCGCACCCCGAGGTCATGCAGTTCGCCGAACGCGTCAAGGCACCCGTCGGCCACGCCCTGCGCGGCAAGGAGTGGATCCAGTACGACAACCCGTTCGACGTCGGCATGAGCGGCCTCCTCGGCTACGGCGCCGCCTACGAGGCCACCCACGAGTGCGACCTGCTGATCCTGCTCGGCACCGACTTCCCGTACAACGCGTTCCTCCCCGACGACGTCCGGATCGTCCAGGTCGACGTACGGCCCGAACGGCTCGGCCGCCGCTCCCGGCTGGACCTCGGCGTCTGGGGCGACGTCCGCGAGACCCTGCGCTGCCTCGTGCCCCGGGTGCGTCCCAAGACGGACCGGCGCTTCCTCGACAAGATGCTCAAGAAGCACGCCGACGCCCTGGAGGGCGTGGTCAAGGCGTACACGCGCAAAGTGGAGAAGCACACCCCCATCCACCCGGAGTACGTGGCGTCCGTCCTCGACGAACTCGCCGACGACGACGCCGTGTTCACCGTCGACACCGGCATGTGCAACGTCTGGGCCGCCCGCTACCTCACACCCAACGGGCGCCGCCGCATCATCGGCTCCTTCAGCCACGGCTCCATGGCGAACGCCCTGCCGCAGGCCATCGGCGCCCAGTTCCTCGACCGGCGCCGCCAGGTCGTGTCGATGTCCGGCGACGGCGGCTTCGCGATGCTGATGGGCGACTTCCTCACGCTCCTCCAGTACGACCTGCCGGTGAAGGTCGTCCTGTTCGACAACTCGTCGCTGGGCATGGTCGATCTGGAGATGATGGTCTCCGGCCTTCCCTCGTACGGCACCGCCAACCACAACCCGGACTTCGCCGCCGTGGCCCGCGCCGCGGGCGCCTACGGCGTACGCGTCGAGAAGCCGAAACACCTGGCGGGCGCCCTCAAGGACGCCTTCCGGCACAAGGGCCCCGCCCTGGTCGACATCGTCACGGACCCGAACGCCCTGTCGATCCCACCGAAGATCAGTGCCGAGATGGTGACCGGCTTCGCGCTCTCCGCCAGCAAGATCGTGCTGGACGGCGGCGTCGGCCGGATGCTGCAGATGGCCCGCTCCAACGTGCGGAACATCCCGCGACCTTGACACCCCGCTGTGCCCCACTGCTCCCCTCCGTGCGCCCACCCGTCGGTGGTTCCCAGGCGTGACGCGGGGAAGGCGAGGGCATGGATCCCGTGAGCCTGTTCGAGGGAAGGGCCGATGACGTGGGGGCGGGACGATGATGGGGCGTCAGGCAGAGATCGAGCCCATGACGGACGGGCGGGACCGAATACCCGGCGCGATACCCGGCGCGATCCGGCTGCGGCGGCACGTCGCCGCGGGCGACCTCACCGGGGTCGCCGGAGTGCGGCGCGCGCTGCGCGCGTTATGGGCCCACCGGATCGCCTCCGATCCGGCGGACACGGCGGAGCTCCTCACCAGCGAACTCGTGACCAACGCCCTCATCCACACCGAGCACGGCGCGGTCGTCACGGCGCTCCTGGGACCGTCCACGCTCCGCGTGGAGGTACGGGACTTCGTCGCCGAACTGCCCGACCCGTACACGCCGGTGACGGACGACGGCACCCATGGGAGAGGCCTGCTGCTGGTGCAGGCGCTGGCCGACGCGTGGGGGGTGCAGGCGCAGGGCGTCGGCAAGGTGGTGTGGTTCGAACTGTCGGACGTGAAGCCGGCCGAATGACGCCCCTGAGTCGCTGACCGAACGGCACTCGAACGGCATCCGTGCGTCGTGGACGGCGAAGGGCCCGCCTGCCGGGGCAGACGGACCCGTCGGTGGCGGAGCGGAGAGCACGGCGGTTCAGCCGAACTGCTGCTCCAGGCTCTTCAGTTTCTGCTCCAGTGAGTCGAGCCGGGGGATGGCCTGGGTGTCGTCCTCCGCGGTGAGATCGACCGTGCGGGGCTCAGGTCCTTTCACGGCCTGCAGGGAGGGCCTGGAGACGTGCGGCAGTTGTCCTGGCTCTGCTATGGCGGGCTCCGCGACGGACGCCCCGACGGCGGCCGAGGCGGAGCCCGACGCGGAGTTCAGATTCTGCACCTCGACCTGGCGTCCCCCGCGCCCGATGCCCCAGGCCCGGTGCTGCCGGTTGAACGCCCGCAGCCTCGCCCGGTCCAGCTTCTGCTGTTCCCGCCGCCGACGCCGGTTCTGCTGCTTCTCGCGGCGGTCCTCACGGACCTCCTCGACCGCGTCGTCCAGTGTGCGGACGCCCTCCAGGAGCATCAGCGACCACGCGGCGAACGTCTCGCGGGGCGCCCGCAGCCACCGTACGATCCGGATCTGCGGCAGCGGCCGCGGCACCAGGCCCTGCTCGCGCAGCGCCGCCCGGCGCGTCTGCTTCAGCGCCCGGTCGAACAGCACGGCCGCCGACAACGACATGCCCGCGAAGAACTGCGGGGCACCGTCGTGGCCGATGCCGCGCGGGGCGTGCACCCAGTTGAACCAGGCGGCCGCCCCGGCGAACAGCCACACCAGCAGCCGGGAGCCCAGCGCCGCGTCGCCGTGGCTGGCCTCGCGCACGGCGAGCACCGAGCAGAACATGGCGGCGCCGTCGAGGCCGAACGGGACCAGGTACTCCCAGCCGCCGGAGAGGTTGAGGTTCTGCCGGCCGAAGCCGACGAGCCCGTGGAAGGAGAGCGCGGCGGCCACGGCCGCGCAGCAGAAGAGGAGGAGGTAGGAGGCGATTCCGTAGATCGCCTCTTTGCGGCGGCGGCGTTCCTCGTTGCGTTCCCAGGAGTCGTCGGCCGCGGCCTTCTCACCGGCGGCGCGCCTGCCGCGCGCGAGCACCGCCACCGCCGCCACGGCTCCGGCGAGCATCACACCGCCCGGGAGCAGCCAGTCCAGCGATATGTCGGTCAGTCTCATGCGGTGTCCCTCGCATCGCAGTACAGCGTTTCGGTGCGCCATATTGGCCGACCCGCGGGGTGCGTCATGGGGTTTCGGGGCAAGAGAACGCCATTGGGGCGGCAGGGCATACAAATAGGTGCGATTGACTCGAACCGCTGTGCGTGGCCGCTGGGTCGCGTTCGATCGATCCCACTCTGCCGGGTGGCGTGACGCGCCGTGTCGTCTACGGTGTGGGGGCATGACCGGGCAGCAGATCACCGTTCTCGGCGAGTGCGTCGCGGACGCCTTCACCCGGGCCGGCGGCGACACGGACTCCGACGGCACGGACTCCGGCGACACGTACTCCGACGGCCTGTCGCTGCGGGTGCTGCCCGGCGGCGGTCCCGCGAACACGGCGGTCGCCCTCGCACGGCTCGGCACCCGCACACGCTTCATCGGGCGGCTGTCGCAGGACGTGTTCGGCGGGATGTTCCGCGCCCGTCTCGCCGCCTCCGGCGTGGACCTCGGCGGCTGCGTCACGGCCGCCGAACCCAGCACCCTCGCCGTCGCGGACCTCGACGCCCACGGACGGGCCGCCTACTCCTTCCACGCCGAGGGGTCCGCCGACTGGCAGTGGACCGCCGAGGAGCTCGCCGCCGCGCCCCTGGAGGGCGCCGCCTGCCTGCACACCGGCTCCCTCGCCCTGATCCGGGAGCCCGGCGGGCCGCGCGTCGAGGAGTACCTGGCCGAGGTACGGGACCGGGTCACCGTGTCGGTCGACCCGAACGTCCGGCCGCTGCTGGTGCCGCCCGCCGCCTACCGGGCGCGGCTCGGCCGGTGGTGCGCGCTGGCCGACATCCTCCGCCTCAGCGACGACGACCTCGCCGCGCTGCTGCCCGGCGCCGCCCCGGAGGAGGCCTGCGACCGCTGGCACGAGGCCGGTGCCCGGCTCGTCGTGGTCACCCTGGGGGAGCGGGGCGCCCTCGCGTCCCTGGACGGCACCCGTGTCAGGGTCCCGGCGGTGTCGGTCGACGTCGTCGACACGGTGGGCGCGGGCGACGCGTTCACGGCGGGCCTGCTGCACGCCCTGGCGGGACTGGGGCGGCTCGGCGGCCGCCTGGACGGGCTCACGGCCGGGGAGACGGAGGCCTGCTGTGCGTACGCGACCCGGGTCGCGGCCCTGACCTGCGCGGTCCCGGGCGCGAACCCGCCGTGGGCGGACGGGCTGTAGACCGCGGCCTCCCGCAACTGGGGGCTCCGCCCCCAGACCCCCGTATCGCGCCTGAACGGCGCTCGTCCTCAAACGCCGGACGGGCTGAATTTCAGCCCCCCGATGTCAGCCGGCGGCGGCTGCCGTGGTCAACTTGCGGACCCGGTCGTCGTCGCAGGTGCGGGGGCAGGTGACGCAGGTGTCCTCGGGGCGCAGGGTGTAGAAGAGGCAGCAGCTGGCGCGGTCGCGGGTGGGCAGGGCGCGGCCGTCCGGGGCGGTCAGCTCGCGGAAGCCGGCCGTGCCGACGTACGGCTTGGCGGTGCCCGGCAGCAGCAGCTCCAGCTCCGCCATCGCCCGGGGCTCCTCGCCCAGCAGCCCGGCGACGTACCAGAGGCCCTCGACGATCTCGTCGGTCGCCATGCCCCACAGGGCGCGGCTGCCGCGCCGCATCCGGGGCCGGAACCCTTCCAGGACCGGGCCCAGGTGCTCGGCCACGGCCGCCCGCACCTCACCGCGCAGGGCTTCCTCGTCCGGGACGACCCGGGCGCCGGGCAGGACGGCGGCCGGATCGTCCGGCAGGCAGGCGAACTCCCGTACGCGGACGGCCATGCGGCCGAGCGCCCGCTGGAAGGCGACGTCCGCGACCGGGACGCGCGGCACCCGGCGGTGCAGGAACCACGGGACGGTCACCAGCAGGCAGGCGGGCCAGGCGTACCGGTGGAGACCGAAGCTGGCGACGACGTCGGGCCGGGCCTGGCGGCCGTAGTCGCGCAGCACCTGCGCGTCGTCCCAGGCGAGGAAGGAGTCGAGGGCGGGGCCTCCGGCGGCGAGCTCGTCCGCGCCGACCCAGCCGTCGTCCCGCGGTGTCCGTTCGTCCGCGGCGAGTTCGCGTACCAGCAGACCCGGGAACACCGTGGCGAGACGGGCATAGGAGTCCGCGACCGGAGAGCCGGGGAGGGTGGACAGCAACGCGGGGACGGACATGCAGGGACCACCGAATCACGATCGTTTGCAGGTTAGCCTAACCTTACCCGATCTGATCGATGTGTGAACCGTGAGCCCCTGCGCCTATCGTGCACAGTGGCCCCATCCACCGCGAGCCGGGCCTTGGTACGCAGCGGCAGGAGGACCCGAGTGGAGCAGGGCAGGGCACGGGAGGCGACGGCACCCGCACCGGCGTCCCCGGACGCCGCGGCACCGGCCTCCCGGGACGTCGTGGCACCGGCTTCCCGGGACGCCGCGGCACCGGCCTCCGGGGACG
>NZ_JABWDV010000006.1 GCF_013362995.1 Streptomyces sp. TRM64462 | reverse complement strand
GTCCCGGGGTCCGGAGTGAGAGCGCTCTCAGAATCGCCGTGACCGGATATTCTGACGGGTGTACACCCTGCCACACACCGCCCGAGGAGTCCGCCTTGCCCGATCCGACCCCTGGGGCCCGTCCCACCCTGGAAGCCGTCGCGGCCCGTGCCGGGGTGTCCCGGGCGACGGTGTCCCGCGTCGTGAACGGCGGGGCGGGGGTCCGCCAGCCGCTGGTGGACCGGGTGCGCCGGGCCGTCGACGAGCTGGGCTACATCCCGAACCACGCGGCGCGCACGCTGGTGACGCGGCGCAACGGCGCGGTGGCCGTGATCATCGCGGAGCCGGAGTTCCGGATCTTCTCGGACCCGTTCTTCGAGCAGCAGGTGCGTGGCATCAGTCGCGAACTGACCGCGCACGACTCGCAGTTGGTGCTGCTGTGGGTGGAGGGCCCCGGGGACTACGAGCGGGTCGCCCGCTATCTGGGCGGCGGCCATGTCGACGGCGCCCTCGCCTTCTCGGTGCACGACGACGACGAGCTGCCGTCGGTGATCCGGCGCGTGCAGGTGCCGGCCGTGTTCGGCGGCCGGCCGGGCTGGCCCGGCGCGAGCGGTGAGCCGGCCGTGCCGTACGTGGACGCCGACAACCGCGGCGGGGCGCGCGAGGCCGTGCGGTATCTGCTGTCGCTGGGGCGGCGGCGGATCGCGCACATCGCGGGGCCGCACGACCAGACGTCGGCGGCGGACCGGCTGGCCGGCTACCGGGACGTGCTGCTCGACGCCGACCCGGAGCTGGTCGCGCGGGGCGACTTCACGGAGGGGAGCGGCGCGCTGGCGATGGCGGGGCTCCTGGAGCGGCGCCCGGACGTCGACGCGGTGTTCGCGGGCAACGACCTGATGGCGTCGGGTGCCCTGCGGGTGCTGCGCGAGCGCGGGCTGCGGGTGCCGGAGGACGTCGCGCTGGTCGGTTTCGACGACATGGCGTCGGTCGCGGAGGCCACGGACCCGCCGCTGACGACGGTCCGCCAGGACATCGAGGGCATGGGGCGGCTGATGGTCAGGCTGCTGATGCGGAGCCTCCAGCAGGACGGCGAGCCCGGGACGGCGGGTGCCGCCCCGGGCTCGGTGATCACACCGACGGAGCTGGTACGCCGGGCGTCGGCGTGAGCTCCGGTTCTCGTACGGGCCCTGCTCGTACAGGCCCTGTTCGTACAGGCCCTGCTCGTACGAGCTCTGTTCCTACGCGCCCTACTCGTACGGGATGACGACGACCGAGCGGTCCGTGCCCGTCTGGAGCCGTGCCGTGCCGTTGCCGATGGCCGGCCACACCTCCAGGCGGACCGTGCCGTTCCGCAGGTGGCCGAGCGTGCCGGTGGCCGCCTTCAGGCCGCGCGTCTGGTTGTACTCCTCCCAGCCGGTGACCGGGTCCGTCGCGAAGTAGTGGTACGTCTCCGTGCGGTCGAAGGTGCCGTCGCCGGTGAGGTCGTAGCTGATCCGGGCCTGCTGGCCGAGCGCGACGGTGGTCCCGGCGTCGACCTGGAGGCGGAAGGCCGTGGCGGCGCCGGGCTTCAGGGTGCCGGTGACGCCGCGGGCCTCGTACACGAGGGGCTGGTACGGGGTTCCGTCGTGGTTGGCGCCGCCGGCCGACGCGATGGTGTCGCTGCCCGCCGTGCCACCGGTCGCGGTGGTGAGTGCCCCGCCGGTGCGGAGCTGGAAGGTGCTGCCGGTGGAGGGGCCCGGGTCGCCGGGTTCGGTGGGGTCGGCGGTGCCTGTGCCCGTGGCGGTGGAGCGGGCCGGGACGGTGAGCCTGGCGCCGTCCGAGAAGGTGACGGTGCGGGCCGTGGAGCCGTGGTTGTGGGCCGCGTAGGTCCGTACCGTGCCCTTGGTGAAGACCGCCGACGTCGGCAGGTCGCCGGTCACCGACGGGTCGGGCGCGCCGAGCGTGTCGAGGCCGGTCAGCCAGTGGTAGGTGTGTGCCTTCGACTCGCCCTGCTCGGGTGTGTACGAGGCGTGGCCCGCGTCCCACTTGGCCTTCGCGGCGCCGGGGTCGGCGAGGGACTGGAACTCCCAGAGGATGTCGCGCCATTCAACGGCGGGGCCGCCGTTCTCGCGTTCCATCTCGGCGATGTTGCGGCGGATCGCGTCCTTGCGGGCGGCGAGGTGGAGGGAACCGCCGGTCACGGGGAGGACGTTGATGCCGTGGATCTCCTCGGGGTTGGCGGTCCACCAGGTGGCGTAGGCGACGCCGCTCCCCCACACCATGCCGGCCGTGTCATGGCCGAAGGAGGACGGGAAGACCTGCTGGTCGGCGTCGAACCAGTACTGGGCGATGGCCTCGGACTCGGTGGTGAGGAGGAAGGTGCCGAGGTCCCGCAGGGTGGTGTCGCCGGTGGCGGCGCCCCACAGGACGAGGCCCGCGCTGAGGTTGGTGGACTCGGAGGACGACTCCTGGTTGTTGCCGGCGGCGAAGCCCTGGTGGCCGGAGGCCCAGCTGTGGCCCGCGTACACGTCGAAGCCGCGCAGGAAGGGGAACGCGGAGTCGGTGCGGCTGGGGTTGGCGGCGTCCCGGACGAGGGTCTTCACCATGCCGCCCCACGCGGAGTCGGCGGCCCAGGCCGGGTCGTACTGGGCGACGATCGCGGCCGCGTAGACGTAGTACGAGTAGTGGAAGTGGTGGTCGTTCAGCTCGGTGTCGCTGCCGTACGAGGCGGGGTAGCCGATCAGGGTCCGCCAGGTGCGGTCGTAGCTGAACTCGGAAGCGCCGCCCGCCGTGAACCACTCCTGGAGGCGGCCCTTCATGAGGCCGAGGAGCCGGTCGCGGGTGCCGGTCTCACCGATCTGGTCGGCGACCGGCACGAGCTGGGCGAGCCGGCCGAGCGCCTTGCCTGTCCAGTAGGTGTCGGTGGCGCCGGAGAACGGGTCGGGAGCGCTGACGACCTCGTTGAGGTAGCCGCGCAGGCGGGCCGTGTCGGTGCCGGACGCCCTGGGGAGTGCGGGCAGGACGCCGGCGGCGCGCTGAGTGGTGGTGAAGGTGCGGGACTCGCGGACCTTCATGGTGCCGCGCGGTGAGACGTACGTGTACGGGGTGAGCGGGTCGGTGGTGTGCAGCCACTGGTGGCGGTAGAGGGCCTGGAGGGTGCCGGTCTCGGTGCCTTCCTGGGGCTGCGTGGTGAGCGTGTAGGTGGCGCGGACGGTGCCGGCGCTCGTGCTCCAGGACGCCCGGGAGCCGGTGACGAAGCTGTACGCGTACTTCTTGTACGTGGCCAGCGCGCTCGTGGAGGGGAGGACGGCGAGGGAGAAGTAGTCCTTGCCGGCGAGACCCGCGGTGATGGTGGAGCCGGAGACCGTCCAGTCGGTGCCCGTGGGGGCGAACAGCGCGTAGTGGTGGCCGGCGACGGTGATGCCGAGGACGTTGCCCTGGTCCGCGAAGACGGTGGGGGCGGAGGCCGTGGTGACCTGGGCGCTGCCGCCGGTGCCCTTGGCGTAGACGAAGGGCAGTCCGTGGCCGATGGTGGCGCGGAGCGTGCGGGCGCCGTCGGACCAGTAGGGGGTGACGGTCCAGTCGGACCAGGCGTCGGCCTTGGTGTCGGGTGAGTTGAGGCCGGTGAGGCCGAGGGTGAGGTCGCGTTTGTGGGCGTACTCGTACTGGCGGCCCTCGCCGACGACGGCGGGGGTGGTCGGATACCCGATGTCGAGGCCGGCGGAGGTGGCCTGGTAGGTGAGCGGGTGGCCGTACATGGGGGTGGAGTACGGGTTGTCGCCGTAGCGCTGGAAGGCGAGGGACGACCACCAGTCGTTGGTGGGGACCGGCTTGCCGTGGGCGGCCGGGGTGACCTTGGGGGTGACGGGGGTGCCGGTGTTGGTGGTGGGGCCGGAGGTGCCGGGCGGGCGGGTGTCGGAGTAGCTGCCCGCGCCGACGGGGACGGTGGCGGCGGACGCCGGGGAGGCGGCGGGTCCGGTGAGGGCGGCGGCGGCCAGGGCGGCCGCCAGGGTCAGTACGCCTGTGCGGGGGGTTCTCATGGGGATCACTGGGTCACCTCATGGTGAGGGCGGCGGGAGAGGCGTTCGGGAGTGTTGGAGGGTTTTCGAAGGCTTCGACGGCTTCGAGGGCTTCGAGCCATTCGAGTCTTCGAGAGCGCTCTCAAGTGCCTGGAACGTAAAACTCCTGAAACAGGGCTGTCAATAGACCGGACGCGGGCGGTAGTTGGACGGCAAGTCGGCCGTTACGCGTTCGAGTCTTGACGGGACGGGGCCTGGCGGGGCACGCTCCCCCCACATTCTTGAGAGCGCTCTCAGCGCCTCTCGGGACATGGTCCCCGCTCGATCGAAGCCAAGGGAGGCTTCTCATGCCCATCGCCCGAGCCGCCAGAGCCGGAAGGGCCGGAAGGGCCGCCGTACGACTCGGGGCGGTCGCCCTCACCGGGGCCCTGCTCGCCGCCTGCGGAGGCGGCACCTCGGACGGCGCGTCCGGCGCCGCCGACG
Source organism: Streptomyces sp. TRM64462 (assembly GCF_013362995.1). Taxonomy (GTDB): domain Bacteria; phylum Actinomycetota; class Actinomycetes; order Streptomycetales; family Streptomycetaceae; genus Streptomyces. The sequence goes on along the minus strand of NZ_JABWDV010000006.1, from coordinate 1,290 downwards.
GCAAGGTCACGCTGACCGTCGACCTCTTCGGCTCGTTCGGCTACAAGGAGGCCGGGCTGTACGCCGAGTACGAGAAGCTCCACCCGGGCGTCACCATCAAGCAGACCGACACCGAGGACGAGCAGGACTACTGGAAGTCCCTGCAGACCCGGCTCGCGGGCGGTGGCGGGCTCGCCGACGTCCAGGGCATCGAGGTCGGGCGGATCGCCTCCGTCACACAGCGGCAGGCCGACAAGTTCGAGGACCTGACGAAGTACGGGGCGGGCGAGCTCAAGGACCAGTTCGCCGACGCCAAGTGGTCGGCCGCCACCACCAAGGACGGGGCGGTGCTGGGGCTCGGGACGGACGTCGGGCCCGAGGCGATGTGCTACCGCACCGACCTGCTCGCGCAGGCCGGCCTGCCGACCGACCGCGAAGAGCTCGCGAAGAAGTGGGCCACCTGGGACGGCTACCTGGCGCTCGGCAAGCAGTACAAGGCCAAGGCGCCCGACAAGAGCGCCTGGCTGGACAGCGTGGGCAGCCTCTTCACCATCATGATCGGCCAGGAGGAGGAGCGGTACTACGACGCCTCCGGCAAGCTCATCTACGAGGACAACCCGGCCGTCAAGGCCGCCTGGAACGCCGCGACCGAGGCCGCCGCGGCCGGGCTGAGCGCCAAGCTCGACCAGTGGTCGCCGCAGTGGAACCAGGCGTTCGCCGCCGGGTCGTTCGCCACCCTCCCGTGCCCCGCGTGGATGCTCGGCTACATCAAGGGCCAGGCCGGTGAGGCCGGCAAGGGCAAGTGGGACATCGCCAAGCTGCCCGGCGGAGCAGGGAACTGGGGCGGGTCGTACCTGTCGGTGCCGCGCGCGGCGAAGCACAAGAAGGAGGCGTACGAGCTGATCAAGTGGCTCACGGCGCCTGAACAGCAGGCCAAGCTGTTCCAGAAGCAGGGGAACTTCCCGTCGTCGACGGGCGCGATCGCGAAGGTCGCGGACGCCAAGGACCCGTACTTCTCCGACGCGCCGATCGGGCAGATCTTCGGCGACGCGGCGAAGGCGGCGCCGGTGCAGGTGCTGGGGGTGCACGACAAGAACGTCGCGGACCAGATCACCAACGCGCTCAGCGAGGTCGAACGCAAGGGGACGTCCCCGGACAAGGCCTGGTCCAACGCCAGAAAGGGCGTGGCCAACGTCATAGGCTGACGCCCCGCCACCGGGGCGCCGCCTCCGCCCCCGGCCCCCGCCCGCCGGGCCCTCGCCGGGCCCGCGTCGGACCCCCGCCGGACCGCGTCGGACCCCCGCCGGGCCC